>NZ_JBFTKM010000009.1:0-156899 GCF_056395945.1 Arthrobacter sp. 05T442 | reverse complement strand
AAAAACACGGGTAGACTTCTGCATCGAAAGGGTGCTCCTTCGCAAGGCAAATAACGGTCTCGACAACCACTATTTTCCCAGCTCAGAGCACCCTTTCCCTGCTTAAACACGCACGCCAAACGCTGCGCCATGAAAACCCCGGGCTAGGCCGTCCCGCGGATAGATATTGTTGCCGCTGTGGGAATAGCAAGTTCGCAGGTCATCGAATCGGCAGTCTCGTCTGGCGCCTGACTCCGGCTACGCGTGCCACGCAATAGACGAACTTATGGATTTCGCGAGGCGCTGGACAGAGGCGTCGACAGACGGGTCCGTCGTCCAGAAGCCCGCAGCCTGACTGGCAATCACGGCCGATAGTTCCGCCCAGGTGATCCAGCAGAACACTTCGGGAATCCGTTCAACCATCCGATCCATCATTAGGTGCTCGTTCTTGGCGCGAAGTAGAACGGACTCAAGTTCCGACGAGATGGCCCGTTCGACGCTCATTCGCCCACGGCCTCGAACCAGAACAGGTGGTCGTGCACCCAGCAACAGGATCAAAGGAGTGCGAGTTCCGGCATGCGCCATCGTTGCCACATATTCCCTTGCCAGCTGCTCGGGCTGGAATGAACTCGCTCGAACACGCTTGGCCTCAACGAGGGCAAAAGAGCTCGGAGACGTTATGAGGGCGTCTGGCTGCACCACGAGCTGGTCATTTCCTGGCCGGTTCGGGGCGAGCGTCATATCCCCGGGCAGGAATCGAAGTTCGGCCTCTTCGATCTCATTGATCAGGACATTCCTAGCGTGGTCGGCACCCTTGGCGGCACGAATTGCGGCACCGAGGAAGCGGTCCCGGGGAAGGAAGTCCAGTGCCATCATGACTTCTGCGCTCAGTACGTTCTCGCGTCCCCGGCCACCCTGACGGTAACTTGTGGCGTGCTCCCACGACACTTCCTCAAGCAGCTTTCCAACCATGGACATGGCAAGACTCGGTATAACCTCCACAGACACTTCCTTCTCTGCACCGGACTTAACCAAGGCGACAGCTACCCCACCATCGCCGAAACGCGAACCCGGTTCAGCGCCTCAGCCAGAAGATCCACATCCGCCTCCGGGAACAAGCTCTCCGGCCCCGCAGGCGCAGCGTCGCTGTAGGGAGATTCATACAGCGCGCCGACGTCCACGACGCCGTTCTCGGTGAGTTGCTGGACAATCATGTCAACGAAGTGCAGCTGGTTGGCGTTGAGAGTCTTGTCTCCCACGAACCCAGACAAGGAATCCAACGCCGCTTGTCGATCCATGCCCACCAGGGATCTGACGAACAGCCCAAGACCCTCGGCCTGCTCAGTGGCTGCTTCAAGTTCCTCGGGTGAACCCGCGCCGCTCTCAATCAGCATGCGCTGGAGTTCAGCAAGGTCGGTCTCGGTCAGTGGCAGCCCGCGGCGGAGGCGATGGATAGCCATGTGGTCCAGGAAGCCCTGGAGGTACATCCGGGCCTTCTCGCGGTACCGGGCCAGATCTACCGATCCGGTCACGGTCCCTTTCAGCTCACCTTCCACGATCTCGCCGAGGGTGTCTTCGAAGTTCATGTAGACCACCTTGCGGCGCTTCTTCTCGATCAGGTGCACCAGCCCCCGGAGCCGCACCCGGATCAGCTCAAGCCACTGCGGCGAGACCTGGCCCCATTCCTCGCCTTCCAGAATCGACTGGATCAGGAGCATCTGGGCCGCGATGGCGGGGATGTTCGGCTGGTCCTGCAGGGCGGAAGCAATCTCGACAATCTTCTTGCGGTACGGCTCGACGGCCGCGGCAGAGGTCAGCGAAGCCAGCTGTGCCTGGTACATCAGCAGGTCGAAGCGTTTGGCTTCCTCAGTATCGGCGGCGGAAGCCAGTGTCGCCAAGGGTGCCAGCTTGGTCTGCAGGTCCGTCAGGTCCTGCGTGCCAAGTGCGGCCCACGAGTGGGCATTGGCGAACTTCTCTACCCACTGCAGTTGCGGGCGGACCAGGAAGTTCTCCCGGGGCAACCCCGCTACCTGGCCCACAAGGCCGGACTGGAGCGCCGGCACGAAGTCGCCGTCGAGCCCGGCTGTGCGGGCTTCGGCCAGCAGCTGTGTCCGAACGGCGAAGCTGCGCTGCGCCAACGACTGTCCCAGGGATCCTTCGGAACCGGGCAGCTCGGCGTTGAAGTATTCAATATTCTGACAGACGTCGAAGATGAAGAAGTCATGCTTGTCCTGACCAGGTCCGTACAGTTCCGGCCTGAGTCGGGTTCCCCGGCCCACCATCTGCCAGAACTTCGTCTTCGAGCGCACCACCTTGAAGAAGAGCAGGTTGACCACTTCGGGCACGTCAATGCCAGTGTCCAGCATGTCTACTGACACGGCAATGTGTGGACTGTCCTCGGTGCGGGCGAAGGCGTCGATCAGGGTGGAGACGTAGTTGACGCTGTGCGTGATGATCTTCGCGAAGGTGCCCCCGTACTGGGGGTAGTTGACGTTGAACCGTTCGGCGATGAATTCGGCATGCTTTTGATTCTTGGCGAAGATGATCGTCTTCCCGAGCCGGTCTCCCCCGGCGACCTTGTGCCCGCGTGTCATCAGCACCTCGAGTGCCTTGTCCACGGTGTTGGAGTTGAACAGCCAGGTGTTCAGGATGGCCGGATCCACTGCGTCTGGTATCTCCCCGTCTTCATCCCATTCAGCGGAGTCCCACTCCTCCTTTTCCTGCTCCGAGAGTTCCTCGTAGCGGATCCCTTCGACGGGGAACTTCAGCGGAATTGATATGGTCCGGGGCGGCACGAGGTAACCGTCGGAGATGGCCTGCGTCAGCTCGTAGGCAAACGTGGGGACGTGGTCCTCGATGTCGAACAAGGAGTAAGTGTTGCGGTCCACTTCGGACTGTGGGGTGGCGGTCAGACCCAACAGATACGCATCAAAGTAGTCAAAGATGGCCCGGTACTTCTGATACACGGAACGGTGGGCCTCATCGATGATGATCAAGTCATAGTGGCCGATCCCGAACCGCTGCTTCAGGACCGTGCCGTCGTCGGTCCGCTCGTTGATCAGGTTCATCATCGTCGGATAGGTGGCAATGTGAATGCGGCTGTCCGCCTCCACATCCCGGCCCAGGACCACCGGGGACGAACCGGGGAGATTGGTCTTGAAGGCGCGGGCCGCCTGGTCGACCAGGGCTACGCGGTCGGCCAGGAACAGCACCCGTTTGACCCAGTTTGCCTGCATCAGCAGACTGGAGAGCGCGACGACGGTACGCGTCTTGCCGGAGCCTGTCGCCATCACCAGCAGCGCCTTGCGTTCCTTATCCGTTTCCAGGGCATCGGTGACGGCCCTGATGGCGGCCTGCTGGTAGCTGCGGCCGGCGATCTCCGTATCGATGGGCGCCGCGGCCAGCGTTTTACGGGTGGTGCGGCGGTCGACCATGAGCTGGAGCTGGTCCCGGGTGTGGAAGCCCTGAACGGGACGGGGTGGATACCCTGAGGCGTCGTCCCAGATCCAGTGCTCGTAGCCGTTGCTGTAGTAAATAACCGGGCGCTGGCCCGTCTCCGTCTCCAGCGCGTCGGCGTAGAGCTTGGCCTGCTGCTGCCCCTCGTACGGTGACTTGGATGACCGTTTGGCTTCGACGACGGCGAGTGGCTTGCCGTCGGATCCCCACAGGACGTAGTCCACGAACCCGGTTCCGGTAGCGGGGCCGGCGTGGGTGGGCATGTGGTGGACTTCGAATTCCCGGTCCTCGGCCTTATCCAGCGCCCATCCTGCTTCGCCCAAGTATAGGTCGATGTAGACCCTGGTTTCTGCCTCGGAGTAGTCGTGGCTGTCCGGGAGCTTCTTGTTTTCTTCTTTCGCCCGGCCTATCTCCGCTCGCAGGGCCGCCAGCTGGGACTGCAGTTGCTCGTTGTCCTGCTTCTGCGCGGCCAGGGCAGCATCCTTGGTAGCCAGTTCTTCGGCGAGTTTCGCCGTCTGGTCGGCCGAGCGGGGTTTATCGGCAGGCGCCTGAACCCCCGGTTTCGGCGGCGGGCTAAGGCACTCACCGTTGAACGCGATCGTCGAGGCCGGGCGGTTGGCAGGATCCCGGGTGTAGCGGAGCGCCAGCCAGATGCAGACGTGGAAAAGTTCCCGAACAGTCTGCTCGGAATGCTGGACGGTAATGGCAGCATTGGTGTGGATAGCGCTGTTCGCCACTCTGCGGATGAGGTGGAACTTGCTCACGATCGTCTCGCCCGCGAGGCGCTTGAACGTCGGTTCCGACATCAGGGCGTTGAGATCGCTCTTGTAAGGCACCGTCAGCGAGTCGTCGGCGTCGTACAGCCAGGCCAGCAGCGCTTCGACGGACCGCCGCGCGTAGAGCAGCGAAGACCGAGGGTCTTTCCGCGCATACAGCTCGGCTAGCCGCGCTTCTTTCGCAATAACCGGCCACTCCGCCTGCAGTACAGCGAAGTTGCTCCTAACATCCCCCAATGCCACTCCTCAGTCGATATTCTCCTCTAGAGCCTAAATGGTGGTGACCGGCATGTGGCCGGGCGACACCGGTTTCAACTCAAACCAGCGGAAATGCGATTGGTTCCATAGGCCGCGCGGTTACTCGAAGAAGTCCTCGTCGAGCTCGACAATGTCGTAGCTCTGCTTCACCTGGACTCCGACCCGGTACTTGATCATCAGCCCCACAAGCCGGGCACCGTCGATCAGGATGACCCGCGACGGAACCGCCTTCACGTAATCCCGTGCGCCGGACGTGAAAGCGCTGGTGGTGATGAAAACCCCGCGCGAGGCGCCGACACCGTGCAGTGCGCCGACGAAGGCCTGAATAGCTTCACGGCCCACAGTATTGCCATCGGCGTAACGTTTGGCCTGCACGTAGATGCGGTCCAGGCCCAGCGCGTCCTGGTCGATTACGCCGTCGACGCCGCCGTCATTGCTGCCGCCGATCCGTCTTCCCCGCTCTTCGGCCCCGCCGTACCCCATCCTGAGGAGCAGATCAACAACCGCTTGCTCGAAGAAGTCGGGATGGCTCTCACGAAGGCGGGTGAGGAGTGCATCGCCGACGTCCGAGTGGATGCGGTTGATCCCAGATTCGATCTGCTCGATCGGGTCAACGTCCTCCACCAGAGTCTCGTCGACTGCGGACATTACGGGTTTCGTACCATCTGATTGCGGCCAGAACGGAGCGAAGATCGTCCGAGCCGAGGAGAAGTCGCTGATCCCATCAGGGTGCTTCGAGAACCATTCCCGACCGGCCGCGGTGATGCGGTAGTTTGCCCGGACCGGCCGCTCGATCCATCCTGCCTTGAGGAGGTTGCTGATAGCCCATCCAAGCCTCTGCTCGCATCGAAGGCCGCCGGTGTTCAGCGTCTCCGCACGCGCGGCCTCGGACAGCCGAGCAGAGTCAATGGCGCGGCTCACAATGTCTCGGCGGTGCAGCGTTTCGCCTGCGGACAGGACCCGGAGCACATGGGCCACAAAGAGAGGCCAAATCGGCACTTCGGACTCAGTAATGGGGGAAGCAGTTTCGCTCATCTCAGATTCCCGTCAAATGCCCGGTGTTGGAGGGACGCGAACAATGCGTCTAATTCAGCGAGCTGTGTACGCCCAGCGTCCTGGAGGCGTACCGCGGCTTCGACCTGGCTACCGAAGGCCACTTGAAGCCCCAATGGCGGCATCCCAACTTGAATACCCAATAGTTTGGGTTTGGAAATATTCTTCATTGAGCCGCTGGATCCTGACGCCAGGGCGGAGACCTTGGACCGAAATGCCTTGTGCTGGAAAAGTGTCTCAACGAACCGAGGATCTGTGGGGAACGCCGGATCGAACTCCAAACGCCAGATCTTGTCCGGTAGCGCGTATTTTTCGGGGGCCTCACGGATCAACACCGTTGCTCCCACGAGCTCTGAAGTGTTAGCTCGGCTAAACAACACATCACCGTTGCGCAAGAGGTGACGATCCGGAGGGACATAGCCTGCTGGCAAGGGTTTAGTCTCGACGGGATTGAACCGGAGAGACGTTATGGCGCTGATTTTCAGAACGCGGTACCCCCCATCTTCATCGACGGATCCGACGACGTTCTTTCCTCCAGTGGCATCGGATACGAAGTCGGAAACGGGGTGTGAATCCCAGCCTCGCTCGTTGCGCACGGGATCGCCGAACATTGCATGGAAGATGGAACGCTTCAGGTTGTCAAGGCTGGCGATCGCTCGGCTGCGTTGTGCACGAAGCTCGTCGGCTTTGTCTAGCATGACCGCGATCCTCTTCTGCTCATCGAGGAGAGGGAGATTGAGCTTCGCCTTCTTGACATAGTCAGCTGGGACTCGCCTCTGTCCGCCACTACCAGTCATCCGCATTTCGCCTTGCGAACGAAATCTGGGAGACCGGAGGAAGTGCAGGAGGAATCTGCCGTCAGCTTGTTCCGGATCGGGCCGGACCACATGAAACTCAGTGGACCCGAATCCAACCCGATGCTTCAGTCGGGCCTGGCCGATCTTCCCGTTCTCGAAGCACGGAGTAATCTTCGCGACTAGCAAGTCACCATTTTCAAAAGCCGTATATCCCTTGGCCACTTCGCTGTATGGTCTCGACTCATGTGCTTCGGTGACAGCTCGGTCAGCCGACAAATCAGCCATTCCAACAAAAGTTACTGCAGTTGACGCGTCAATGGCCCCGGAAAAGCGTGGATTCACATCCGCGACTTCCTCCAACTCGACGGTGCGGGTCATTACGTGCTCAACCACCGATGAGATCTTTCAGTTCAGACATTCCCAAAGTGATTTCCCGCTCAAGCTGTTCCAAATTGGCGAAGATGGCTGCTGGTGGCTGGTGGTCCACCTCTTCGTGGACAACTTCTCTGTACCTGTTCGGCGAAAGATCATAACCATTTTCGGCGATTTCCGACTTGGGGACCAAGAAGGACTGGTCGGTCCGCCCCCGCCCCTCTGTGGTTCGCCGCTGCCACCGATACAGGACATCATCCAGGTCCGAAGTTCCCGACGGCATACGCTTGTCGTCCAGGCTGAAGCCGTCAGACTTCACGTCGTAAAACCAGACGTTGTCCGTGCCGCCAGAGTTGGTCTTGGCGAAAAACAGAATTGCGGTGGAAACCCCGGAATAGGGTTTGAAGACACCCGATGGGAGCTTGACTACACCGTGGAGGTGGTGGTCTTCAACGAGCATCCTGCGCACTTCCACATGTGCCTTGGACAGTCCGGTCAACACCCCGTCGGGCACAATCACCGCGGCTCGGCCGCCGGGCTTGAGCAGCCTCAGGAACAAGGCCAGGAAGAGAAGTTCAGTCTTTTTCGTCTTGACCAGGGACAGCAAGTCCTTGGCGACGTTTTCGTAGTCCAGACTGCCGGCGAAGGGCGGGTTGGCGAGGATGACGTCGTATTTTTCCTCCTTGGAACTGTGCAGATCAGCCAGCGAGTCCCGGTAGGTGATGTCGGGGTTTTCGACGCCGTGGAGGAGCATGTTCATGGAGCCGATGCGCAGCATGGTGCTGTCGAAATCGTAGCCGTGGAACTGGCTGTGATGAAAGAACTGGCTCTGGTCCGGATTGGTGAGCAGGTTCGGGTTCTGCTGCCGGAGGTATTCGCCGGCCTGGACGAGGAATCCTGCGGTGCCGGCGGCGGGGTCACAGATGGCTTCCATCGGCTCGGGCGCTGTCATCCTCACCATCAGGTCGATGATGTGGCGGGGCGTGCGGAACTGGCCGTTGGTGCCGGCGGATGCGATCTTGCCAAGCATGTATTCGTAGAGGTCGCCCTTGGTGTCCCGCTCATCCATGGGGATCTCGTCGATGATGTCGACGACTTTTTCGAGCAGCCCGGCGTTGGGGATGGTGAATCGGGCGTCCTTCATGTGCTGGGCGTATGAGGATTCCTCGCCGTTGGCCAGCTGGACCAGCCCGGTGCGCAGGAACGGGAAGATGTGCTCAGCGAAGACCGTGTACATTTCGTCGCGGGAGAAATTCTTGAACTTGCTCCAGCGGAAATCCTGGTACGAGCGACCCTTTTCATCCAGGCCGACCGGGAAGACCGGGTTTTCGACCGGCTTGCCGGTGCGGTTGAACTTGTTCTCCGCCCGGGTTTGGTTCTCATCCAAGCGCTTCAGGAAGAGCAGATAGGTGATCTGTTCGATCACCTCCAGAGGGTTGGAGATGCCACCGGTCCAGAACGCGTTCCAGACCTTGTCTACCTGAGATTTGATTTCGCCTGTTATCACCGTTCGAGTTTAGTCGGCCCGTGGCCAAGCGCGAGGCAACCAAGACAGAAGCAAATTTGAGCGATCCTTGTCGTCCCTGCGGCGCACACAGCCAGACTTGCGCGGCGCTTGGCGGCGCCACTCCTCCTCCGTCGGACTTCGACCCGTAATGGCCACAATAAATTCGTGCCAGCTAAGGCATTAGCGCTTCATGCGGCCGAAGCACTACGTGTCCCGTCATCAGGCGCCCCAGGCTAGTTCTTGGGTGTGGCGAGCTTGGACATCGCCAAAGACCTAATTCGTCGCACCTTCGTCGAGTTCTTGAAGAGACTCGCAAGATAGCCGTCGTATTCCGCTTCGGCCACTTCAACCATTGCTTGATAGCAGGCTCCGGTGAGTGCGTCCAACGTCGAAGCATCAGGTGACCAAGTCGATGAGGAGTCGTCCAGAGATGAGCGCTCTAGCCGAGAAAAAACAAGATGTGCAATGACTCGGTTGCCGTGGATTGCATATCCTTTAGCGCGGCTGTCGGTCCAAGCCCTCTTAGGGCTACCGAGATATTCATCCACGTGGCGGAGAACCTGAACACGACGCCAGATCGAAGTTGAAGTAGTCTCGGCATTGAAAAGGGCCTTGTAGGGGGCCTTGGACGTGTCGGCGTACAACCTGGAAATCTCCCGTTTCGCCTGTGTTGCCAGGTCCACGTCGGACGCAGAGCAGGCTAGAGCCACCACCGCTTCGTCAAATGTGCAACCGTCCGTCGGATTCGGGTCTGATTCGCCGCTCCGAACGGCATACACGAGACGTTCAACAGCGAATTCGTTGCGCAGCCGTTCCTGTTCTGGATCCAGGCCGACGAAGTCGCGACCACCGATCCTGTTCTGTGTGTTGGTGGCTCGCGTGACCCGTGTGCCGAAATTGTCGGATGCGTCGTCCAGGGAGATGAATCGAACAGTTACGCGCACTGACTCCAGTGCTTGTGCCGATGCCGTGTTCCCCAGTTGAGCGAGAGCGCCAACTGTTTGGGCACCGTTGACAACCGATGCTCCCTTGATGGTGAACGTCCCCACGCGACGATCGGTGCCGCCCGCGACGTGCTTCTCAAAAGATTTGCAGAGCACGGTGATGCCGTTATTTAGATACCAGAACTCGTCCGGTGTCTTGACTGCAGTTTCCTTAATCCCCTTGTTAACCTCGGAATCGCCGAGGAAGACGCGGACATTCTTGGCCAAGAGTTGCTCTCCGTTGTCGTTCAACCACGCAGCAACATCGGATCCCTGTGTATGGCCATAAATCGCCTTTGGCGGTCCATCCAAGCTGCCCCAATCGGACAAAGTCACCGTCAGATCGATGTCGTGAGCTTGGCGCTCATCGATCAGCAGTTGATGGATGAGCGTCTGATCGAGGTAGCTGAAACTAAAAGAGTCACCGACGGAGTCGTTCTGGTCCGCTACGAAGTCGGTCATCGTCCGGGCTACCACGTCAGCCAACTCGCCAGAGCCCATGTGGGCAAAGACGATCTCGATCTTAACTTCGGGATTGAGAAGTAGAAGGGTTTCCAACTCTGCGGCGCGACTCTTGACCTTTGGACCAAATTTGTCCCACCGCATGGTTACCAGATCATTGATGCCTTCGCGGAACTTGATCATCTCTGCGAGCTCAGCGCTTCCCCTGCTGTTCTCGGACCACTTCGACTGGACAACGATTAGCCGATCGGCGTCGGGCAGGATTGCCAGCCCATCTATTCCGTTATCTCCCGATTCATCGACGACGCTCGCTGCCGCATCCTGAAAAGACAGGTCGGAACGCTTGTGAACGACGAACGCCGTGAGCGCCCGGGTCAGCGACATCGCCGAACTCTGTTGCGGACCGTGGGCGCTGAGGTCGGAAAGGTCGAGATGGGGAACGATGCTGTCTTCCAGCCTGCGTTTCACCTGTTGAATTTGCAGCGTCCCCATGTCTTTGCCTTCCAGGCTCTTCGTTGCACGCTTGTTTCAGATTTGCAGCCACCGACGAGTGACTAATTAAACGGCCGCCGCACGTGTCTGCGTACGGCGGCCGTTCTAGGTTCTTATCTGCAGGTCGGGCTTGGTCCTTCTAACGCCAGCTCGGTGAGTCCTCACCAGATTTGGAGTCGAGTTCCGCTAACGACCGCTAGAACCGCCAACCAACTTCTGGCCTCACAATTTGCCAACTAGCTTGTCACCGATGCCATGTCGTTTGTCAGTGGCCAACTAACTTGTCACTTGTGCCAACTATCTTGGCAACTCACAACTAATGGTAAAACCGCCAACTAGCCTCCGATCTCACACAGACCTAGAAGTCCCAGTCGTCATCCTCAGTATTAACAGCCTTGCCAATCACGTAAGACGAACCCGAACCCGAGAAGAAGTCGTGGTTCTCGTCCGCATTCGGCGACAGGGCCGAGAGGATGGCCGGGTTCACGTCGGTGACGGAGGCCGGGAACATGGCCTCGTAGCCCAGGTTCATCAGCGCCTTGTTGGCGTTGTAGTGCAGGAACTTCTTGACGTCCTCGGCCAGACCGACGGAGTCGTAGAGGTCGTGGGTGTACTGGACCTCGTTCTCGTACAGCTCGAAGAGCAACTCGAACGTGTAGTCCTTGATCTCCTGCTTGCGCTCCTCGGACAGGCCCTCCAGCCCCTTCTGGAACTTGTAGCCGATGTAGTAGCCGTGGACGGCCTCGTCGCGGATGATCAGGCGGATCAGGTCGGCCGTGTTCGTCAGCTTGGCGCGTGAGGACCAGTACATCGGCAGGTAGAAGCCCGAGTAGAACAGGAAGCTCTCCAGCAGCGTGGAGGCCACCTTGCGCTTCAGGGGATCGTCGCCCTGGTAGTAGTCCATGACGATCTGGGCCTTCTTCTGAAGGTTCACGTTCTCGGTGGACCAGCGGAACGCCTCGTCGATCTCCTTGGTGGAGGCCAGCGTGGAGAAGATCGAGGAATAGCTCTTCGCGTGCACGGACTCCATGAACGCGATGTTCGTGTAGACAGCCTCTTCGTGCGGCGTGATCGCGTCCGGAATCAGCGAGACGGCGCCGACAGTGCCCTGGATGGTGTCCAGCAGGGTCAAACCGGTGAAGACGCGCATGGTGAGCTGCTGCTCGTCGGGGGTCAGCGTAGCCCACGACTGAACGTCGTTGGACAGCGGGATCTTCTCCGGCAGCCAGAAATTGTTGACCAGACGGTTCCAGACGTCCACGTCCTTCTCGTCCTGGATGCGGTTCCAGTTGATCGCATCAACATGGGTGAGAAGCTTTACTTTTGCTGTCATGACTCCGACTCGCTTTCTGCAGAGAAACTGGGTTTGGCTGAGTCCTCGATGCAGTAGCTGCACTCGGCGTTCTCGATGCCTTTGTTGGTGTGATGTCTGGTGTGGGCACTACGTTGGCTTGCCGGCTTCGGCTGGCCTTTTTGAGCAGCGGACAGTTTCGCTCGCGTTCCGTCGCTGGCCTTCTTGCCGAAGTTTGGATTTCCCGGGCCCTTCCTGGCTTCGGAAAGAGCCTTGCGGGCTTCCTCGCTCATTCTGTGGCCAAAGCTTGGGTGGTCCGATCCGAACTTCCCGAAGTTCGGATTGTCCTCGCCGGCGTTTGTTCCTTTGCGGCTGACTTCCCATTTCTTGCGCTGCTCGGCACTGTGCTTTCCACCGTAGAAGGGATTTGCAGCTCCTGGCCGGCTCAGTCCCTTCCGTCCAGTATTGCGGATGCGTGCGGCTTCCCGCATCTCCTCCGTCCACACCACGCCGGTCGGACCCAGACCGCCGTCCGCAAGGTTCAGCAGTCGATCTCCTTCGCGTCGCAGGTAGCTGATCCACTCGATCTCCGCCTGTCCCAGCTCGGGCAAGCCCTCGATCCAGTCCAGCTCGTCGGCTATGAGATCAGCCGGATCATGCTTTCGGAGCCAATCGTAGAACGGCGTCTTGCGACCCTCAGCAGCCACTCGCAGGTGCTGATGGAAACGACGACTGGCCGTCTTAGTCGTGATACCGACATAGCGGTACTCGACCTCCCGCCGAAGCCGGATGCCGTAGACCAAGCCGCCCGTCGCCGTCGTCGTTTCCATCATTTCACCTGATCAACCTAAATCAGTTGATTAAAGCATGCATGAGACACAATTTTCCACCTCAGTCCCTTCCAGCGCGAGCTGGCGGAGACGGATGTAGTAGATGGTCTTGATGCCCTTCTTCCAGGCGTAGATCTGGGCCTTGTTGATGTCGCGCGTGGTGGCGGTGTCCTTGAAGAACAGCGTCAGGGACAGGCCCTGGTCCACGTGCTGCGTGGCCGCGGCGTAGGTGTCGATGACCTTCTCGTAGCCGATCTCGTACGCGTCCTGGTAGTACTCCAGGTTGTCGTTCGTCAGGTACGGCGCCGGGTAGTACACGCGGCCCAGCTTGCCTTCCTTGCGGATCTCGATCTTGGACGCCACCGGGTGGATCGAGGAGGTGGAGTTGTTGATGTAGGAGATCGAGCCGGTCGGCGGCACAGCCTGCAGGTTCTGGTTGTAGATGCCGTGCTCCATGACGGAGGCCTTCAGCTCGCGCCAGTCATCCTGCGTGGGGATGTGGATGTTCTTGAACAGCTCCGCGACCTTGTCGGTCTGCGGGACCCATTCCTGGTTCGTGTACTTGTCGAAGAACTCGCCGGACGCGTACTTGGACTTCTCGAAGCCGCCGAAGGTCTGGCCGGTCTGGATGGCCAGCCGGTTGGAGGCGCGGACCGCGTGGAACACGACCGAGTAGAAGTAGATGTTGGTGAAGTCCAGGCCCTCTTCGGAACCGTAGTGGACCCGCTCGCGGGCCAGGTAGCCGTGCAGGTTCATCTGGCCGAGGCCGATCGCGTGGCTCTGGTCGTTGCCGCGGGCAATCGAGGGCACCGAGGTGATGTTGGACATGTCAGACACTGCGGAGAGGGACCGGATGGCCGTCTCGATGGTCAGGCCGAAGTCCGGCGAGTCCATGGTCTTGGCGATGTTCAGCGAGCCCAGGTTGCAGGAGATGTCCTTGCCGGTCTGGTCGTAGGACAGGTCATCGTGGTACGTGGTGGGCTGGGAGACCTGGAGGATCTCGGAGCACAGGTTGGACATTATGATCTTGCCGTCGATCGGGTTTTCCCGGTTCACGGTGTCTTCGAACATGATGTACGGGTAGCCGGATTCGAACTGGATCTCGGCGAGGGTCTGGAAGAACTCGCGCGCCTTGATCTTGGTCTTCTTGATCCGGGAATCGTCCACCATCTCGTAGTACTTCTCGGTGACCGAGACGTCGGAGAACGGCATGCCGTAGACCTTTTCGACGTCGTACGGCGAGAACAGGTACATGTCCTCGTCCTTCTTGGCCAGCTCGAAGGTGATGTCGGGAATGACGACGCCGAGCGAGAGGGTCTTGATGCGGATCTTCTCGTCCGCGTTCTCCCGCTTGGTGTCCAGGAAGCGGTAGATGTCCGGGTGGTGCGCGTGCAGGTACACGGCGCCGGCACCCTGGCGGGCACCGAGCTGGTTGGCGTAGGAGAAGCTGTCCTCGAGGAGCTTCATCACGGGGATGACACCGGAGGACTGGTTCTCGATCTGCTTGATCGGCGCGCCGACCTCGCGGATGTTGGTCAGCGCGAACGCCACGCCGCCGCCGCGCTTGGACAGCTGCAGCGCGGAGTTGATGGACCGGCCGATCGACTCCATGTTGTCTTCGATGCGGAGCAGGAAGCAGGAGACCAGCTCGCCGCGCTGGCGCTTGCCGGCGTTCAGGAACGTCGGGGTAGCCGGCTGGAAGCGGCCTTCGATGATCTCGTCCACCATTTGGGTGGCAAGCTGCTCGTCGCCGCGGGCCAGGTGCAGGGCCACCATGCAGACGCGGTCCTCGTAGCGCTCCAGGAAGCGCTTTCCGTCAAAAGTCTTCAGCGTGTATGAGGTGTAGAACTTGAACGCGCCAAGGAAGGTCTCGAAGCGGAACTTCTTCTTGTAGGCGCGGTTGTAGAGCTCGCGGATGAAGTTCATCGTGTACTGGTCGAGGGTTTCGCGCTCGTAGTACTCGTTCTTGACCAGGTAGTCGAGCTTTTCCTCGAGGTCGTGGAAGAACACGGTGTTGTTGTTCACGTGCTGCAGGAAGTACTGGTGCGCGGCCTCGCGGTCGGCCTCGAACTGGATCTCCCCGTTCGGGCCGTAGAGGTTCAGCATGGCGTTGAGCTCGTGGTAGCCCAAGCCCTGGTAGGCGGCCGGCATGGCCGGCTTCTCACCGGGGACCGTGTGCTTCTCGACGTGCTTTTCGACGGCGGGCGCGCCGCTCCGGGTTACTTCCGTGCCTGCGACAGTCGTGTCCAAAATTCTTCCAATCCTTGTTGTACTCGGCTGACGTCTTCCGGCGTCCCCATGAGTTCGAAACGATATAGGTGCGGGACCCGGCATTTCGCGGCGATGATGTCGCCGGCCATGCAGTAGTTGTCCCCAAAGTTCGTGTTGCCCGCCCCGATCACTCCACGGAGCTGTTGCCGGTTCCTCGGATCGTTCAGAAAGCGGATGACCTGCTTCGGAACGGATCCCTCTCCCCCGGTGCCCCCGTAGGTAGGAAGCACCAGCACGTAGGGTTCGGTCGCCACCAGCGCGGAATCCCTCGCGTGGAGGGGGATCCGGGCGGCGTCGACGCCCAGCTTCGCAACGAAGCGTGCCGTGTTCTCCGAGGAGGAGGAGAAGTAGATGAGGTGGCTGTTGGTGGTCCGCGCAGCGTCCGACGCCGTGAGGGCGGCGGGTGCCGTTGCAACAGGTGCCATGGGAGTCACCTCATTTCGAGCAGTGTTTCAGGCTACGGCGACAGCGTATGCCTGCGCCAGTTCTTCGATCTTGTCCGGGCGGAAGCCGGACCAGTGGTCCTGGTCCGTAACGACGACCGGGGCCTGCATGTAGCCCAGGGCCTTCAAGCGATCGAGGGCATCCGCGTCCTGCGAGATGTCGACGCTCTGGTAGGTGATGCCCTTCTTATCCAGCGCGCGGTAGGTCGCGTTGCACTGAACACAGGCCGGCTTCGTGTAAACCGTAACGGTCATGGTCCCTGTCCCCTTTGTTGAAATCTTCTGAGCTGAGTCTCTTGTCCAGCGTCGTTGGTCTAGCGTCGGTTGTCAGCCGTGTCGGTGGCCGATCCGGGTCAGGAATCCTTATCCGTTACTGGCCTTGCCTGCGGCCTCTGCCGCTCTGCTGGAACCGTATGTCGATACTACATGTAGTGCAAGAGCCGGACGAGGACCCCAAGATGATGTATTACAAGTATGTCATTTAATGCACCGTTAATCCACAGGCGGGGGCCCTCAAAATGTCCGGATTCCAGCCATTTTCGAGGACGAAATCCACACCCTGTGGAGTGGGTATGCACAATTAATTCCCCTGCGTGTCGGACCGTGGACGGCGTGTCGCACCAGGCCGTGGCAGTGGCGCCAAACACCAGATGTGGTGTCCGGTCACACGAAAAGGCGGACACCTGGGGTGCCCGCCTTGAACGATCGCGACTCTTCTAGCTCCCCCGGTAATCCCCGGGCCCTCAGGCCACGGGCCCGGCGACATCTGCGGGCCGGCTGCAGAGGATCTGCTCCACGCCCATCCGGCGCTCGGCGAAGCTTCGCAGCGCCCCCACGAGGTAGAGCCGCCACACCCGGGCGATCTCCTTGCCCATCATTGCGGCGGCCGCGTCATGGTTCTCCTCGAACTTCGCGTACCAGGCCTCAAGGGTGCGTACGTAGTCACGGCGCATGCCCTGGACCCCCTCGATCTCGAGGCCTGCCGCCTCGAGGAAGCCCAGGGTCTCCCCCACCGGGCGCATGTGCATGTCCGGGGCGATGAAGGACTCGATGAAAGGGCCGCCGCCGGGGTGCTTGCCGCGCCGGGACATCTGCTGGACCAGGACCCGGCCGCCGGGCCGGACGTTGTTGAACAGTGCCCCGGCATAGACGGGATAGTTCCGCTGGCCGACGTGCTCGCCCATCTCGAGGGAGGCGACGGCGTCGAACGGCCCGTCCGGGATCTCCCGGTAGTCCTGGACCCGGATCTCAACGTGCCCCTCCAGGCCGCGTTCTGTGATGCGGGCGTCGATGAACGATTTCTGCTCGACGGACAGGGTGACCCCGACGACGTCGGCGCCGTAGTGCTGCGCGGCGTGCAGGCTCAGCGAGCCCCACCCGCAGCCGACGTCGAGCATTCGCATGCCCGGCTTGAGTCCGATCTTGCGGCAGACCAGGTCCAGCTTGTCCCGCTGGGCGTCCTCGAGCCCGTAACCGGGCGAGGAGTCGGCCCAGTAGCCGCTGGAGTACGCCATCTGCGGATCCAGGATCAGGGCGTAGAAATCGTTGCTGAGATCGTAGTGGTGGCTGATCGCCGCGCGGTCCCGGATCAGGCTGTGCAGCCGGCCCCTGACCCGGGCCTGGCTGGCCGGAGGCTGGGGCGGGGCGCCCAGCGCTCCGGCGGCCCTTGCGATCCTGCCCACGCCGGCCAGGACAGCCGGCGTGGGCCGGATGCCGGCGAGTCCGCGGTCCCGGACCACCTTCCAGAGGTGTACGAGGGCGGAGTTGAGGTCGCCGTCGACGTCCAGCTCACCGGTGACGTAGGCCTGGGCGGCGCCCAGTTCCCCCGGCGCCCAGAGCAGGCGCCGGATCGCGTCCGGTGACTTGAGCCGCACGACCGGCGCCCCTGCCGGGCCGGCCTCGCTGCCGTCCCAGACCACGAGCCGCACGGGGAGCTCCCCGCCGACCACCGGGCGCAGGACCTCGGCGACGGTGTCCGCGAGCGGGGCGGTCATACTGCCGCTCCCTGGGCCGCTCCCTGGGATGCGTGGCCCGCGGAGGACGCCCGGTCGAGCACAATCTGCTGGACGTTGAGGTAGCCGGTCTCGAACCCGGCGCGGGAGTAGCACAGGTAGAACAGCCACATGCGCTGGAAGATGGGGTCAAAGCCCAGCGCTCCGACGTCCCCGGCGCGGGCCATGAAACGTTCCTCCCAGAGGCGCAGGGTCTGCGCGTAGTGTTCGCCCATGGCGAGTCGTTCCCGGACACGCAGTCCGGTCTGCTTTTCGGTGATGTCCTCAATGGCGCGCACGGACGGGATGACGCCGCCCGGGAAGATGTACTTGTGCACCCACGTGTAGCTCGTGCGGGTGGCGATAAGCCGGTCGTGCGCGATCGTGATGGCCTGTATGGCCACCTTGCCGCCGGGCGCGAGGACCCGCTCGATCGTCTGGAAGTACGTGGCCCAGTATTCGTAACCGACGGCCTCGATCATTTCCACCGACACGACGGCGTCGTACTCCCCTTCCACCGCGCGGTAGTCCTTCAGCTCGATCGTGACGGCATCGGCGTAGCCGGCCTCGGCCACACGCCGGCGGGCCAGCTCCTGCTGCTCGCTGGAGAGGGTCACGGAGTAGACGGTCGCGCCGCGGGCCGCAGCACGCAGGGCCAGTTCGCCCCAGCCCGTGCCGATTTCCAGGACACGGGTGCCTTCATTGACGCCGGCCTTGTCCAGGAGCCGGTCGATCTTCGCCTGCTGGGCGGCGGCGAGGCCGTCCCAGGCCACGTTCCGCAGGGCGTCGCCGCTCTCCGGGAAGAGGGCGCTGGAGTACGTCATGGTGCTGTCGAGGAACGTCGCGAAGAGCTCGTTGGAGAGGTCGTAGTGCCGCGCGATGTTGGAGCGGGTGTTCTGCTCGGTGTTGCGTTCCTTGCGGGGCTGCCGCGGCAGGTACAGGCCGCGCAGTTTCTGCAGCGGTTCCGGCACGAGCGTGCCGACGCGGGCAGCAAAGACTTCCATGACGGCGGTGAGGTCATCGGCGTCCCAGTCTCCGGCCATGTAGGACTCCCCCAGGCCGATCAGTCCGCCGTCGCCGAGCCGGGCAGCGAAGGCGTCCGGCCGGTTCATGGTCATCACGGGGTAGGCCTGGCCCGGGATGGCGGCCTTGCCGAGCACGGTGCCGTCGGGGAAGCGGACTTCCAGCGGCAGGCTGCGGACGGCGGCCCGGAAGATGGCGTCCGCGGCGCGGCCGGCCACGCGGGCCTTGAGGCTCGAGGGCACCGTGGCGATGCTGGGCCAGATGGCGGCGTCAACGGTGACGGGCGGCTGGGGAACGGTGTAGGGGACCCGGCCGGCGGGGGCCGGGCCCTGTGCCCGGCCCGCGGAGGACCCGGTCGCTTCGGTCATTGTCACTGAACTGCCTCCTGTGAAGGGTGGTGTGGTTTTTTGATGATGGGCAGCCTGCGTGCCCAAAGCCTGATGCCCTGCCAGCGGATCTGCGCGGAGACCCGCAATGGGGCGAGCGGGACGGCGAGCGCCGCGGCCAGGATGTTCCGGACGGTCGCCTCGCGGCGTTCACCGTCCATGGTGGCGATGAAGGGCTTGTGCCCTTCCCGCTCCAGGACGATCGAGACCGCCAGCCGTTCGCCGGGTTCCGGAAGTTTCATTTGGTACTGGCCCTCGACGTCGTTGAACGGCGAGACGTAGAACGCCTTCGGGACGCTGGCCCGTCCGGCGTCGTCGGTTTCCAGGAGGTAGCAGTGCCGTTCGCCGTAGGTGTTGTGGACCTCGGCGATCACGCATCGAAGCTGCCCCGCGGTGTCGTGGCACCAGAAGAGGGTCAGCGGATTGAACACGTGCCCGAAGACCCGGGCGCTGGCCAGCATGGTGATCCGGCCGCCGTCGAGCCCGATCCCCTGCGTGGCGAGGAACCGTTCAACGTTGCCGCGGAGGGTCCCGTCGGGTTCGCCCAGATGGTCCGCAACCCGGAAGCCGGCGAGCGGCTTCAGGAGGAGCGGCAGCCTGGGGAGATGGTCGACGTCGACGTACCAGCCGTAGCTGTGATAGGTGAAGGCGTTCCTGAGCGGCGTGCGCCGCACATGCGCGATCGAGGTGCGGTAGATGGCAGCCGGGGCGCTCATGAGCCCTCCGCAGCGACGCTTTGCAGGTCCGGGTCGATCGAGACGGCAGCAATAGTGGCCGGAACCCGGTCCCAGTCCCGTCCCAGCCGGGCCGCGGCCTTGACGCCGGACAGGGCGCCGTCCTCGTGGAAACCCCAGCCGTGGTATGCCCCGGCAAAGGCCAGGCGGGTATCGCCGAGCCCGAGGATCTGCTGCTGGGCCTTCAGCGACTCCGGGGTGTACTGCGGGTGCTCGTAGACCATCCGGTCCAGGACGGTGCCGTCCCCGATGAGCCCGGATTCGCCGAGGCTCACGATGTAGCGCCGTCCGTCCGCCGGTTCGAGCCGCTGCAGCCGGGTCATGTCGTAGCTGACCAGGACCTTGTCCGGCCGGGCGTCGCAGGACGGGAGCCGGTAGTTCCAGGACGCCCTGGCATTGGCGCTGGCCGGCAGCACGGCCTCGTCGCGGTGGAAAACGGTGTGGTTGACGGAGTAGGGCATGCCGGCCAGGGCCTCGCGCTCGGCGGGTGAGGCGTCCGAAAGCATGCGCAGCGCCTGCTCCGGGTGGGTGGCGATCACGACGGCGTCGAAGTGCTCCGTACTGAAGCTGCCCGTCCCGTGCTGCGTGGTCAGTTCCACCCCGTCAGCGTGGCGGCGGACCCCGGTGACGGGGGTGGCGAGCCGGACATCGGGCAGGGTGGCGGCCAGCTTGTCGACGTAGCTGCGTGAGCCGCCCCTGACGGTCCGCCACTGGGGCGAGCCGGTGACGCCGAGGAGCCCGTGGTGGCCCAGGAACGTGAAGAGGTAGCGGGCCGGGTAGGCCAGCGCGGTGGTCGGGTCGCAGGACCACACCGCGCTCACCACCGGCGTCATGAAGTGCGAGATGAAATAGGCGCTGAACTTCTCCCTGGCCAGGAAGTCGCCCAGGGTCAGCTCCGGTTCTCCGGCCCGGGACGGCGTTCCGGCCCGGGACGGCGTTCCGGCCCGGGACGGCGTACCTGGGCCGGCGAGGAGGGCGCGGGCCCGGCGGTGGAAACGGGTGACTTCCAGCAGCATCAGCAGGTACCGGCCGCGCAGCAGGGTGGAGGGCCGGGGAATGATGCCGCGGCCCTTGGCCCGGGCACCGGCGTATTCGAGGCCGCAGCCGTCGCAGCGTACGGACATGCTCATTTCCGATTCCTGCGTTTCGACCCCCAGCTCCGCGAAGAGCCGGAGCAGCGTGGGGTAGGTGCGCTCGTTGTGGACGATGAAGCCGGTGTCCACGCCGAGGGTGGAGCCGTCCGCCTGCGGCACGTCGTGGGTGTGGGCGTGGCCGCCGAGCCGGGAATCGGCCTCGAAGAGCGTCACCCGGTCCTGCCCGTTGAGCACGTAGGCAGCGGTCAGGCCCGCCACGCCGCTGCCGATGACGGCTACCCGCCGGCCCTCCGGAATCCCTGCTGCTTGCGACACTTTTCTGCTCCTGTTGCTTGGCGTGGCTCGTCCTGGTGAATTCTCTTATGGGCAATTCGAAACCAAGGGGCGGACGGATGAGTATTAATTCAAAGCGGCCGCCTTCAGGGATTGTCCGTCATGTTTGCCGCCCAGCCCCGGAGACATTCCGCAGGCATGCCGCAGCGCACACCGCGCTGCCCGGATATGCCAGAATGAAGCGGGTTTTCCGGTCCGTCATGCGCGGCGCGGCAAGCATTCCCACCAGTCGAAGGGCAGCCCTTGATTAACCCCGTCCATCTGCGGACCCTCGTTGAAGTGATCCGGCTGGGCTCCTTCGCGGCAGCGGCGGGCCGCCTGGGCTACACGGCGTCGGCAGTGTCCCAGCAGATGTCCGCCCTTGAACGCGATACCGGGGTCACGCTCTTCCAGCGTTCGGCCCGCAGCATCCAGCCAACCGAAGCCGCGGTGGTCATGACGCGCCACG
This sequence comes from Arthrobacter sp. 05T442, assembly GCF_056395945.1. Classification (NCBI taxonomy): domain Bacteria; kingdom Bacillati; phylum Actinomycetota; class Actinomycetes; order Micrococcales; family Micrococcaceae; genus Arthrobacter; species Arthrobacter sp. 05T442. Next base: position 135,920 of record NZ_JBFTKM010000009.1, on the reverse strand, counting down.
CCGCCAAGGTCCTCACGGACATCGAGGCCCTCATGGCCGCGGCCTCCCGGACGCAGGACAGCACCAGCCAGGAACTCCGCCTGGGCATCTTTCCCAGCCTCGCCACGTATGTCCTGCCGCGGATACTGCAAAACCCTGCCTGGAAGAAGCTTGGCATCGACCTGCGCGTGTCCGTGGCCGAGCCTGCCCAGACCATTCAAGGGCTGCGCACCGGCGGCGAACTGGACGTGGCCCTCGTCTACCAGGTGGGCCAGTCCGGCCTGGCGTGGCCGCACACCGTGAACCGGCAGTGGATCGGCGACGACGACTTCCGGGTGGTGCTGCCCGCGGCCTGGGGCATCGGTACGGACTCGAAGGTGGCCGCGGACCATTTGTCCGACATGCCGTGGATTGTCCACCACCCGGGCACGAGCGATGCCACCGTGATCGAACGGCTGTTCGCCAGTTGCAACCTGCACCCGCGGGTGGTGGCGTACAGCGACGACTTCCACGCCAGCCTGGAGATGGCAGCGGCCGGCCTGGGTGCGGCCCTGGTCCCGGAACTCGCGCTCCTGCACCGCCCGGCCGGCGTCGTGGTCCTCGACGTTCCCGAGATCCGGCTGGCCCGGAACGTCTTTGCCCTGCTGATCAATGAGAAGCAGACGGCGCAGGTCCAGCTGTTCGTCGAACTGCTCGCCGACACCATGCACAAGCTCGGGGGTTCCGTTGCGGGCACGGATCGATAAGGATGGGGTCCATGACTGCTACCTATTCAGCCTCCGCCCGCGTCGCCTCGGACAAGCCGGAAGAAGTGGCGGCCGCGGTCCGCGCCGCCACGGAGGAACTTCGCGAGACCCTTCGGCGGCATCAGATCGAGGCGAGCTTTGAAGACATTGCCCTGCTCGGGCACTCGGAATCCTGGGACGGCGAAGGCCAGCGGTGGGTCCACGTCGACTGGGACGCCGAAAAAGGCGCGTAAGCCGCGCAAGCAAGGAGGAACGCAATGGGCATCCAACTGAACAAGGCCGCTCTGAAGCACGCACGGCAACTGATCAGGGACGGCAAAGCCACCCGCGACGTCCGCGATGACTGGAGCGAACACGCCCCCGACGCCGGCCGGGAAAACACGTTCATCGACAACCATGGCTACGCCGAGTACGGCACCTGGCACCTCGGTGAAGACGATGACAAGACGCCGGAGACCAAGGGCCGCTACAGCTTTCCGTTCGGCGACTTCCGCCGGCTGCACCGCTGCGCGGTCATCGCCGCGGAGAGCCGGGCCGCCCAAAACGGCCACGATGACATCGCCGAAGCGGCCAAGTCCCTCCTCGCGGAGCTGGACAAGGACTGAAGCTATTCACCGCCGGCTTCGGCGGCGTCCTCAATCCGCTTACGCTGGCGCTCGATTTCCTTCTCGCCCTCGTTCTCGGCGTCGTAGAGCTTCGCGTTGCTGACTTTGAGCTCGAGCATGAGGGCGTCAAGCTTTACGTGCAGGGCCGCGGTATCCCTGTTCTGGGTGTTCTGGATGATGAACACCATCAGGAACGTCACGATCGTGGTGCTGGTGTTGATGACCAGTTGCCAGGTATCGGAGAACCCGAGCAGCGGGCCGGTGCACGCCCACACAATCAGTGCGGCGACGGCCGCCGCAAACACCCAGGCGTGCCCGAGGACTTTGGCGGTCTTGGTCGTAAACCGCGTGAAAAAGTCCGGCCTGTCATCCTGGCCAGTGGCTGCCATACCGACCTCCTAGTAGGTGAAGTACCCGGGACTTCGGTCCCTCACCAGCACTCTAGACCTTAAAGAACGACGCGACTCCGCAGCAACGTGAGAGCTCTGGTGACCGGCTCCCGCGGCCGCCGGGGACTGTGAACGCGTGCTGGGATCGGCGCCCGGATCCGCGGCTGTGATCCGGTGCCGGGCCGTTCAGCGCTTCCGCAGCCGGCCGGCCGGTGACACGAGGGCGCTGATGATCCGGTGCTTGACCTTGTTATAGGGCGGGTAGATCAGTTCCAGGGTCTCCGGCCACAGCGGTTTGGCCAGGGTGGGACGCTCATGCGAGAACGTCCGCACCGAATGTTCCCCGTGGTAGGCGCCCAGTCCGCTCCCGCCGACGCCGCCGAACGGCAGCCCCGGGACCAGCAGGTGCGCCGCCGGCACGTCGAAGCACAGCGCCCCGGAGGAGGTCTGTGCGGCGAAGGCGCGCCGGGTATCGGCGTCGTCGCTGAACACGTACAGCGCAAGGGGCTTCGCGCGGGCGTTGATCATCCGGATGGCCTCATCACGTCCGCTGACCGGCACCAGCGGAAGCAGCGGGCCGAAGATTTCCTCGTCCATGACCGCGTCCCCCGGCGCCGGACGCAGCAGCGTCGGCGCAAAGTAGCGGGTGGCGGCGTCGCGCTGTCCGCCGTGGACCACGGTGCTGCCGTCGGCCAGCTCGGCGAGCCGCCGGAAGTGGCGGTCATCGATGATCCGGCCGTAGGACTCGCTGCGGGCGGGATCCGCGCCGAAAAGTGCCGTGATGGCCCCCGCCAGCTCGCGTTCCAGGGGTTCGAGCACCTCGGGCGCGGCAAGGACATAGTCCGGGGCCACACAGGTCTGTCCGGCGTTCATGAACCTGCCCCAGGCGATCCGTTTCGCGGCCTTGGCCAGGTCCGTCGAGGCATCGACATAGGCCGGGGACTTGCCGCCCAGCTCCAGCGTCACGGGGGTCAGGTTCTCCGCGGCCGCCCGCATCACCGCCTTGGCCGCTCCCGGGCCGCCGGTGTAGAAGATGTGGTCGAAGCGCTGGGCCAGCAGCGCCGTGGTCTCGGGGATGCCGCCCTCGACAACCTCCGCGGCGCCGGGCAGGTATTCCGGAATCCAGCGGGCCAGGGCCGCCGAGGTGGCCGGGGCGTGCTCGCTGGGCTTGAGCACCACGGTGTTCCCTGCGGCCAGGGCGCCGGCCAGCGGTGAGAGCACCAGCTGCACCGGATAATTCCATGGTCCGATCACCAGCACCACGCCCAGCGGAGTGAGCTCGGTCCAGGCGCGGGCCGGCTGCACGGCCAGCGGAACCGGCACGGGCCGGGGCCGCAGCCAGGCGGCGAGATGTCGTTCCAGGTGCGCGGCTTCGGCCGTGACAAAGCCGATTTCCGTCAGCTGGGCCTCGGTGCGGTGCTTGCCCAGGTCCCGGCCAAGGGCGTCCGCAAAGTCCGCGCGCCGTTCCACCAGCATGCGGCGCAGACTGCCTAATTGCGCCAGCCGCCATGCCAGGGGACGCGTGGCGCCGGTGTCGAACAGTTCACGTGCGCGGGCGGTGGCGGGGGCTTCGGTCTGCATCCGATCAATGTACCGCCCGGGGGCCGCGGCAACCGTCCGGTAGCGGACAAAAAACCTTGGGAATGCTGGAATGGGCCGGTGTTGAGGACTATGTTGAAGATATGAGCAAGGTAGCGAGCCAGCACTTCGGAGAGATCGAGCTCAACCACGGGAGGGACCATAATTTCTCCGCCAAGCACGAACTGGCGGGGCAACTCCTGGAGCTTGACCTCAATGTCAATGCGCATGACCACTTCGATGAAGCTGCCATGCACAAAGTTGACTACCGCCTGCGCTTCCTGCCTGAACTTGTGGACCAGGTCCGCGAAATGATCGCCGAGGAGCTGGAGGAGGAAGGAACCAGCCCGCAGGAATACCGGCACTTCCACTGCAGCGCCATCAAGGAAGAGCACCTGCAGAAGGTCTTCGGCGTGCAGGACAAGAGCCAGCTGACCAACGAGGTCTTCCTCAAGGCCCTGAAGCTGGGCCACGTGGGCATCTTCCCCGGCCAGCCTGAGCGGTACTTCGTGCTTGACTTCACCCTCGGAGCGCATTTCACCGACGAAGTCCTGGTCGCCTCCGCGGACGAGGACGGCGTCGTGGACGACGAAATCCTCTGGGAATCCTGAACCGGGGATACTGAATCGCCCGGGAATCCTGAATCGACTGCTCCGTCACCGCCCTTTTGAGCGCTCAAAACGGCGTCTACTCAGCAGTCGATGAGTAGAACGTACGACGGCGGGCGGCCACCTTAAGGTGACCGCCCGCCGTCGTGAGTGGTTGGGCCGGCTTACTTGGCGGTTTCCAGCAGTTCCGCCCGGACCGTCCTGGTGGCGTGGACCAGGTTGCGCAGGGACTCCTCGGTCTCGGCGTAGCCGCGGGTCTTCAGGCCGCAGTCCGGGTTGACCCAGAGCTGGCGGGACGGGACGTGCTTGACGGCGGTACTGAGCAGCTCGGTGACTTCCTGCTCGCCCGGGACACGCGGCGAGTGGATGTCGTAGACGCCCGGGCCCACGCCGCGGCCGAACCCGTGGGATTCGAGGTCATGAACGACCTCCATGCGCGAGCGGGCGGCCTCGATTGAGGTGACGTCGGCGTCGAGGCCGTCGATTGCGTCGATGATGGCGCCGAACTCCGAGTAGCACAGGTGTGTGTGGACCTGGGTGGCGTCCCCGGCGCCGGCCGTGGCCAGGCGGAAGGACTTCACCGACCAGTCCAGGTACGCGGCCTGGTCGGCCCTGCGCAGCGGCAGGAGCTCGCGCAGGGCGGGCTCGTCCACTTGGATGACTTTGATGCCAGCGGCTTCGAGGTCGGCGATTTCGTCGCGGAGCGCGAGGGCCACCTGGTTGGCCGTCTCACCGGGGGGCTGGTCGTCACGGACGAAGGACCACGCCAGGATCGTGACCGGACCGGTGAGCATGCCCTTCATCGGCTTGTTGGTCAGGGACTGCGCGTACCTGGCCCATTCGACCGTGATGGGGGCGCTGCGGGTGACATCGCCCCACAGGATCGACGGACGGGTGCAGCGCGAGCCGTAGGACTGGACCCAGCCGTGCACGGTGACGTCGAAACCTTCGAGGTTCTCGGCGAAGTACTGGACCATGTCGTTGCGCTCGGGCTCACCGTGGACCAGGACGTCGAAGCCGAGCTCCTCCTGCAGCTCAACGACGCGCTTGATCTCATCCTTCATGAGCTGCTCATACTGCTCCGTGGTGAGCTCACCCTTGTTGGCGCGCGCCCGGGCCGTGCGGATCTCGGAGGTCTGCGGGAACGACCCGATGGTGGTGGTGGGCAGCGGCGGCAGGTGCAGCGCCTTCTCCTGGGCGGCTTCGCGGACCGCGTAGTCGGAGCGGTTGAAGTCCGCCGGGGTCAGGGCGGCGATGCGTGCCCGGACGTCGGCGCGGCGCACGCCTTGGGCCTCGTCGCGGGAGGCGATGATGCGCGTGGCTTCGTCGATGGCCGGCTGGACCGCTGCCTCATCGGTCAGCAGCCCTGCAAGGGTGACCACCTCGACGGCCTTCTGGTCGGCGAAGGCCAGCCAGCTGCGCAGCTGGGCGGAAAGCTGGGTTTCCTCGTCGACGTCGTGCGGGACATGCTGCGTGGAGGTGGAGGTGCTGATAGCGAGCTTGGCAACGGTCTTCTTCAGCTCGACGATCTTGTCCGCCGAAGCCTGGAGGTCATTGCGCCAGATGTTGTGGCCGTCCACGACGCCGGCGACGAGGGTCTTGTTGCCCAGTGCTGCCAGTGCTTCGGCGGAAGGAACGGCACCTTTGAAGACATCGATGTGCAGGGCATCGATGTTGGTGGCGGCGAGGGGTCCGGACTGGCCGTTCAGGGCACCGTACGGGGTGGAGACAAAAAGCTGCGGGCGGTTGGCCACGGAGGACAGGACCTCGTAGGAGCGCTCGACGGCGGCCTGGAGTTCCTCGGCGGAGGTGTCCTGGTCCACCACGAGTGCGGGTTCGTCCAGCTGGACCCAGCTGGCGCCGGCGGCGGCAAGCTTCTCCAACAGGGCGGTGTACACGGGGAGGATGTCGTCAAGGCGGGACAGGGGGCTGAAGCCGGCCGGGGCGCCGTCGGAGGCCTTGCTCAGCAGCAGGAACGTGACCGGGCCGACGATGTACGGGCGGGTTTCGACTCCGTTGGCGAGGGCGTAGGCGAATTCCTCGACGATCCGGGTGGAGGTCAGCGCGAAGGTGGTCTCCGGCCCGATTTCCGGCACGAGGTAGTGGTAGTTGGTGTCGAACCACTTGGTCATTTCCAGCGGCTGCTGGTCCTTGGTGCCGCGGGCCAGCGTGAAGTAGCCGTCGATGTCCAGCTGGCCCCCGGCGCTGAGGAGGTTGCCGAACCGGGCCGGGACGGCGCCGAGGTGGGCGGCGGCGTCGAGGACCTGGTCGTAGTAGGAGAAGGTGCCCGGGACCGCGGCGGGTTCGGTCAGGCCCAGGCCCTGGAGGCGCTGGGCGGTGCCGAGCTGGATCTTCTTGGCGGCGGCGTCCAGGGCGGCCGCGTCGATTGTGCCGGCCCAGTAGGCCTCCACGGCCTTTTTGAGTTCGCGGCGCCGGCCGATGCGCGGGTAGCCGAGGATCGAGGCTGCCGGGAACGGGGTGCTGGCGGTGTTCTTTTCAGTCATGGGAAGTCCTTGGGTGGTGGTGAGGGGTGGGAAGTTGGCGGTGCTCAGCTGGCGAGCTGGCCGCGGAGGGCGGCGCGCCGTGCGTTCTGCACGGACGTGCGGCGGGGCCGGGGCAGCGCGAGTTTGTCCAGTACCTCGAGGGCGCTGGTGTGCTCGTTGAAGGTGTAGAGGTGCAGACCGGGGGCGCCGGCCTCCAGTGCAGCGTTGGCCAGGTCCACAGTGGCGTTGACTCCGATCCGGTTCCGTTCGGCGTCGGTGTCCGCAGCAGCAAGCCGGGCCATGAGTTTCGGCTCCGGTTCCACCCCCGTCAGCTCGCCGAGGCGGGTGAGCCGGCGGATGCTCGTAAGCGGCATGACGCCCGGAATGATCGGGATGGTGACTCCGGCCCGGCGGGCGCGGGCCAGGAGGTCCGCGTACTGCTCCGTGTGGAAGAAGACCTGGGTGATGGCGAAGTCGGCGCCGGAACGCTGCTTGGCCAGCAGCACCTCGACGTCGTGGGCCTCACTCGGGGATTCCGGGTGCCTGGTGGGGTAGGCGGCGACGCCGACGGCCACCTTGCCGGCGCACAGCAGTGCCGAGCGGCGCTGTTCCACGCGGCGGATGAGTTCGATCAGGTCCTGGGCGTAGCGCAGTGAACCCTCAGGCGGTGTGCCGCCGTCTTTGGGCCGGTCACCGCGCAGGGCCAGGATCCCCCGGACGCCGACGTCGAGCAGTTCGCCGATGATCTCGGCCAGTTCCTGCGGGGAATTCCCGACGCAGGTCAGGTGGGCCAGGGGGCGCAGCGTGGTTTCCTGCACGAGCCGGTTGATGAGCTCGACGGCGGTGCTCCGGTTGGAGCCGCTGGCGCCGTACGTCACGGACACGTAGTCCGGGTCCGTGGACTCCAGCTCGCCGATGGTGGTCCAGAGCGATTCGGCGGCGGCCGCCGACCGCGGCGGAAACAGTTCGTAGGACAGCGCGACGGGTGCCGCGCCGGCCAGGTTGGAATGTGCGTCAATGAGGCTTGGTGGTGACATTTGCGTCCTTGGCTGTGAGCCATCGGCGGCAGCGGCCGGAAACCCGGAGAACCGGGGAACGGGAGGACACTGCCGTCGATGAATTGAGTTTGGGAACACGGAGAGAACTCCAGCAGGACGCAGCCGCGACTGTTACGCCTGATACGAAGTTGTCCGTGAGCAAATGTCAGGCCCACATGGGGGCACCCACACCCTCCTCGGCTGCCCGGGGGCCGGCCTTCAGCGGAGGATCGCTGACACGTTACTGAGGTAACTTGTATAGAACTTTAGGGGCCCGCCGCGGCGCGATCAAGTCCGCTCCCGAATTAAGACGCGGCTTTACGGTCATTTTCGCGGTCGGGCAGAATATTGTTCGCCGGACGGGCTGAACCGTGATCCCTCCCCATTGCGGACGTGCGGGGCTATCCTGTTGCCATGATCCAGCTTCCAGCCAGTTACCAGGAGTACCTCGCAGGCAAGAGCGAGAGTTTCATCAATACCGTCAGGCCCGTCCTGATGCAGTCTGCAGCGGAGAAGATGCACGGGGTCCGGATTCTCGTGCTGCCGCACGGCCACCAGGCACACCTGGACGAGAACCTGCCTTTCGGCACCGTCATCGAAGACATCGACTGAGCCGGTCAGCGGCGCCGGCCAGCCGGCGCCGCTGACCGTTGCCTAGCCCTCCAGCAGGAGCCGCTGCGAACGCGGCGCCAGCGTGTGCTCCAGGACCAGGCACGCCGCACCGACGGCACCGACGTCCTCACCGACGCCGGTGCCGACCACTTCGAGGCCGTGGATCTTCCGGGTGGCACTGTTTTCCGCGACAAGACCAGGGACCAGCTTCAGGTACGTCTCGGAGAGGCAGCTCCAGAACGGTCCGCCGAAGACCACCCGGTCCACATCCAGGGTGTTGGTGATGACTGAAACCGCCCGGGCCACAAACACGGCAGAGCGGTCGATGATTTCGGCGGCCCATTTGTCGCCGCCGTAGGCCTGGGCGCACAGCTGGGCGAACCGTTCCTGGACGGCGGGACCGTTGTTTTCCCCGCGCGGCCCATCAAGCACCCCGGCCTCCTCGGCCTGGGCCACGAGCACCTGGGGTATGGCCGTGGACTTCACACAGCCGCGCAGCCCGCAATCGCAGAGGGCGCCGCCCGGGTCCACGACAATATGCCCGATTTCGCCGGCGTTTCCGGACGTGCCGCGCACCACCTCGTCGTTGAGGACGATTCCGCAGCCGATCCCGGTGCCCATGTACATGAAGATGAAGCTCCCGGCGCCGCTGGGGCCCCCGGCCCAGGTCTCCGCCACGGCCGCGCTGGTCACGTCCTTGTCCACGAGAGTGGACAGGCCGGTGGCTTGCACGAGGGCGTCCCGCAGCGGGACGCGGTCCCAGCCGAGCAGCAGGGGCGGGTCGACCACCGTGCCCTCGTTGAGGTCGATGGGGCCCGGGGACGCGACGCCGAGCCCGGCGATCTTGGCGGGGTCCACGCCGGAATCTGCGATGAGCTGCCCGATCTCGGCGGCAATGGTGTCAATGACGGCACCGGGGTCGGCCCCGGACGGGGTTTTGATGCGGGAGTGCTTGACTACGGCGCCGACGAGGTCCAGCACCACGAAGGTCGTCACCGCGGGGTCCAGGTGGACCCCGACGGCGTACATGCCGGCGGCGTTGAGGCGCAGCATGGTCCGGGGCTTGCCCGGGCCGGTGCCTTCCTTGCCTGCCTCGACTATCAGGTTCTGGTCCAGGAGGCGGCGGGAAATATTGGAGATCGTCTGCGGCGACAGCCCGACGATCTGGGCCAGTTCCACCCGGCTCAGGCCGCCCGGCGAACGCCGGATCGCATCCAGGATGACCGTGAGGTTGAAATCCCCCATGCGGGGCAGGTTCGTTCCGCGTCTCGGCGCGGGCTGCCGGATCTCGGTCACTGATACCTCTAACGTCTTCGGCGGAAGCACTGCTGGTCTCAGAATCGTACGTTACGTGCGGGCCTGCGCCCACACGTGCGCTTCATGGTCTCCCGGTTTTATTCGGCCGGGCGCCGCGTGCTCGCCGTCACCGTGAATTTCGGGTTCCTGCCGACCTCGCGCGTCGGGCCCACCAGCCGTTCCAGCGCCGGACGGTAGTGCAGGTGGCTGTTGAAGACGGTCCAGAGTTCCCCGCCCGGCGCAAGGATCTTCGCGGCCGCCTCGAACAACTTGATTCCGGCGCCGGAGTGGACCGCCGACTCCAGATGAAACGGCGGGTTGAGCAGGACCAGATCCGCGCTTCCCGCGGGCAGCGTGGACATGGCGTCGTCCTGGACAACGTCGATCTGCGCCTCCAGCCCGTTGGCGCGGGCCGTCGCCAGGGCGGAGTCGACGGCGGCCGCGGACCTGTCCGTGGCCGTGACCCTGGCGTCGGGGTTGTGGCGTGCGTACATGGCCGCCAGGATTCCGGTGCCGCAGCCCAGGTCAACGGCGTACCGCGCGCGCGGCATCTGTGGCAGGAACTCCAGGAGGAAGCGGGTACCGATGTCAAGGCCGGTGCCGGCGAAGACGGCTCCCCGGGCGCAGACCGTCAGCCCAAGCTCGGCGTTGGGCTCGGCGACGGGAAAAGGCGGAGCCGCGGTGACCGGGCGGGGATTCCGGGCCAGCAGGACCCGCGACTTCTGCCGGGCGAGCTGGGGCTGGACCTCGCCGAAGTAGCGGTCCAGTACTGCGTTCATGCCGTGGCCCATGTGTTTGACCCGACCTCCGGCGAGCAGCACGACGTCGGACGCCGCATGGCGGGCCACGGCGTCGGCGATTTCCTCCAGCTCCGCCAGGGACTTGGGCAGCTGGACCAGCACCACGGACGCACCCTCCAGCAAGGTGGCGCCCAGCGGGAGTTGCTCAAAGCCGCCGTCCACGCCCAGGACGTCGGCATTGCGGCGCAGCGCGCGTTCGCCAGTGATGAGGTCCTGGTGCACGCGCACCGGCCTCGGGGCCCCGAGCGCAAGTGCCCCGAGCGTCAGGGCTCCATAGCGGTCCCCCACCACGGCGAGCCTGCTCCCTGGCTCCAGGATCCCGGCGGCGGTGTCCAGCAGCAGCCGGTCGGTGGCGTCCCAGGCCTGCAGGTTGGCCGCCTCGACGTCCGGGATCCTTCTCAGGCGGGAAAAGAGGGATTCGAGATTGATGTCCGCCACGCGCGAGCTTCCGCCTTCTCTGTTCAGTCATGGGTGTTCACGGCCAGCATCAAACCTATCCTGCCCTGCCAGCAGCCGGACGATGCCTGCCACTGCGGCCCGGCCGGCCCGGTTAGCGCCGATGGTCGATGAGGACGGCCCGTAGCCGACGAGGTGGACCCGCGGCTCCGAGGCAACCTGTGTGCCGTCCATGGCGATGCCGCCGCCCGCGCCGCGCAGATGCAGCGGGGCGAGGTGTTCGAGCTCGGCCCGGAAGCCGGTGGCCCACAGGATCACGTCGGCGGCCTGGAACGTGCCGTCGGGCAGCCGCACGCCGTCCGGCTCTATCGCGGTGAACATCGGGTGCCGGTCAAGGACGCCGCGGGCGGCGGCGGCGCGCAGGGCCGGAGTCCAGATCAGTCCGGTCACGGCGACGACGCTCTGCGGCGGGAGGCCCTGGCGGACCCGCTCCTCCACGAGGGCGACGGCGTCGTGCCCGGCCTGGCGGTCGAACGCGGCGTCCCGCCAGAGAGGTTCGCGGCGGGTGAACCAGGTGGTGGAGGTGACCTTGGAGATCTCATCGAGGAGCCCGACAGCCGAAATGCCGCCCCCGACGACGATCACGTGCCGGCCGCGGAATTCTTCGGCGGAGACGTAGTCCGCGACGTGGAGCTGGCGCCCGCGGAAGGAGGCCTGCCCCGGGTAGATGGGCCAGAAGGGCCGGGTCCAGGTACCGGTGGCGTTGATGAGGGTCCGGGCGGACCACTCACCGCGCGAGGTGGTGATCCCGAGCAGGCCGGCAGGATCATCATCCTGCCGCCGGACGGTCTGCACCCTGACGGGCCGCTCGATGGCCAGACCCAGTTCCTCCTCGTAGCCTCCGAAGTAGCGGGTGAGGAAGCTGGAGCTTGCTTCTGCCGGGTCGACGGCCGGCTGTCCGATACCGGGCAGGTCGCTGATGCCGTTGACGGTTGCCATGAGCAGGCTTTTCCAGCGGTGGCGCCAGGCCCCGCCGGGGCCGTCCTCGGCGTCGAGCACGATGTACGTCCCGGCCGGGCCGCCGGCGGCGGCGGGTTGGGGATCCGCGGCGCCGGCGGCAACGGCTCCCGGATTCGTTTGCCCGGCGGTCGGCGCCCCGGGAGCCGCGGCGCCCGCGGGCGCGAAGCCGCGGCGCTGCAGGTGGTATGCGGCCGAGAGGCCGGCCTGGCCGGCGCCGATGACGGCGACGTCGGCGAAACGCGTCCCGGATCTTCCTGACGACGCCGGTCTAGAGCTGCGTGGGGCCGTCGCCGTCGACTGTGCAGTCGATGTCGTGGTCGCTGGCACCGCCGTGGACGCCGACGACCCGGCCCCGGCCGTCATGACTGGGGGCATGGGAGCAGGAAATCGTTCACGTCCCCAATTTTAGTGGCAGCAGCGGCCGCCCCGATGAGGGAGCGGCCGCTGACGGATCCGTGACGCGAGGAACCTCCCGGCGGGAGGTTCCTCGCGTCGACGAATTAGGTGATCTTGGTGCCCGTGAGCGGGGACCAGGAGATCCGTCCTCCCTGGTAGTTCTGGGCGACGCTGCCGCCGCCGGCGCCGTATTCGTCGGAGGTCGGGTAGCCAAGACGGCCGGTGAGGAAGCCGGTGGACGCCCAGGCCTGGCGGATGGCGCCGGCCGTGGGGTGCGCGCCGGTGGACGCGGACCAGATGATCGACCCGCCCTGGTAATCCTGGTAGCAGCCGCCGCCGGGCTGGCCGCAGACCACATCCGATGTCGGATAGCGCAGGATCCCGGTCAGGAACCCCGTCCGGGCCCACGCCGCGCGGACCTCCCCCGAGGTGGGGTGCGAACCCGTGGCTGCGGACCAGATGATCGCCCCGCCCTGGTAATCCTGGTAGCAGCCGCCGCCGGGCTGGCCGCAGACCACATCCGAGGTCGGATAGCGCAGGACCCCGGTCAGGAACCCGGTGCGGGCCCAGGCCGCGCGGACGGATCCTGACGTGGGGTGCGCGCCCGTGGCTGCGGACCAGATGATCGCCCCGCCCTGGTAGTCCTGGTAGCAGCCGCCGCCGGGCTGGCCGCAGACCACATCAGACATCGGATAGCGCAGGACCCCGGTCAGGAACCCCGTGCGGGCCCACGCCGCGCGGACCTCCCCGGAGGTGGGGTGCGCGCCCGTGGCTGCGGACCAGATGATCGCCCCGCCCTGGTAGTCCTGGTAGCAGCCGCCGCCGGGCTGGCCGCAGACGACGTCGCCGGTGGGGTAGCCCATGAATCCGGTGAGGAACCCGGTGCGGGCCCAGGCCGCGCGGACCTCCCCGGAGGTGGGGTGCGCACCCGTGGTCGCGGACCAGATGATCGCCCCGCCCGGGTAATCCTGGTAGCAGCCGCCGCCGGGCTGCCCGCAGGTTATTGGTGCGGTTGTGGTGCCGAGGCCCGGGTTCGCGGCCGCGGCCGCCTGGATCTCGGTGGTGGCCGCGGGCGGGACGGTTCCCCCGCCGCCGCCTCCTCCGCCGCCGCCGCCGCCGGGCAGCGTGCCCGGAACCGGGCCAGGGGCTTCCGACCCGCTGTTGATGATCACATCATCGGCATAGATGTCGCCCATCTGCTGGTCGTGTTCGGCCCCAAGCTGGGCCATATCGAATTTTGTCGCACTGATGCTGACCGTTTGGGCAAAGACAGACTTGTCATCCCACCAGACCTGCACCCCGGTCGCCGCGCCCTTGGGCACGACGTGCATCACCAGATGATGCCACGTGCCCAGGGCAACGGTGGGAACCAGGGTCGTGTAGACGAACCCCGGCCCGCCAAGCACCCGAAGCACCAGGTCATTGGTGATGTTGTGCCGGAAGACGTCGAGGTACCTGATGCCGCCGGAAAAGAACCGGAAGTACGGAACGTCGTTCCCCGCGACACCCTCCGTGGTGATGTTGAACCAGCCGTCCGCGTACGCCTCCTTCATCCCGGATGCCAGTCCCACGGACATTTTGGCGATCGAGCCGTTGTCCGTGGTTGCGTGCAGATGAGCCGAGCACCCTGGAGAGTGCGAGAACGCGGAGGAGACCGAGACGGTCCCCGTGAGCGCGGTGAAGGGGGTGAACGGGGACAGTGCGCCGGATTCAAAGTTCGTGGCCGCCGCCGTCGTTCCGGGATAAGGATCCGCGGGCGCGGGGGTACCCGGTATGCACGACGCGGGGGCAGCCACGGCCGCCCCGCCATTAAATGCGATCGAACCCACCAGCGGTATGCCAAGCGCAATTGCCAGAAACAGCCGAAGAAGCCTTCTCATTGATCTGCCCTCCCACATCGTGATCTGTTGTTCAGCTCCGGGGATGCAGGATCTCTGCCAATTGGGTCATACCCATGATCGGACCCAGTTCCGGCGGCCTCGGACCCCGCCAATGCAAGCGTTCCGCGCCCTCGGGACCAAGCCTCTTCTGTTCGGCGCTGCGCGTTATTGAAGTTCACGGATTCCCCACACTTCGAGGGGCTCCCCTGCCCCGGGCCGCGCCGCTCCCGACACTGATCGGGAATGGCCTGCGCTAGTCCCGCACACAAGCCCGGGCCGGCATCAGGGGGCCTCGCTTATCGAAGTCTTCACACCGGATCACCAGGCGGGCGGGCCGCCACCGGCGTGTGCGTCTGTAATCGAGGAATGGTCTGATGGCGCATTATGAGAGACCCGCTTCCGACTGCCAAGTTGTACCAGGCAACTAGTAATGACCACGACCCTAGGAGCCGGGACTGTCCGGCGCACGAGTAGCGACTACTCGGATTGTGGGGATCGCCACGCGTCTGATACTTGCATCTCGGGAACGGACTTCTCGGAAGAACGGGGTGCGGACTGTCTGCTCGGTCCGAGGCGGGTCGGACCCGGACTCGGACACGGACCGCCGGCCAGGCGTTTCGGCCCATCCCGACCCCGGGGTGGGATTAAAGAAATGAGGCCCCACTCAGTGAGTGAGGCCCTTCTCGGTGGAGCTGAGGGGACTCGAACCCCTGACCCCCTGCATGCCATGCAGGTGCGCTACCAGCTGCGCCACAGCCCCGAATTTCCTTCGGAAGATCTCTGCTCCGGGTGCACTAACCTCCCGCAAGCAACCTGATTATCTTAAACCACAAATCCGCATCACGCGAATCGGCACGCGTTTCGGCGCAACCCCCTGTTTTGGCTATAGACCCAATGAAACGCCGGGCATAAAAGAATCCGCCGGAATCTTTCGATTCCGACGGATTCTCCGGTGGAGCTGAGGGGACTCGAACCCCTGACCCCCTGCATGCCATGCAGGTGCGCTACCAGCTGCGCCACAGCCCCGAATTTTCGTTGCTTCGTCTCCGTCCGCTGACGCGTCCGATTCCGGCTTTTTGTCCGGATCTCTCCGAAGCAACTCAAATATCTTAGAACAGCCTCTCCGAAAATTCCAAATCGGGCATATTCAGGCTGCGCCCGATATGGCGGTTCCGTGCCGTTCCGGGCTGCTACTCCGTCTCGGTGCCCGCCGCGGCCTTGGCCGAGGCGTCGTCGCCGAGCTGAAGGTCGACGACGGGGCAGTCCTTCCAGAGCCGTTCCAGGGCATAGAACACGCGGTCTTCTTCGTGCTGGACGTGGATGACGATGTCGCCGTAGTCCAGCAGGACCCAGCGGCCGCCGGAGCGCCCCTCGCGGCGGATCGGCTTGAGGTCGAACTTGGACAGCTCATCCTCAACACCGTCAACGATCGCGTTGACCTGCCGTTCGGACGGGGCGGATGCGATCAGGAAGATGTCGGCCAGCGCCAGCCGCTCGCTGACGTCCATGGCCATAATATCTTCCGCGAGTTTCTCCGAGGCAGCGCGGGCTGCGTGGCGGGCTGTGGCGATGGCTGAATCTGTTGCAGTCACGGGACTCCTTGTTGTGGTGTAAATCGTGTGATGGTGAAGCTGAATGCGGGCTGCGGCGCTAGCGGGCCAGGCCGGTCACGATCAGGATGATGCCGGCGATGAGGGCACAAAGGCCCAGGGCCAGCACGCCCAGCTGCAGGATGCGGAGGCGGCGGGCCCTGCCGAGGCCGGCCGTGGCTGCGTCGAGGGGGTCGAGGCCGTAAGCGGAGTTCGCGGCCACGGGCGCCCTGCCGGGGAAACTCTCCTCCGGCTCCAGCGCTGCCGGATTCCCGGCCTCGGCGCCCGCGGTCGCTGCGGCTCCGGCCGAGGCCCGGGCGGCAGCCTCCGCGCGGGCCAGGACGCCGGCTCGGCCGGTCGTGGGGCCTGACCCCCGCTGGCGGGACAGCCCGGGGCGGCGCGTACCGGACTTCCGTGGCGCCTCGACCCGGGGGCCGGAGTTGGTGACGACCGGAACGTAGGACGTGGCAGGGCGCTTCATGACGGGCCGCTCCACGCCGGGGACCTGGACGAATTCCAGGGGCGTAACCATGGCCAGGTTGTTCGCGGTGGTGGGATCGTTCCGTGGCGGGGCGGGCTGGCTGTTTTGCTCGGCCAGCTTCTGTTTGGCGGCCGCCCGGCGGTTCAGCACGGCAGCACGCTCGGCCAGCGCAATCTGTTCGGCAAGGACGGCGGGATCTACAGCGTCGGAGTCCGTGGCCGCGATGTGCTCCAGCTTGGCCACCTGGTTGTGCGCCTGCTCCACGAGGAGTTCCCGCGCGGCGAGGGCCTGTTCCACCGACATGCCCGCCGGCGGCTGTCCCCCGGCACCCGGGGCGCCGCCGTCTGCGTTCCGCCCAGGAGCCTGCGGCCCCTTGGCGGCAGGAGCCTTGGCGGGCGCGCCGTTGCCTGTTGTGTCATTGCCTGTTGTGTCATTGCCCGTTATGTCATTGCCCGACGGCTTCGTGGCGGGCCCGGCGGGCGGCGCGACGACGGGGACGGCGCGGGTGCGCGGGGAGACAGGGACTATGGTGTTGGCGGCGGTCGCTGGGGCCGTTTCGGCGGCCAGCTGCAGGAGCCGTAACTGGCGTCGCGTGGGCGGGCCCCCGGCTGCCAGGTGGCCCTCTTTTTCCGCCAGCTCCTTGATGGTGCGGAGCGCGGCACGGTCCCTGGCGCGGACCTGCGAGGACCGTTCGGGGCCGCCGCGGGAAGGGTCGCCCGGGGCATCGACGGCGGCGTTGGGAACCCGGCGGCGCCCGGTAATTTCCGCCTCTGTCGGCTCGCCCGGATCGCGGAGGGCGGACGGCCCTGACGTTTGCTTTGAGGCAGGCGGAACCTGTCCCGGAAGGACGGACCCGGGTTCCTGGTTCGCTTCCGGGCGTTCATCTCTGGCCTGGCGCAGTTCGCGGCGGCTGCGGATGGGAGGCTGTTCCTGACTCATTGCAAACTCATTCGGTGCTGGCTGGTTGGTTTATCTCGATGGCTGGCCCGTACTGTGCAGGGTCGATCCCGCCGGTATTGTCCGTGGCCCCCTCGGCGGGATCTGCGGCGTCCGGTTCGCCGTCGTACAGGCCGTACTTGGCGATGTACTGGACAACGCCGTCGGGCACGAGGTACCAGACGGGGTTCCCGGCGGCCACCCTGGTCCGGCAGTCCGTGGAGGAGATGGCCATGGCCGGCACCTCGAGCAGGCTGACGTCCTTGCGGCCCATCCCGTCCAGGACGTGCCCGGGGCGGGTGACGCCCACGAAGTGCGCGAGCGACCAGAGTTCGTCGATGTCTTTCCAGGAAAGAATCTGTGCCAGGGCGTCCGCGCCGGTGATGAAGAAAAGATCCGCGTCCGGGCGCAGCATGCGCAGGTCGCGGAGGGTGTCGATCGTGTACGTGGGCCCGGGCCGGTCCACGTCCACCCTGCTGACAGTGAAGCGCGGGTTCGAGGCCGTTGCGATCACGGTCATGAGGTACCGGTGCTCTGCCTCGCTGACCTTTTTGGCCATCTTCTGCCAGGGCTGGCCCGTCGGCACGAACACGACTTCGTCCAAGTCGAACTTGGCCGCGACCTCGCTGGCCGCGACAAGGTGGCCGTGATGGATCGGATCGAACGTGCCGCCCATCACACCCAGACGCAGACGGCGCCGGGCGCCGTGCTGCTTCATGGTGGCGGAAATATTAGTGGCCTTGGCTGTGGTCGTGCTTGTTCGGGTGCTGGCGGTGCGGGTCCGAGTGTTCGTCGACTGCCTCGTGGCGCAGGCCCAGGTTGGAATAGGACAGCGTGATCAGCATCAGGATGACAAGGAGTCCGAACATCGACGCCCCGATCACGAACGGCGGTGCAATGAGCGGGGCCAGTTCCTCGTTGGCGGCTGAGCCAGCGGCGGCGACGAAAGTGGCGATCTGCTGCGAGAGCATGTTCTCCCCTAGTGTTCAAAAATTGACGACGGCGGAGGTGTCCGCCGTTCCGGTCTTCCGTTCTATGTTACAGCGTTGCTAGCCCCTGATCTGGCCCTCGCCCTGCACGATCCACTTCGTGGTGGTCAGCTCGGTCAGTCCCATGGGACCGCGCGCGTGCAGCTTCTGGGTTGAAATCCCCACCTCGGCCCCGAGGCCCAGCTCGCCGCCGTCCGTGAACCGGGTGGAAGCGTTCACGATCACGGCGGCCGAATCGACGTCCGCGATGAAGCGCTCCGCGTTGGCGAGGTCGTTGGTCAGGATGGCCTCCGTGTGCCCGGTGGACCACCTGCGGATGTGCTTGACGGCCTCATCGAGGCTGTCGACCATGGCCACGGCGAGGTCCAGGTCCATGTATTCGGTGGCCCAGTCCTCGTCCGTCGCGGGAACCGAGTCGATCTGCGCCGGCAGGGCGGCGCGGATCCGTTCGTCCACATGCAGTGTGACGCCGGCGGCGCGCAGTGCCTGGGCAACGGCGGGCAGCACGGTGGACGAGGAGTGGACCAGCAGCGTCTCCACGGTGTTGCAGACGCTGGGCCGCTGGGTCTTGGCATTCAGCAGGATGTTCACGGCCATTTCCTCGTTCGCTGAGGCGTCAAGGAAGATGTGGACATTGCCTTCCCCGGTCTCGATGACGGGCACCGAGGAGTTCGTCACAACGGTCTGGATCAGGTCGCGGCCGCCCCGGGGAATCAGGACGTCCACGCGGCCGCGGGCCCGCATGAGCGCATTGGCGCCGTCACGGCCGTACTGGTCCACGGTCTGGACAGCGTCGGCGGGCAGACCGACGGAGTCGAGGGCGTCCCGGAGGATCGCGACGAGGGCGGCGTTCGTCGCCGCGGCAGCGCTGCCGCCGCGCAGGATCACGGCGTTTCCGCTTTTGAGGGCCAGACCGGCGATATCGACGGTGACGTTGGGACGGGCCTCGTAAATGGCGGCGACAACGCCCATCGGGACGTTGATCTGGCGCAGCCGGAGACCGTTGGGCAGCGTCTGGCCGCGGACCACGTTGCCCACGGGATCGGGCAGGGTGGCGAGCTTTTCCAGGGCCGCGGCGAGGGCATCGATGCGCGGCCCGGTGAGGGTCAGCCGGTCCAGCAGGGCGGCCGTGGTGCCGCGGGCCCGGCCGGCGGCAACGTCGTTGTCATTCGCTGCCAGGATGTGGCTCTTGCCCGCCAGCAGCGCGGCCCCGATAGCGCGCAAGCCGCGGTCCTTCCAGGCTCGGTTGGCGTGCGCCATCTTGCGGGCGGCCTGGCGGGAGCGGTCGGCGATGGCGTGGACGGCAGCCTCGACGTCCGCCGCCGCTGAAGCGGCCGTGGCCTCCGGTCCGGCCTGGACCTCCCGGGCGTCTCCGGACGGTCCGGCAGAGGGCAGGACGTCAGCGGTCACGCCTTCGGAGAGCGCGCTTTCGGAGATCACAGCGGGGTGGGGGGTGAGGGCCTCAGTCATGCTCCCAGTTTAGGCGTGCAGGCAGCTCAGACCAGAACGAGGTCGTCAACATGAACAACTTCACGGTCATATCCGCGGCCCAGTGTCTTGCCGAGTTCCCGCGTCGAGCGGCCCAGCATCTGGGGCAGTTCGGCCGCGGAGTAGTTGACCAGTCCGCGGGCGATTACCGTGCCGTCGGCGGCCACCATTTCCACGGCATCGCCTGCCTCGAAGTGGCCGTGGACGGCGGAGATGCCGGCAGGCAGCAGCGACGTGTGGCGGTCGCGCACGGCTTTCACTGCGCCGTCGTCGAGCACCAGCGTGCCCTGCACCGACGCGAGGTGGGCCAGCCACAGCAGCCGGATCGGCTTCCGTGCACCGCTGATGGAGAACCACGTCCCCACGTCCTCCCCCGCCAGCGCGGCGGCCGCGTTGGCGGTGGACGTGACGAGGGCGTGGATGCCTGAACCCGCAGCGATGCTGGCGGCCTCGACCTTGGTGAGCATTCCCCCGGTGCCCACGCCCGCCTTTCCGGCCCGGCCAATGGATACGCCGTCGAGGTCGCGGGGGCCGGCGACGTGGGGAATCCGCTTGGCGCCGTGCGAGGGCGGACCGTCGTAGAGCGAGTCGACGTCGGAGAGAAGCACGAGGGCGTCGGCGCGGACCAGGTGGGCCACGAGGGCGGCGAGCCGGTCGTTGTCGCCGAAACGGATCTCGTGCGTCGCGACAGTGTCGTTTTCGTTCACCACGGGTACCACCCCGAGGTTCAGCAGCCGGTCCAGGGCGCGGAAGGCGTTGGTGTGCTGGCTGCGCCGCATGAAGTCATCAGCGGTCAGGAGCACCTGGCTGACGGTGACGCCGTGCGCCCCGAACGCGTGGGTGTAGCGGGCCATGAGCAGGCCCTGGCCCACGCTGGCGGCGGCCTGCTGGGTGGCGAGGTCGCGGGGGCGCTTTTCCAGCCCCAGCGGCGCGAGCCCGGCAGCGATCGCCCCGGAGGACACGAGGATGATCTCGGTGCCCTCGTTGCGCTTGTGCGCGAGGGCATCGGCGAGGCCGGTCAGGGCTTCCTCGGAGATGCCGCCCTTGATGGACGTCAGCGAGGACGATCCGACCTTGACCACGATCCGGCGCGCCCCGGACAGCGCTGCGCGGTCGGGGGCTGCGCGGTCCGGGGTGCGGGATGAGCCGGGTTCGACGACGGTTTTACTCGTCATCTGTTTCGCCCAGTCCACTCTCCTTGAGCGGCTTGGCGACCCTGCGGCTGCTGACGGATTCGGTCCATATGCCGGCCTTGCGCTCGGCTTCGAGCTCGGCGCGGGCGGCGGCCTTGGCCTCGCGGCGTTCGATCTGCTCGTCGCGCTTCTGCCCGCGGGTGGGGCGGTCGCCGATGTCGGCGAAGCGCACGTCGGTGCCGCGGGGCGCGGCGAGCAGTTCCGCGCCGGCCATCATGGTCGGCTCCCAGTCGAAGACGACGCCGTCGTCCTCGCCGATGACCACCGTGTCGCCCGGCACGGCACCCTGCTTGAAGAGTTCGTTCTCGACGCCAAGCTTGGCGAGGCGGTCGGCGAGGTAGCCGATCGCTTCCTCGTTGGTGAAGTCGGTCTGCTTGACCCAGCGGACGGGCTTGTCGCCAATGACGCGGAACAGCGGCTCGAGGTTCTTCTCTTCGCGGCGGATCTTGAAGCCGGACTCGTTGACGGCGCGCGGCTTCAGGATCGGGGCGTGCACCTTGGGCGGCGCGGCGGCGAGGGCGTCGCGGGCGGCCTGGACGATTTCACCCATGGCAAAGCCGAGCTGGCGGAGGCCCTCGTGGCTCGTGGCGGAGATCTCGAAGACCTTGTAGCCGCGGGATTCGAGTTCCGGGCGGACAAACTCGGCCATGTCCTTGCCGTCGGGCAGGTCCACCTTGTTCAGGGCCACGAGGCGGGGGCGGTGGTTCAGCGGAACCACCTGGCCGTCGGCTCCGCTGTAGCTCATGTCCACGGCGTACTTTTCGAGTTCAGCCTCGATGATGGCCAGGTCCGAGAGCGGGTCGCGGTCCGACTCGAGCGTGCCACAGTCCAGCACGTGCACCAGGGCGGCGCAGCGTTCGACATGGCGCAGGAAGTGGTGGCCGAGGCCCTTGCCTTCGCTGGCGCCCTCGATGAGGCCCGGGACGTCGGCAATGGTGAAGCGGACGTCGCCGGACTGGACAACGCCGAGGTTCGGGATGAGCGTGGTGAAAGGGTAGTCGGCGATCTTGGGCCGCGCAGCCGACATGGCGGCGATGAGGCTGGACTTGCCGGCGGAGGGGAAGCCGACGAGGGCGATGTCCGCGATGGACTTCAGTTCCAGGACGACGTCGCTGGACTCGCCTTCGATGCCGAGCAGCGCGAAGCCGGGGGCACGGCGCTTCTGCGAGGAGAGCGAGGCGTTCCCGAGTCCGCCAATACCGCCGGCGGCCGCGATGTATTCGGCGCCTTCGCCCACGAGGTCGGCCAGGACGGTGCCGTCCTTGGATTTCACCACGGTGCCCACGGGGACCGGAAGGATCAGGGTTTCGCCGTGTTTGCCGGCGCGCCAGTCGCCCATGCCGGGGCCGCCGTTGGTGGCGTGCCGGTGCGGGGCGTGGTGGTAATCAAGCAGGGTGGTGGTCTGGGGATCGACACGCAGGATGACGTCGCCGCCGTTGCCGCCGTTGCCGCCGTCTGGACCGCCGAGGGGCTTGAACTTCTCGCGGTGGACGGAGACACAGCCGTGGCCGCCGGTACCGCCGGATACGTGCAGTACTACCCGGTCTACAAAGCTCGCCACGTGGATCTCCTCAGTGCTGTTCCCCGGGGCCCAGAGGGTCCCAAGATGATTGTAATGCGGTTAAAACACCGGTGGAGCGGACCTAATGGCCCGCCCCACCGATTTAGAACTTGTTGTTACTCTGCAGCTGCAGCAGCCACGATGTTCACAACGCGACGACCGCGGCGGGTGCCGAACTCGACGGCGCCGGGGGCCAGGGCGAACAGGGTGTCGTCGCCGCCGCGTCCTACGCCGGCGCCCGGGTGGAAGTGGGTGCCGCGCTGGCGGACGATGATCTCGCCTGCGGAGACTACCTGGCCGCCGAAGCGCTTGACGCCGAGGTACTGGGCGTTCGAGTCACGACCGTTGCGAGTGGAACTCGCGCCTTTTTTATGTGCCATTTGAAATGCCTGCCTTTAAAATTCTGGGGAATCTGCTGAAAACCTGAACAGTAACGAGTGGTTACTTGATACCGGTGATCTTGACCTTGGTCAATTCCTGACGGTGACCCTGGCGCTTCTTGTAGCCGGTCTTGTTCTTGAACTTCTGGATGACGATCTTCGGACCACGAAGGTCTTCGAGGATCTCAGCCGTAACCGTTACCTTGGCCAGGTCCGCGGCAGCGGACGTGACCTTGTCACCGTCTACCAGGAGCAGTGCGGGCAGCTCAAAGGTGCTGCCGGCTCCACCGGGGACGCGGTTCAGGGTAACGAAGTCTCCAACGGAAACCTTCTCTTGGCGGCCGCCTGCGCGGACAATCGCGTACACCACTGGGGAACTCACTTCTCTCGACGTTTATTACTAGATTTGCGTGCGGAACCTGGGGCCAAAGTGTTCGGACCGGCTCACGCTGTGCCTCTACGCCGGTGGATTCCCCGGGGGAATCCATGAGCTATCCCGTGGACAACGCCATCCGAAAATCGAATGAACTGTCCTCAAGGTCATAACCCAAGTATTGGCGTAAGCACCGAAGGTCTAGACTACGCTAATTTTGCCTTCGGCCGCAAACGAGGCTGGTTCCGGCGGGCTCTGCGTGATGGACGTCACTCTCTTTGGACAGAGCGTTCCTGCAGCGACTTCCCGAACCGTGCCCGACTATCCTACAGGCTGCACGGGCCAGGTCAGTTCAGGCGTGCAGGCGCGGCGCGTCGAAAAATGCGACCTCGTAGCGCGAGGACTGGCGGAAGGCCAGTGCCATGGCGTCCCTCTCGGACGCCGAGGCGTGCCTGGCTGCCGCGTCGGTATACGCGATGGCCTGCCGGGTCGCGGCGGCAAATCCTTCGTCGGCGTAGGTGCGGAGCCACACGGCATAGGGATGGCTTCCCGGGGAACCGGCGGCGAGGAACTGCCCGTGCAGGGCCTCCCCCACCTCGGCGTAGAGCCAGAAGCACGGCAGCGCCGCCGCCACCAGCACAGCGTAGCTGCCGGATGCCGAGGCGGCCAGCAGGTGGTCGACATAGGACTTCGTGACCGGACCCAGGGTGGCTTCGGCGGAGCGGGTGCTGAGCCAGGTCCGGTGCAGCTCCGATTCCACCTCGAGGCATTGCTGCGCCGAGCCGGCCCAGAACAGTTGCTCGGCGTCCGAGGGCGCGAGCGCCGCGGCACGGGCCAGGACCCGTGAGTAGCCGTTGAGGTAGATGGCGTCCTGCGCAAGGTAGTAGGCAAACTCGTTCTCGGGCAGCGTGCCGTCGGCCAGGCCCCGGATGAAGTCGAGGGCATGGATTGCCTCCAGATCGCCGGCCGCCTGGTTCCGGAGCGCCTCTACGAACTCGCCCTCCGCCGGGGCGCGGTCCGGGATGCGGCCGTGCCCCTCCGTGAGGTGCTGAAGATGATGGAAGTGGTGGACGGGGCCGTTGCCGGAGCCGACGTCCAGTCCGGTTGCAGCCCGCAACGCACCCTGCAGCCACGGTTTGACCTCCCGCAGCGCTGCCTCCCAGTCCCCCACCCGGGCCTGCACCGTGGCCATGGCCGAGGACAGGGAGCACCCTGTGCCGTGGCTGTTGCGTGTGGCGACGCGCTCCCCCGGCACCACGACGGTCTCCTGTCCCAGCAGTCCTCCGGTGTTGACGAGCGCGTCCGGGCAGCCGCCGCCGCTCCCGCCCTCCCGGTCTTTCAGGTGGCCGCCCTTGACGAGGACAGTGGTGCCGGCCAGCGCGGCCAGGCGTTTGCCCTGCTTTAGGGCCCCGTCCCAGTCCCCGGCGACGGGTTCATGCAAAAGGATCGCCAGCTCCGCGAGGTTGGGCGTGATCAGGTCCGCGAGCGGCAGCAAGGCGTGGAGCGCGGCTTCGGCGGATTCCTGCAGGAGGCGGTCCCCGCTGGTCGCCACCATCACTGGATCCAGGACCACGACGGCGGGCCTGACCTTTTCGAGCCAGCTGCGGACGGCGTCAATCACCGCGGCGTCGCCCAGCATGCCGATCTTCACGGCGTCGATGCCGATGTCGTCGCTGATCGCGTCCAGCTGCCGGGCAAGGAACGCTGCCGGCGGAACGTGGACGGCCGTGACTCCCCGCGTGTTCTGCGCGGTCAGCGCCGTGATCGCCGCCATGCCGTAGCCCCCGTTCGCGGCGATGCTCTTCAGGTCCGCCTGGATCCCCGCGCCGCCGGACGGGTCGGAACCTGCGATGGCCAGGACGCGGGGAGGCCGGGTTTGCGCGGACCGGCGTGGCGGGTACGGAAGAAATGATGAGGACAAGAGAGACATCCCTTCGCCGGTGCTAGCCGGACAGGTTCAACGGGTCTGGATCTCAGCCGGCCCAATGCGCGGCACCCCGTGTCAGTGCTCCAGCCTAGCCTCATCCGTTAAATAACCGCGGGTGCGGCCCGGTTCCGGCGTATTGCTACGCCGGTCCGGGCCGCACCCGCGGTCCCGCCGGGCTGGGCCGGCTAGAGCTCCGAGGCCGGAACGCCGACACCGAGGATGATCGGCTCGCTGGCTGCCGGCTTGGCTGCCGGCCTGCCCGCGGCAGGCGCCTTGGCTTCATGAACCGAAACGGCTGCGGCCGATGCCGTTGCCTCGCGGTGCTGGACGGACGTCTCGTTGGCTGCGCCCTGGGCGCGGCTGGCGCTCCGGTTGCGGCGTCCGCGGCGGGCGCCGGACGTGGTGCCGGCCGCGACAGCGGGCTCGGGAGCCGTCGGCGCGGGAACCGTGGACTCCGGAACAGTCGCCACGGCCGCAGGGGCCGCGGCTTGGCCCCTCGCCGGACGGCGCTGCGCTTCGGCGCCTGTGCTTTCCCCGGCTTCGCCGAGGTGGGCGAACGCCTCGGTCAGGAGGTCGAGCGTCAGGGAAGGCACCTGCGACTCCTCGGCGTGTTCGACGAAGGGCAGGGCAACCTGCTCCCCGCCGAAGGTCAGGACGGCGCCTGGGCGTCCGGCTGCTTCCTCCGTGGCGGCAAGCTTTGTGACTGCGTCGACGGCGGCCTGGCGGGCCCCCGCTTCGCTGGCAGCGGCTGCCTCCCCGTCGTGCAGGTGGGCGGCGTGTGCTGCCGCGGCGATGTTCGCCAGGGCTGCACGGGTCGCCTCGGCTTTGGCGTGCCGCTCCGCCTCGGTCGGTTCGGCGTGCACTGCTGCCGGCGCGGACGGGGTTGCTTCCGGGGTGCCCTGGCCGCCCTTGCCGCGGCGGCGGCTTTTGCGTTCGGTCCGCGCTGCGGGCTGGGCCTCGGCACGGGGAACGTAGTGTTCGGCGGCGACGGTGTTGGCACGGCGGTGCTCGACGGGCTCGTCGTGGGTGACAATTCCGCGGCCTGCGCAGGCTTCGCACTGTTCGCCGAAGACCTCGAGCAGCCCGGTGCCCATCCGCTTGCGGGTCATCTGTACGAGCCCCAGCGAGGTCACCTCGGCCACCTGGTGCTTGGTGCGGTCCCGGCCCAGGCACTCCACCATGCGGCGCAGCACGAGGTCGCGGTTCGATTCCAGCACCATGTCGATGAAGTCGATCACGATGATGCCGCCGATGTCGCGCAGCCGCAGCTGCCGGACGACTTCCTCCGCCGCCTCCAGGTTGTTCTTGGTGACGGTTTCTTCAAGGTTGCCGCCGCTGCCGGTGAACTTTCCGGTGTTGACGTCCACCACGGTCATGGCTTCGGTGCGGTCGATCACGAGGGAACCGCCCGAGGGAAGGAAGACCTTGCGGTCAAGGGCCTTGTGGATCTGCTCGTCGATGCGCCAGGCAGCGAAGATGTCCGTGTCCTTGGTCCACTTCTCGAGCCGGCCCACGAGGTCCGGTGCCACGTATGTGACGTAGGCCTCGATGGTGTCCCAGGCCTCCTCGCCGGAGACGATCAGCTTAGAGAAGTCCTCGTTGAAGACGTCGCGGACCACCTTGATGGTCAGGTCGGGTTCGCCGTAGAGCAGCTCCGGGGCCAGCATCTTGGTCGAGGTGGCCTGGCTCTCGATGCCCTCCCACTGGGCGCGGAGGCGGTTGATGTCGTGCGTCAACTCTTCTTCGGAGGCACCTTCGGCCGCGGTGCGGACGATGACGCCGGCGTCTTCCGGCAGGCGGTCCTTGAGGATCCGCTTGAGGCGGTTGCGTTCGACGTCGGGCAGCTTGCGCGAGATGCCCGTCATGGAACCGCCGGGCACGTAGACGAGGTAGCGGCCGGGCAGCGAGATCTGGCTCGTAAGCCGGGCGCCCTTGTGGCCGACCGGGTCCTTGGTGACCTGGACCAGGACTGAGTCGCCGGACTTCAGCGCGTTTTCGATCCGGCGCTGCTTGCCTTCGAGGTTGACGGACTCCCAGTTCACTTCGCCGGCGTACAGCACGGCGTTGCGGCCGCGTCCGATGTCGACGAAGGCAGCTTCCATGGAAGGCAGGACGTTCTGGACCTTGCCCAGGTAGACGTTGCCGATCAGGGAATCCTGCTGGGTCTTGGAGACGAAGTGCTCGGCGAGGACGCCGTCTTCGAGGACGCCGATCTGGATTCTGTCGTCGCGCTGGCGCACGATCATCTGGCGGTCCACGGATTCGCGGCGGGCCAGGAACTCGGCCTCGGTGATGACAGTGCGGCGGCGGCCGGTGTCGCGTGATTCCCTGCGGCGCTGCTTCTTGGCCTCGAGCCGGGTGGATCCCTTGACGGACGTGACGCGGTTGTTGACCGGCGCCTCCGACAGCGCGCGGGGCGCACGGACGCGGGTCACGGTGTTGGGCGGATCGTCGTCTCCCCCGCCGGTGAGCTCAAGGTCCTGGTCACCGCGGCGGCGGCGCCGACGGCGGCGCGAGGTCACGCCGTCTTCCAGCAGTCCCTCCGGTTCTTCTCCGGCTTCCTCTGCGGAGCCTTCTTCATCGGCTTCGGACTCAGTGCCGGTGCGGCTGGTGCGGCCGCGGCGCCCGCGGCTGCGGCGGCGACGGCGGGACCCGGCGTCCTCGCCTTCCTCGCCCTCTTCCTCATCGGCGTCCTCCGTCTCCGCGGCGGGGGCCGGAACCGGAACCGGGCGCGCAACGGTGCTGAGGTCGGGGGCCTGGAAAATCATCGAGGTGACCATGCCGGGCTCGAGGAACAGCGAGGAGGCGGCAGACGGCGCTTCGGCGGGCTTCCCGCCCGGTACTTCCGCGGGAGTTTCGCGCGTTTCGACGGCTGCCTCGGCTGCTTCGGCGGGAGTTTCGCGCGTTTCGACGGGCGCTTCGGCTGCCTCCGCGGCCGGGGCCCCGACTGCGGGCACTTCGGCGGCCGGGGCGGCTGCCTTGGCGCGGCTGGCCCGGCGTCGGACCGGCTTGACGGCGGGAGCGTCAACAGCGCCCGTCCCGGCCGCAGCAGCCCCGGCGGCGGGTGCAGTTCCGGCCTCTTCGGCGAAGGCTGGCAGCGGTTCGGCGGTTTCGGCCGTCTTGCGGGCCCGGGTGCGGCGGACAGGCGCCTTCTTGGCCTCGGGGGCGGATTCGGCGCCCGGGTTCTCCACGGGCGCTTCAGCCGCGGCGGCGGCTTCAGCAGCAAGCGTTGCTTCCTCGGCGGCGACGACCGGGTCAACGGGGGCTGTCTTGGCGACAACCTTGCGGCGTGTCCGGACGGCCCTCTTGGGCGCTACCGGAGCAGCTGCTTCTGCTGTCTGATCGGGGACGATCGGTTCGTCGTTAACCGTTACAACCTGGTCATTTTCCATATGTGGCGACACTCCTGCCCCCGATGTACCGCCACATCCGGCACCCGTTGGGGCAATTATTTGTCAACACCCGCAGGCATTGACAGAAGTCAATTGGATACCCTCAGGTTCGCACCGGCAGTGGGGTGCGGCAGCCCTGGAGGGCCGGCGAGATTGTTTGTGGAACCCGTTGACGTTCACGCCACAACCAGGTGCCGTCCAATGGCATTGCGGGACAGCTCAGATCAGAGGATCCGCAGCTCCCTGCTCATCATTGGCGGTCTTGAAACAAAATCGCCGGACCGGAATCCGGATGTGGATCGGGTTCCAGCCACGATCATTGTCTCACAGGAGCCGTCGAATCAGGCGTAAGCAGGGCGGGGACAGTTCAAGGATTGCCGGGACGGAGGCGGCCGGGCGCCGTTCCACGGCGGCGTCCAGCCTGCGGCGATACAATCGGGGCCAGAAGCATCGAGCCAAAGGACCTATATTCCATGCCCAGCATTTCCAGCACCGCCGGCGGTGCAACCATGCGCGAGCCGCAGTCCGGCCCGGCCCCGGCGGACCGGAGCCTTCCGACGATGACCCGCGACCGCCCGTTCGCATGGCTGCTGCTGATCACCGGCGCGATCGGTTGGCTTGCCTCCGGGGCGCTGGTGCTCGAGAAGCTGGAAGTGCTGAAGGATCCAAAGCACGTCACGGTTTGCGACGTGAACCCCTGGATTTCGTGCGGGCAGGTCATGCAGACGCCGCAGAGTTCCGTGTTCGGTTTCCCCAACATGTTCATCGGCATCGTGGCCTTCGCGGTCATCATCACCACTGCCATGGGGATCCTCGCGGGCGCAAAGTTTGCCCGGGGGTACTGGCTCGGGCTTCAGGCCGGCGTGACGCTGGGCTTCGTCTTCGTGGTGTGGCTCTGGTCCCAGGCCCTGTACGCCATCCACATCCTGTGCCCGTTCTGCATGATCGTCTGGGCCGCCATGATCCCCTTGTTCGTCTGGGTGACCATCCGCAACGTCTCCCACGGGGTGATTCCCCTGCCCGCAGGACCGACGAGGATCCTCGGCGACTCCGGCTGGATCATCGCGGCTCTGCTGTACGTCGCCGTGATCGCCACCATCTTCTTCGCCTTCATCCAGGTCTTCATCGGAACGTCCGGCTACTAGGAGCGCAAACCCCGCCGGGTGACAGAAAAGGCCAATGTTCATCGCGAACATTGGCCTTTTCTAGCGCCTCGGTGCCTTAGCGCCTCGGTGCGGGTCAGTCCTGGAACCAGATCTTGATTTCACGCTGGGCGGATTCCACCGAGTCCGAGCCGTGGACCAGGTTCTGCTGCACGGCCAGGCCCCAGTCGCGGCCGAAGTCACCGCGGATGGTGCCGGGCGCCGCCGTCGTCGGATCCGTGGTGCCGGCAAGCGAGCGGAAGCCCTCGATCACGCGGTGCCCCTCGAAGATCGCCGCGACAACCGGGCCGCTCAGCATGAACTCGACCAACGGCTCGTAGAACGGCTTGCCGACGTGCTCCTCGTAGTGCTGCTCCAGCAGTTCACGGCTCGCGTGGACCTTCTTGAGCTCCGCCAGGGTGTAGCCCTTGGCTTCGATGCGGCCGAGGATGGCGCCGGTCAGGTTGCGGGCGACGCCGTCGGGCTTGATCAGGACGAGGGTGCGCTCAATGCTCACAGCTGCTCCAATGTGTCGGGGTGGGGTTCGGGACAAGTCTACGGGTTCGGCGCACCGGTTTCAGGCTGGCTGCCGGCGGGGTGCGCGGCATCCCAGGCGGCCTGCTCGCGTTCGCGTTGGGCCGCTTCGCGGTCGATCCGGATACCCGTCCGGATGCCGTACCACCAGGAAAGCGCAAAGAGGGCGCCCACGACGTACATGGTCGGCTCCACGATGCCGGAGAGAATCAGCACGAGCTGCAGGATCCAGCCCAGGCCCACCCCCCACGGCTTGGAGACGACAGCGCACGTGAACACGAGCACGAGGGCCAGCCCGATCCCCACGGCGAAGATCAGCACCGGCGGGACCTCACTGCGGCGGAGGCCGAACACGGCCAGGGTGCCGAAGAGGACCACGAACGCTTCCAGCAGCAGGACCGTGGAAGCGAACATGACCTTTGTGGAGCGGCGCTTCCTGGGCATGCCCGGGCGCCACTCGCGCTGGGCTTTGGTCAGTCTGGGCATGGCTTAGGCATCCGCCTTTCCCAGCAGGATCCGCGCTTCCGCCACGAGGGTTATGGAGCCGGTGACGAGCACGCCGCCGGCCAGGTCCTCGTTGGCTTCCGCCCGTTCCACGGCCCATTCGAGGGCGTCGTCGAGTTTCTCCGCGACGTGGATGTTGTCCTCGCCGAAGCCCAGATCGATGGCGAGTTCCGCCAGGTCTTCCGCCGGAACGGCCCGGGGCGAGTTGGACTGCGTGAAGCAGTACTCCTCGGCGAGGTCGCCCAGGGACTCCTTGAGCTGGCGGAGGATCTCCTCCGCGTCCTTTTCCTTCAGGACCCCCACCACCACGACAAGCTTGGTGAAGCTGAAGGCCTCATGGATGGCCTCGGCCGAGACCCGGATGCCTTCAGGGTTGTGCGCGGCGTCCACAATGATGGTGGGCGCCGTGCGGACCACTTCGAGCCGGCCCGGTGAGCTGACGGACGCGAAGGCCTCCTGCAGGATCTCTGGATCGAGCGCTTTTTCGCCGCCGAAGAACGCCTCCAGCGCGGCAATGGCCACAGCGGCGTTCTCGGCCTGGTGTGCCCCGTGCAAGGGCAGCAGCAGGTCTTCGTAGCGCCCGGCGATGCCCTTGATGTCCACCACCTGGCCGCCGACGGCCACGGTGCGGGACTCGACGCCGAACTCCACGCCCTCGAAGCGGAACGGGACCTGCAGCTCCTTGGCCTTTTCGAGCAGCACCTGGGCAGCATCCATCGGCTGCGCAGCACTGATGAGGAAGCCGCCGGGCTTGATGATCCCGGCCTTTTCGTAGGCGATGTCCGCGGTGGTGTCGCCGAGGAGCTCCGTGTGGTCCAGGGAGATGGGGGTGACCACGGAGACCTGGCCGTCACCGACGTTGGTGGCGTCGGTGATGCCGCCCAGGCCGACTTCGATCACGGCGACGTTCACCGGCTGGTCGGCGAAAATCGCGAACCCCAGGATAGTCAGGCACTCGAAGTAGGTCAGCCGGGGCTGGTCCTCGGCCTCAAGCTCCGCGTCCACAATCTGCAGGTACGGGCGGATCTCGTCCCAGATCCGGACGAAGGTCGCATCCGATACGGGGGCGCCGTCGATGCTGATCCGCTCCGTGACCTTGGACAGGTGCGGGCTCGTGTACCGCCCGGTGCTGAGCCCGTGGGCGCGCAGCCCGGCCTCGATCATGCGCGCCGTGGACGTCTTGCCGTTGGTGCCGGTGATGTGGATGATCGGGAAGGCCTTCTGCGGCTCCCCCAGGATGTCCATGGCCCGGCGCAAGGGTGCCAGCCGGGGCTCCATCTTGTTTTCCGGCGCCCGGCCCAGCAGCTCGGCGTAGACGCTTTCTACGGAGAATTCGTCGGTCATTGCTTAGGCCTCTACTTTTTCGGCGGCATGTTCAGCGGCGATTTTTTCGACGCTGACCTGCGGTTCCTTGACGTCGGCCGGAACGGTTTCCAGCCGGACCGTCAGGGTTTCGGTCTTGACGAGGTCTGCGTTGGACAACAGGGCCTCAAGGATGTGCTGCGCCGCCGTGACGGTGGTGCGGATCCGGTCGCTGACGTTGAGCCCGGCATCCTTGCGGGCCTGCTGGATGGCGCGGACCATGTCGCGGGCCGCGCCCTCGGCCTCAAGTTCCGGGGTGACCTCGGTGTTGAGGACCACGAACCCGCCGCCCGGCAGCACGGCAGCCGCGCGTGAGCCCTCGCCTTCCGCCGCTTCCGCAACCACGGTCTCAAGGGTGTATTCCTGCGGCTCGAGCTCGAGACCGCCGGAAACAACGACACCGTCGACACCGTCGATTGTTTGGACCGACCAGTCGCCGGACTTGGAGCCCTTGATGGCCTGCTGGACGTTCTTGCCCAGGCGCGGACCCGCGGCCCGGGCGTTGACCACGAGCTTCTGTTCGATGCCGAACTCCTCCGGGGAGGCGCTCCCGGCGTCGAGCAGGCGCACCGAGCGCAGGTTCAGTTCATCGGCGACGACGGCGGCAAAGCCTGCCAGCGCGTCCGCTCCGGGTGCCACGACGGTGAGTTCCTGCAGCGGCAGGCGCACCCGGAGGTTCGCGGCCTTGCGCAGAGAGGATCCGGTGGAGCAGATCTGCTGGACGCGGTCCATCGCCTCGACGAGTCCGGCGTTCGCCGGGAACAGGTCCGCGTCCGGCCAGTCGGCCAGGTGCACGGAGCGGCCGCCCGTGAGGCCGCGCCAGATCTCCTCGGAGACCAGCGGCAGCAGCGACGCGGCCACGCGGCACACGGTCTCGAGCGCGGTGTAGAGCGCGTCGAAGGCGTCCACGTTCTCGTCGAAGAAGCGCTGGCGGCTCCGGCGGACGTACCAGTTGGTGAGCATGTCCAGGTAGCCGCGCAGTTCGTCGCACGCGCCGGAGATGTCGTAGCTGTCCAGCTGCGCGGTCATGTTGCGCACCAGATCACCGGTGTTGGCCATGAGGTACTGGTCCAGCGTGTCCGTGTAGCCGTCGTAGCGCAGCTTCGCGTCGTACCCTCGCCCGCCAGCTGCGGCATTGGTGTAGAGCGTGAAGAAGCTGTACACGTTCCACAGCGGCAGGATGACCTGGCGGACGCCGTCGCGGATGCCCTGCTCGGTGACCACGAGGTTGCCGCCGCGCAGGATCGGGCTGGACATGAGGAACCAGCGCATGGCGTCGGAGCCGTCGCGGTCCAGGACCTCGGAGACGTCCGGGTAGTTGCGCAGGCTCTTGGACATCTTCTGCCCGTCGGAGCCCAGGACGATGCCGTGGCTGATGACGTTGCGGAACGCCGGCCGGTCGAACAGCGCGGTGGAGAGGATGTGCAGCATGTAGAACCAGCCGCGGGTCTGGCCGATGTACTCCACGATGAAGTCCGCGGGGTTGTGGGTGTCGAACCATTCCTCGTTCTGGAACGGGTAATGCACCTGGCCGTAGGGCATGGAGCCTGAGTCGAACCAGACGTCCAGGACGTCCTCGACGCGGCGCATGACGGACTGGCCCTGTTCCGGGGTGCGGGGGTCGTCGGGGTTGGGCCGGGTGAGCTCGTCGATGAAGGGCCGGTGGAGGTCGACCTGGCCCGCTTTGTTCAGCGGCAGGCGGCCGAAGTCGGCCTCGATCTCGGCGAGCGAGCCGTAAACGTCGGTGCGCGGGTAGTCCGGGTCGCTGGACTGCCAGACCGGGATGGGGCTGCCCCAGTAGCGGTTGCGGCTGATGGACCAGTCGCGGGCGTTGGCCAGCCACTTGCCGAACTGGCCGTCCTTGACGTTGCCCGGGATCCAGTTGATCTCCTGGTTCAGCTCGGACATGCGGTCCTTGAACTTGGTGACCTCGACGTACCAGGAGGACACGGCGCGGTAGATCAGCGGGTTGCGGCAGCGCCAGCAGTGCGGGTAGCTGTGCTCGTAGCTCGCCTGGCGGACCAGCCGGCCCTGGGCGCGCAGCACCTGGGTGATCGGCTTGTTGGCTTCGAACACCTGCAGACCGGCGATCCCGACGAGGTCTCCGTGGCCGAACAGCGGCAGGAACTTCGCGCCTTCGTCGACGGAAAGGACGACGGGGATGCCGGCCTCTTCACAGACCTTCTGGTCGTCTTCACCGTAGGCCGGGGCCTGGTGGACGATGCCCGTGCCGTCGGTGGTGGTGACGTAGTCGGCCACGAGAAAACGCCAGGCGTTCTCAGTGCCGTACTTCTCGGCGTCATGGAAGTAGTCCCACAGCGGCTCATACTCCAGGCCTTCGAGCTCCGCGCCGGTGTGGCGGGAGGTGACGGCTGCCTCGGCGGCGGCGGCGCCTTCGGTGCCGTCTCCGTAGCCGAGGTCCTTCGCGTAGGCGCCGAGCAGGTCCTCCGCGAGCAGGAAGCGGCCCGTGACGGGCGCCTCGGCCGAGGCGGCCTTGACGCCGTTCGGGCCTGCCGGCAGGACAACGTAGGTGATGGCGGGCCCGACGGCGAGCGCCAGGTTGGTGGGCAGCGTCCACGGCGTCGTGGTCCAGGCGAGCGCCTGGACGCCTGCGAGCTGCCTGGACAGCTCCGACTCCCCTGCGGTGATGGGGAACGTGACCGTGACGGTCTGGTCCTGGCGGTTCTTGTAGACGTCGTCGTCCATGCGCAGTTCATGGTTGGACAGCGGCGTCTCGTCCTTCCAGCAGTACGGGAGCACGCGGTAGCCGTTGTACGTCAGGCCCTTTTCGTGCAGCTGCTTGAATGCCCACAGCACGGATTCCATGTATTCGACGTTGAGCGTCTTGTAGTCGTTCTCGAAGTCGACCCAGCGTGCCTGCCGGGTGACGTAGCTCTTCCACTCGTCGGCGTACTTCATCACGGAGGCGCGGCAGGCGTCGTTGAACTTGTCGATGCCCATGGCTTCGATCTGCGTCTTGTCCGTCATGCCCAGCTGCTTCATGGCCTCCAGCTCGGCCGGCAGCCCGTGGGTGTCCCAGCCGAACCGGCGCTCCACCCGGCGTCCGCGCTGGGTCTGGTAGCGGCCCACGAGGTCCTTGGCGTAGCCGGTCAGCAGGTGGCCGTAGTGCGGGAGTCCGTTGGCGAAGGGAGGCCCGTCGTAGAAGACGAACTCGTTGCTGCCGGGCTTTCCGCCGGGAAGGTCGGAATCGCGCTGGTCGATGCTCGCCTGGAAGGTGCCGTCCCCGTCCCAGTATTTGAGGATGCGCTCCTCGATCTCCGGGAACTTCACGGAGGCGGATACGCCTGCGGCGCTGGAAGCTGCGTTGGACGCGGAGGTGGCGGCGCCGGCGCCCGTCGGTGCGGCTGAGGCCTTGGGGTAGTAAGTCATCTCGACATCCTGGGTTGAGCGGTGAACAAAACAATTCATTCAGGATGCGAGGACGGCCCGTGCGCTGTTGTCCAACACTGCTGGACGACGCCACCCGGCACCGCGGTACCACCTCACTTACCGGCACCGGACCGCCACCTTCAGGGAAGGAGGAGCACCGGCGTCAGCCGCTCAATTACTGCTGTGACGGGCTTACCCGTCCGGTTCTACTGGTCCTGCCGCGTTCGCACCACGTCTGTTGTGCCGCGCCCGCGCCGGGGCGTTCTTCCGGAAGCTCACCGGTGATGGCCGGGTCAAAGCTGCTGTCCCAAGTCTAACTGGTGTGCCGGAGGGCTCCGCAACCTAGACTCATCCCATGATCTTGCCAGTTCCCGGCGGCATCCGGTGGTGAGGCCGCGGCGCGGCCGGGTCCTCTCATGGGACGTCCTGGCTTCGCTGAGCGCCGCCCCGGTGGCGGCCCTCTCCGTTTTCCGTGCGGTGCCGGCAGCGTGGCCCACGCCGGTGGTCCAGTTGCTGTCCTTCACCCCGTGGCTCGTCCTGCCTGCCACAGGGGCCGTCCTGTCCGGTTTGCTGAGCCGTCGCAGGTGGCTCGCCCCGGCAACGACCGCGCTCCTGGCGGTGCAGCTGTTCTGGCTGTTTCCGCAGGAGCGGTTTTTGTTCCCGGCCCACAGCCAGGACCCGCCGGATCAAGGCGTCGCCCTGGTGGAACTGAAGGTGATGAGCATTAACGCCAAGCTGGGCAGGGCGGATGCGGCCGGGATTGTCCGGCTGGTCCGCGAGGAGGGTATCGGGCTGCTGGCCGTCCAGGAACACACGCAGGCGCTGGAGGACCGGCTGGCCGCCGAGGGCCTGGCCGCGCTTCTTCCCCACCGGATCAGCCGTCCCGTTAAGGGTGCAGCCGGGAGCGCCGTGTACTCGGCTCACCCGATCCGGCTGATGGGATCGCTGCCGGATGCACCGTTCCAGATCCCGACGGTCCGCGTCGCCGTGGAAGCCGGCGGCCAATCCGCATCCCTGGACGTCACGAACGTGCATACCCAGGCACCTGTCGGTGCGCGGATAGCGCAGTGGCGCGGGGACCTGGCGGCCCTGGGCAGGCTCATGGCCAGCCCCGGGAACCTGCTGCTGATGGGGGACTTCAATGCCACGTACGACCACCTCGAGTTCCGGCAGCTCCTCGCGGGCGGTGCCGGCGGTGCGAAACCCGTGGATGTCGGAATGGCGGAAGGATCCCGGCTTGTTCCTACCTGGCCCATGGACGGCCTGGCGCTGCCGGGCATCGTCATCGACCACTTGATCACGAGCCCGCAGGTCCGGAGTGCTGCGTATTCGGTGCACCCTGTGGCCGGGACCGACCACGCCGCCATCGTCGCGACGCTCGCCGTCCCGGCTGCGCCCTAGTGCCCGCCGTGGCGGCCTGCCCGGCCCGGAGCAGGCCGCGTCAGCTTGTGCGGATGACCTTGAAGTTGGAGGCCTGCGCCACCGGGCGGATCACGATCTGGTCCAGGTTGACGTGGTGCGGCGCCACGACGGCGTACCGGACGACATCGGCGACGTCGGCGGCCGTCAGCGGTTTCTCCACCCCGGCGTACACGTTGGCGGCCGCTTCCTGGTCGCCGAGACGGTTCAGCGCGAATTCCTCGGTGTAGACCATGCCGGGGGCCACCTCGATCACGCGGAGGTTGTGCTCGGCCTCCTCCAGGCGCAGGGCGCCGGTGAGGGCATGCTGGGCGAACTTCGCAGCGTTGTAGCCGCCGCCGCCCTCGTAGGCGGACAGCCCGGCCGTTGACGTGAGGTTCAGGACGGTGCCTTCCCCGCAGGCTCGCAGCATCGGCAGGAACGCCCGGGTGAGCTTCATGGTGCCGAGGACGTTGACCTCGAACATCCATTCCCAGTCCTCGGTCCGGGCGCCCCCGATCTTGTCCGCACCGCGGGCACCGCCGGCGATGTTGATGAGGGTGTCGATGCCGCCGGCGCGGGTCACTTCGTCGAGCAGCCGGGCGACGTCGGCGTCGTCCGTCACGTCAGCCGGGATGGCGACGGCGCCGGTTTCGGCCGCGAGCGCCTCAAGGCGGTCCTCGCGGCGGGCCACGGCGAAGACCGTCCACCCTTCGGTGCGCAGCGCGCGCACGGTGGCCTCTCCGATTCCGGTGCTGGCGCCTGTGACTACTGCTGCTTTGTTCTGGATTCCCTCAGTCATGGGACCACCCTAACCGCAATTCCCGGCCCGTTGCCTGCAGCGCAGCGCCTGGGTCAGTGCGCCTGGCTAGTGCCGGCCGCTTCGTTGCAGGAACTCCATCAGGACCCGGGCGTGGTTGGTCTCCGGGTCCCGGGCCCCGAACAGCAAGGTCACTTTCCCGTGGTCGGCCGCGAGCTCCCGCAAAGTCTCGACGGCCGGGTTGGTTTCGAGTTCCGCTTCGTAGGCGCTGCGGAAGTCCGCAAACCGTTCCTGCATGTGCGCGAACTCCGTCCGGAGCGGCGGTGACGGCGCAACTTCCTTGAGCCACAGTTCCAGGTGGGCGCGCTCCTTGCTGACCCCCCGGGGCCAGAGCCGGTCCACCAGAACCCGCCAGCCGTCGTCGTCCGCGGGTTCGTCATAGACGCGCTTGATCGCAAAAGTTCCGGCAGATTTCTCCATAGTGCGCATGCTACTGCAGGTCAGCGTCGCGGTACGTGAAAGAATTGGCGCATGGCTGAAGACAATCAGGGTACAGACACGCCCACCACTGCCCCCATCAACGTTCCGGACAAGCCCGCCCTCGAGGGGCTCGAAGACGCCCTCACGCGGCGCTGGCTTGACGACGGGACCTACAAGTTCAACCCTGACACCACCCGCGAGCAGGTGTACTCGATCGACACCCCACCGCCCACGGCGTCGGGCTCCCTGCACGTCGGCCACATGTTCTCCTACACGCAGACGGACGTCCTGGCGCGCTACCAGCGCATGACCGGCAAGAACGTCTTCTACCCGATGGGCTGGGACGACAACGGCCTGCCCACCGAACGCCGCGTCCAGAACTACTACGGCGTGCGCTGCGATCCCTCCATCCGCTACGACGCCGGCTACCGTCCGCCGGCAGAGCCCGCCAAGAACCAGCGCGATTTCGACGTCATCTCCCGCCGGAACTTCATCGAACTGTGCGAGGAACTCGCCGTCGAGGACGAGAAAGTCTTCGAAAACCTCTTTCAGACGCTGGGCCTGTCCGTCGACTGGGACCTCACGTACCGGACCATCGACGATAACTCCCGCGCCGTTTCGCAGCGCGCGTTCCTGGCCAACCTCGCCGCCGGCGACGCCTACATGGCCGAAGCCCCCACCCTGTGGGATGTCACCTTCCGCACAGCGGTGGCCCAGGCCGAGCTGGAGGACCGCGAAGTCGCGGGCGCGTACTACCGCTACCCGTTCTTCACCGCCGAGGGCGAGAAGATTTTCATCGAGACCACCCGCCCCGAACTATTGGCCGCCTGCGCCGCGCTCGTGGCAAACCCCGACGATGAGCGGTACCAGCCGCTGTTCGGCAAGAAAGTCACCTCACCCCTCTTCGGCGTGGAGGTGGAGGTCAAGGCCCACCCGCTCGCCAAGGCGGACAAGGGATCCGGCATCGCCATGGTCTGCACCTTCGGCGACCTGACCGACGTCACCTGGTGGCGTGAACTCCAGTTGCCGACACGCGCGATCGTGGGCCGTGACGGCCGCATCATCGGCGAGACCCCGGACTGGATCACCACCGAAGAAGGCCGCGCCAGCTTTGAGGCAATCGCCGGCAAGACAGTCTTCAGCGCCAAGGAAACAGTGGTGGAGCGCCTGGCCGGGGCGGAACTGCTCGACGGCGAGCCCAAGAAGATCATGCACCCCGTCAACTTCTTCGAAAAGGGCGACAAGCCCCTCGAAGTCGTGACCTCGCGCCAGTGGTACATCCGCAACGGCGGACGTGACCAGGAACGCCGTGAACGGCTGATCGGCCGCGGCCACGAGATCGACTTCCACCCGGCGTTCATGCGGTCCCGCTACGAGAACTGGATCTCCGGACTGAACGGTGACTGGCTGGTCTCCCGCCAGCGTTTCTTCGGCGTGCCGGTGCCCGTCTGGTACCCGCTGGACGCCGACGGGAACCCGGACTTCGCCGCCCCCATCGTTCCGGCCGACGCACAGCTCCCGGTGGACCCTGCCGCGGACGCGGCGCCCGGCTACGAGGAAGCCCAGCGCAATATCCCGGGCGGCTTCACCGGCGACGCCGATGTGCTCGACACCTGGGCCACGTCCTCGCTGACGCCGCAGATTGTCGGCGGCTGGAGCACCGACGAGGCACTCTTCGCCAAGGTCTACCCCTTCGACCTGCGCCCCCAGGGCCACGACATCATCCGGACCTGGCTGTTCTCCTCCGCGGTGCGTGCTGATGCACTGCAGAACACCGCGCCGTGGAAGCATGCCGCGATCTCCGGGTGGATCCTGGACCCGGACCGCAAGAAGATGTCCAAGTCCAAGGGCAACGTGGTGGTTCCGACCGACGTGCTCGAGGAGTACGGCTCGGACGCCGTGCGGTACTGGGCCGCCTCGGCCAAGCTCGGCGCGGACACCGCCTACGAGATCGCGCAGATGAAGATCGGCCGCCGCCTGGCCATCAAGCTGCTCAACGCCTCGAAGTTCGTCCTGAACCTCGGCGCCACCGAGGATTCCGTGGTCTCCTCCGACCTCTCGGTGCTGGCCAACCCCCTGGACCGCGCAGTGCTGGCCCAGCTCTCCGATGTCGTCCTGCAGGCCACCAAGGCGTTCGGGAACTACGACTACGCCCGGGCCCTGCAGATCACCGAGAGCTTCTTCTGGCACTTCACGGACGACTATGTGGAGCTCATCAAGGACCGCGCGTACGGTGCCGCCGGGGAAGCGCAGCAGGCGTCCGTCCTGGCTGCGCTGGCAACGAGCCTGGACACGCTGCTCCGGCTCTTCGCCCCGTTCCTGCCTTTCGCGACGGAGGAAGTCTGGAGCTGGTGGCGCACAGGCTCCGTGCACCGGGCCGACTGGCCGTCGGCCGTGGACATCGACGGCGATACGACCCTCCTGGCCACTGTCGGGACCGCGCTCAGCGGCATCCGCAAGGCCAAGTCCGAGGCCAAAGTCAAGCAGCGCACTGAGGTCCTGTCCGCGACTATCACGGCCTCGGAATCCCTCACGACCCAGCTGAAGGCCGGACTCGCCGACCTCAAGGCCGCGGCCAACGCCCGGGAACTGGCGCTCGTGGCCGGCGACGGCGAACTTGCCGTGAGCGAGGTCGTCCTGGCCGCGCCCGAGGCGCCCGCGGCGCCCGTGCCCGCCTAGCGACGCAGCCGCGACAGCGGTCAGGAACACTGCGGTCAGGGACGCGGCGGTCACGAACAAACAGAAGGGGCACTCCCCGGCTTCGGCCGGGTGGAGTGCCCCTTCCCGTTCCGGACGCCAGCTCCGGATGTTTCAGAGCTGGGCGGCCGTCTCGAAATGCGTGAGCACCGGCGGTGCGGCGAGGAGGTCGCCTAGCCCGCGGCCGCCGTCACCGGCACGCCAGGCGCGGTACACGGCGTCGTGCTCCAGCGAAGCCCACCGTTCGACGACGAGAACGTGCGCCGGATCCTTGCTGTCGACGAGCACGTCCACGCCGAGACAACCGTCAAATGAACGGGTATCGGAAAGGATCTCCTGGAGTGCGGCGGGCGCCCCGGCCACGGACTGCTCTTTGAGTTTTAGGTCAAGGTGGGCGGTGATAGGCATGACGCTCCAATGCTGGGGGTGGACTCACGATGCGGTACATGGCCGGGCGGGCGCCCGGCTCGGCCCATTATCGCAGGGCAGGCATCACCGCTGCTCTGCGATACTGATGGCCCACGCCGCGTTGACGAGGCCGATGTGGCTGAACGCCTGCGGAAAGTTCCCCAGCAGTTCGCCCGATTCCGGGGCCACTTCCTCCGACATCAGGCCCAGATCGGTGGCAAACGCCGCGGCGCGCTCGAAGACCTCCCGTGCCCGCGCCGTACGCCCCGCCAAGGCCAGGGCATGGGCGAGCCAGAACGTGCACAGGAGGAATGATCCTTCCTCTCCCGGGAACCCGTCAGCCGTCCGGTACCGGTAGACCAAACCCCTGGCGTCCGTAAGCCGCGCCTCGACCGCGTCCAGGGTGGAGAGCATGCGGGCGTCATCGGCCGGGAGGAACCCGACGATGGCCAGCAGCAGCGCCGAGGCATCGAGGTCAGCCGAGCCGTAGGCCTGCGTGTAGGCGCCAGCCTCGGCGCTCCAGCCGTTTTGCCGGATCGAGGCCGCGATCCGGTCGCGTTCTTCCATCCACCGGGGAACCTTCTCCTCGGCGTCCAGCAGCGCGGCGAGTCCGATGGCCCGGTCCACCGCGACCCAGCACATCAATTTTGAGTGCAGGTAATGGCGCGGCTCCCCGCGGCTCTCCCAGATGCCTTGGTCCGGGGAGTGCCATTGGGCAGCAGCGGTATCCGCAGCTTCCGCCAGGAACTCCCGTGTGCGGGGTGCCATGTCCACGAGAAATTCCGGCAGGGTTGCAGCCGCGTCCAGCAGCTCCCCGTACACGTCGAGCTGACGCTGGTTCCAGGCGCCGTTGCCGACCCGGACGGGCGAGCTCCCCCGCCATCCCGGCAGGTGGGGCAGTACGCGTTCGCTCAGGTCCAGTTCCCCGCCGACACCGTACATGATCTGCAGGTCCGCACCGTTGCCCGGCCGGGCCGCCGCGTCGGCAGCCGCCGCGGCCAGGAAGCCGAAAAACTTGCCGGCCTCGTCAGGGCAGGCCGCGACCCAGAGAGCCTGCAGGGTCATGCTGGCATCCCGCACCCAGGTGTACCTGTAGTCCCAGTTCCGCGTCCCGCCGGCCACCTCCGGAAGGGACGTCGTCGGCGCGGCGACGATCGCGCCCGTGGGGTAGAACGTCAGCGCCTGCAGGATCCGGCCGCTGACGGCGACCAGTTCCTGCCAGGGGCCCTTGTAGCTCTGGTGGATCTCAGACCAGCTGATCCAGCCCTGCAGGGTGTCCTCCAGGCGGTGCGCGATCGCGGCCTGTGTCCAGAACCGCGGGGTGGCCTCTCCGCCGTCCCTGTGTTGAAGCGCGAAGCCAAGGACGTCTCCGGCCTTCAGCGCGAACGTGCCGCGGGCCGCCGGACCGTCGACGTCGTGGGCGCCGGGGCCGGAGAGGGCCAGGACTTCAGCACCTTCCGCGCCGGCCAGCACCAGAAGGCCGCCATCATCCACCGCCAGCCTCGGCGGGAATTCCCCGTAGCCGGGCCTCGGCGCAAAGACCGACTCCACCCCGGCTTCCCCCGCCAGGCACCGCACCTGCCGCAGGAGCGTTCCGGGAGCATCGGCGCCCAGGTCGTGGCCCCGCGTTCCGTCGCCGAGGACCAGCGCGTCCGTCACGGTGAGGACCCCGCCCGGCAGCGTGTACCGCGTCTGGAGCACCATGCTTGCTTCCACATAACGCCGGGAGACGGCAGCCGGACCGGGGGGCTTGATTGCCCAGAACCCCGCCTCCGCGCCAAGGATCCGGGCGAACGCAGAGGGGCTGTCAAAACGGGGAAAGCAAAGCCAGTCCACGGAACCGGAGGAACTGACCAGCGCGGCCGACCGGCAGTCCGAGAGGAGGGCGTAGTTCGCAATCGGCTCGCTCGTCATCGCTGCACCCTGGGGTCTCGGCACGCCTGTTTTCGGGCAAAGGGGAAGCCCCATCAGCGTTAGCCGTCGGTGGGGCTTCGACTTTTCGATTGTCACGTGACGTCTTAGACAATCTGGCAAGATCCTCTGACTTTCAGGTCTTCCTACCTCGTCACTGGTAGCCATCATCTGACTTTGCCGAAGGCTGCGTCGGATGAGTGTCACTGAATCTTTGGTTCCTGCGTCCCACATCTTTCGAAGTGGGTAAAGTCAATTGTTCTCCCCGGCACCCGGATGCACAAGAGCCCCGGCAGAACTACACGGGGGTAGTTCTGCCGGGGCTCGTGCGCCGAAGCTCACGCTCAGTCGAAGACGGGGCTTTCGGTCCGGCTGCGCTTGATTTCGAAGAAGTAGGGGAAGGACGCGAGCGTCACAGAGGCGTCCCAGAGCCGTCCGGCCTCCTCGCCCCGCGGGATGCGGGTCAGCACCGGGCCGAAGAAGGCGGTTCCGTTGAACGCCACAACCGGCGTACCGACGTCCTGGCCGACGAGGGAGATGCCGGCGTCGTGGCTCGCGCGCAGCTGGGCGTCGAACTCATCCGTCCGGCCGGCTGCGGCGAGCTCGGCGGGGAGGCCGACCTCGGCCAGCGACTTGGCAATGACCTCGTCGACGTCGGCGTTGCCCTCGTTGTGGATCTTGGTGCCCATGGCGTCATAAAGCGCTTTGATGTACTCGGGGCCGTGCTTTTCGGCTGCGGCGGTGATCACCCGGACCGGTGCCCACGCCTTCGCCATGAATTCCTTGTACTGCGCGGGCAGATCCTCGCGGCCGTCGTTGAGCACGGCGAGGCTCATGACGTGCCATTCGGTGGTGACGTCGCGGACGTCTTCGACTTCGCCGATCCAGCGGGACGTGACCCAGGCGAACGGGCACATCGGGTCAAACCAGAAGTCAGCTTTGTTGGTCTCTGCTTGAGTGGTCAGGGTTTCAGGCACAGGTGATCTCCTAAGGAAGTCTGGGGGGAAAGTCGCATTGCGCCGGCGTGGCGGCCGCGCGCGCTAAAGGTCACAGCGGCGCAGGCCGCGGATTTATTCCGGATCAGGCGGACTTACGGCGCTTGACGTCGTGCGCGATCATGGTCGGCGCGGCCTTCTGGGAGACTACGTCCTCGGTGATCACGACAGTTGCGATGTCGTCACGGCTGGGGAGGTCGAACATGACGGGAAGCAGGACTTCCTCCATGATCGCACGGAGGCCGCGGGCGCCGGTGCCTCGTTCGAGCGCCTGGTCTGCAATGGTATTGAGCGCCTCGTCCTCGAAGACCAGTTCGACGCCGTCGAGCTGGAACATCTTCTGGTACTGCTTCACGAGGGCGTTCTTGGGGGTGGAAAGGATCTGGATCAGGGCCGCACGGTCGAGGTTGGACACCGTGGTGATGACGGGCAGACGGCCGATGAATTCGGGGATGAGGCCGAACTTCAGCAGGTCCTCGGGCATAACGTCGCCGTAGGAGTCCGTCGTGTTCTTGACCTCGTTGAGCGGGGCGCCGAAGCCGATCCCCTTGCGCCCGGATCGTGAACCGATGATCTCCTCGAGGCCCGCAAAGGCCCCGGCGACGATGAACAGCACGTTGGTGGTGTCGATCTGGATAAATTCCTGGTGCGGGTGCTTCCGTCCGCCCTGCGGCGGGACGGAGGCGACGGTGCCTTCGAGGATCTTCAGCAGCGCCTGCTGCACGCCTTCGCCCGATACATCCCGGGTGATGGAGGGGTTCTCGCTCTTGCGCGAGATCTTGTCGATCTCGTCGATGTAGATGATGCCCTGCTCGGCCTTCTTGACGTCATAGTCGGCGGCCTGGATGAGCTTGAGGAGGATGTTCTCCACGTCCTCGCCCACGTAGCCGGCTTCGGTCAGGGCGGTGGCGTCGGCGACGGCGAAGGGGACGTTGAGCCGTCTGGCCAGGGTCTGGGCCAGGTACGTCTTGCCGCAGCCGGTGGGCCCGATCAGGAGGATGTTGGACTTGGCGATCTCGACGTCGTCGTGGTGGATGCCCTCGGCG
Source organism: Arthrobacter sp. 05T442 (assembly GCF_056395945.1). NCBI lineage: Bacteria > Bacillati > Actinomycetota > Actinomycetes > Micrococcales > Micrococcaceae > Arthrobacter > Arthrobacter sp. 05T442. The sequence continues at coordinate 91,159 of NZ_JBFTKM010000009.1, read as the reverse complement.
AGGCTGCCGCTCTTGGGGGCGTGGCCGGCCTGGATGCGCTTGTAATGGTTGTAGACGGCGACGGCGAGGGAACGCTTTGCGGGCTCCTGGCCGATCACGTATTCCTGCAGGAAGTCAAAAATCTCGCGGGGCTTGGGCAGTTCAAAACTGCCCAGGTCAGCTACTTCCGCGAGTTCTTCTTCAATGATCTCGTTGCAGAGTTCAATGCACTCATCGCAGATGTAGACGCCGGGCCCGGCAATGAGCTTGCGTACCTGCTTCTGGCTCTTTCCGCAGAAAGAACACTTCAGCAGATCCGTGCTCTCGCCAATCCGAGCCATGTGTGAACCCCTCTAGTATCTTGCCGCTGGCTGTCTGTAGCTCCTGCGCAGCGCTGCACTCATTACTGGAATCACGGACGTCCCTTGGGAGATGCCAGCCGTGACATGTTCCACTCTAGGTCACTTTGAGTCCGTTGGGTGGAAAGCTGACGCCGGTGCGGCCATTTGGGATGAGCCGCACCGGCGCCGTGGATTGCTTCTTACTTGGCGATTGCCTGGGACTTGATCTTGCGGGAATCGAGGACCTGGTCGATCAGGCCGTACTGCATGGCCTCGGCGGCCGTGAGGATCTTGTCCCGCTCGATGTCGTTGTTGACCTGCTCCGGTGTCCGGCCGGAGTGCTTGGCCAGGGTGTCCTCCAGCCAGGACCGCATCCGCATCACTTCGGCAGCCTGGATCTCCAGGTCGGAGGCCTGCCCGCCCTGGCCGCCGGACAGTGAAGGCTGGTGGATCAGCACACGCGCGTTCGGCAGAGCAAGGCGCTTGCCGGGCGTGCCGGCCGCGAGCAGCACGGCCGCGGCACTGGCCGCCTGGCCGAGGCAGACGGTCTGGATCTCCGGCCGGATGTACGTCATCGTGTCGTAGATCGCGGTCATCGCGGTGAAGGAACCGCCCGGGGAGTTGATGTAGAGGGTGATGTCGCGGTCCGGGTCCGTGGATTCCAGCACCAGCAGCTGCGCCATGACGTCATCGGCCGAGGCGTCGTCCACCTGGACGCCCAGGAAGATGATCCGGTCCTCGAACAGCTTGGTGTACGGGTCCTGGCGCTTGAAGCCGTAGGGGGTACGCTCTTCAAACTGCGGCAGCACGTAGCGGCTGCTCGGCAGGTTGCCGGCAGTCGATCCGAAATTGTAGTTCATGTTCATCGCTCCTGAATTCATTACTGTCTACGTGCCGGTCAGTTCTCGGTGGCTGCGCCTGCGGCTGAGCCACCGTTGGAGCCGTTGGCGTTGGTCCCGCCGCCGCCTGCCACGGATCCCGCGTGCGCCGCGATCTTGTCGAAGAAGCCGTATTCCAGGGCTTCCGGGGCCGTGAACCACTTGTCGCGGTCGTTGTCCTTGAGGATGGTCTCCACGCTCTGCCCGGTCTGGTCAGCAGTCAGGTCCGCCATGACTTTTTTCATGTGCAGGATCAGTTCAGCCTGGATCTTGATGTCCGAGGCCGTGCCGCCGATGCCGCCGGAGGGCTGGTGCATCAGGATGCGGGCGTTGGGGGTCGCGTAGCGCTTGCCCTTGGTGCCGGAGGAGAGCAGGAACTGGCCCATGGAGGCGGCGAGGCCTGTTGCCACGGTGACCACATCGTTCGGGATGAACTGCATGGTGTCGTAGATGGCCATGCCTGCCGTGACGGAGCCGCCGGGTGAGTTGATGTAGAGGTAGATGTCCTTTTCAGGGTTCTCGGCCGAAAGCAGCAGCAGCTGCGAGCAGATCGCGTTGGCGTTCTCGTCGCGGACCTCGGACCCGAGCCAGATGATGCGCTCTTTCAGCAGGCGGTTGTAAATGTAGTTATCCTGGGCTGCCGGATCGACCGTAGCCATCCGGGGTGCCCCTGCTTGCTGTGACATATGTACTTACCTCTCGCTGGCAACGGTGACGCCACTTGACGACATCACTGAACTTTCCTATATGGACACTAACGGTTTTCGAAGGCCGTTTGTGCTCAGCTGACGGGCTGTTCGCTGACGGCGCACGATTGCCGGCGCCCTGCGCGCCCGGCACTGGAGGGAGGACCGCCAGGCTTAAATGCGGCAGCCCCCGGATCGGTGATCCGGGGGCTGCCGCGGTGATTCTGAGGCGCAGTTGCTAGAACTTCACTGCTGCCGGGTCATCGCTTTTCGCCGACTCGGCAGCAGCTGTTTCCTCGGCAGCTTCTTCCTCAACCTCGGCAGGAGCCTCTTCGCCGCCGGGGCGGACGAATTCGCTGAGGTCAACCTTGTTGCCCTCGGAGTCGGTGACCTCGGCCTGGCCCAGGACTACGGCCAGCGCCTTGCGACGGCGGACCTCGGAGACCATCATGGGCACCTGGCCGCTCTGGTCGATGATCTGGGCGAACTGGTTCGGGTCCATGCCGTACTGGCTGGCGGTGGTGACGATGTAGTCGATCAGCTCGTTCTGGCTGACGTTGACTTCTTCCTTTTCGGCGATGGCGTCAAGGATGATCTCGTTCTGGAAGGCACGCTCGGTGTTGGCCTTGACCTCGGCGCGGTGCTCCTCGGTGTCGTGCTCGCCTTCACCGTGGGTGTTCTCGGCCTTGAAGTGCGCCTCGAGCTGCTCTTCGACGACGGATTCCGGAACCGGAACCTCGACGAGCTCGACGAGCTTGTCCAGGACCTTGTCGCGGGCCTCGACGCCCTGCTCGACGACCTTGGACTCGACGGCCTGCTTGGCGAGGTCCTCGCGGAGTTCGGCCAGGGTGTCGAATTCGCTGGCCAGCTGGGCGAAGTCGTCGTCGGCGACGGGGAGCTCGCGCTCCTTGACGGACTTGACGGTGACCTTGACCTGCGCGGATTCGCCGGCGTGCTCGCCGCCCACGAGGGTGGTGTCGAAGATGGCGTCCTCGTCGGCGCTAAGGCCGGCGACGGCCTCGTCGAGCCCCTCGAGCATGGTGCCTGCGCCGACCTGGTAGGACAAGCCTGCGGCGGAGTCGACCTCGGCCCCCTCGATGGTGGCGGAGATGTCGATGGTCAGGAAGTCGCCGTCGGCGGCCGGACGGTCGACGGACTTCAGCGTGCCGAAGCGGCCGCGGAGTTCGTCCAGGGCCTTGTCGACGTCAGCGTCAGTGGACTCGGCAGCGGCAACCTCAACCTTGATGCCGGAGTAGTCAGGCAGTTCGATCTCGGGGCGGACGTCAACCTCGGCGTGGAACTTGAGTTCACCGTCGGTGGCGGACGGGTCCGGCACCTCAGTGATTTCGACCTCGGGACGGCTCAGCGGGCGGATGCCGGTTTCCTGCACAGCAGCCTGGTACCAGCCGTTGAGGCCTTCGTTAATGGCCGTCTCCAGGACGTAGCCGCGGCCAACGCGCTGGTCAATGAGCTTGGAGGGGACCTTGCCCTTGCGGAAACCGGGAACCTGGATCTGCGAAGCAACAGTCTTGTATGCCTCTGCGATGCTGGGCTTCAATTCCTCAAAGGGGACCTCAACATTGAGCTTGACCCGCGTGGGGGTGAGGTTCTCGACAGCGCTCTTCACAGTCTAAGTACTCCTGGTTTTAGGGGGTGGGGTTCTGCGCCGCCAAGGTCTGGCGGTACCTACAGAGTCGGGGTGACAGGATTTGAACCTGCGACTTCCTGCTCCCAAAGCAGGTGCTCTAGCCAAGCTGAGCTACACCCCGTAAGTGCACAGAACAGTCTACGGTCATCCTGGGGGGATTTGCACATTTGACACTGGGGCACTGAATTAGGTTTAGTTGTATCCGGCTTCAACAGCCGACCGGAAGTCTGACGGAAGTTCGGGCAGGTTCCCGGGGACGTAGCTTAGTGGTAAAGCCTCAGTCTTCCAAACTGATGATGCGGGTTCGATTCCCGTCGTCCCCTCCAGGTCCGCCATACGCTGGTGCGAAGAAAGCCCCTCTCCGGAGGGGCTTTTTCCATGCCCCGGGGCACGTCTCCTTCAACCCCCTTCATCGACTGCTCCAAAACTGCCCTTCCGGCGGTTCAAAAGGGCAGCTACGGAGCAATGGACGGGGAGTCTGCGGCAGATATGTCGCCTAGGCCTGCTGGCACTGCCGGCACCAGTACAGCTTCCGCGCCCCAAGCTCCGTGAGCGCCACGGCCGTTCCGCAGACCCGGCAGTCCAGGCCGTGCCTGCGGTAGACGAAGTGCGCGTCCTCCGGTGCCGGCAGGCCGCCAGCAGAGCCGTCGGAAGCCGAGCCGCCGGAAGCAGCAGGATCGGATACTGTCCCCTGCGGCGTCCAGTACCGCGCCGGGGTGGTGATGATCCGGCCGTCGCGCACGCCGTCGGACATCATGGCCACTGTGTCATCCCAGAGCAGCCGGGCTGCACGCTCCGGCAGGGAGTTTCCGGGCAGCCACGGGTTCAGGCGCTGCCGGAACAGGAGCTCGGCACGGTAGACATTCCCGACACCGGCAATGAGCTTCTGGTCCATCAGCAGCGCCGCCACGGGAGTCCGTTTGGCACGCACCCCGGAAACGAAACGTTCCCGGCTCCCCGGCAGCCCGCACAGTGGATCCGGCCCCAGCCGGACCATAGCCGCCGCCGTTTCAGCCTCGGTGATGGCCTCGCACGTCGTGGCGCCGCGGAGATCGGCCCAGCCGTGGCCGCTAGCGAGACGCACGCGCACGGCACCCACGGGGTCGGGCGGCCCGGCGTAGGCAGGCAGGCCCGCGCCGTCGTCGTAGACCTCCCGCTCCCCCACCCTGCGGGGCGCGCCGATGCTCGAGGCACCGCGGAACGTGCTGTCACCGCCGAAATCCCAGGCGCCGTAGAGGCCGAGGTGGACGTGCAGCACCAGCCCGTGGTCAAACTCCAGGAAGAGATGCTTCCCGTGCGCGGTTGCTCCCGCCAGGACGTGCCCGTCCAGCAGGGCAGCACCCGCCGCGAACCTCCCCTGCGGGCTAGAGACCGCGAGGCGCTGCCCCGCGAAGACGTCGCCGAACTGGCGTGCCAGCCGGTGGACCGAATGCCCTTCCGGCACTACTCGATGACCTCGCCTGTGCGCTCGTAGGCGGCAATCTTGCCGATCCGGCGCACGTGGCGCTCGTCGTGGCTGAACGGCTCCGCCAGGAACGCCTCGATGATGGCGGTGGCCTCCTCCACGCTGTGCTGGCGGCCGCCGACGGCGACGACGTTGGCATCGTTGTGCTCGCGGGCCAGCTTCGCCGTGGACAGGTTCCAGGCCAGCGCGGCCCGCACGCCCTTGACCTTGTTCGCGGCGATCTGTTCGCCGTTGCCGGAGCCCCCCAGGACGATCCCCAGCGCATCCGTGCCGGCCTCCTGGTCTGCCACGACGGCAAGAGCGGCATTGATGCAGAAGGACGGGTAGTCATCCAGTGCGTCGTAGACCCTGGGCCCGTGGTCCACGACGTCGTAGCCCTTGGCGCTGAGGTGGCTGACGAGGTGGGCGCTGAGCTCCATGCCGGCATGGTCGGTGGCGATGTGCACGCGCGGGAAGTCAGGTGTGGTCACGGCGTATCCGTTCAGTTGGGGCACCGGCGGGCCGCCGGGCTGCGGGGTGGGGACTGCTCCAAGCCTACTAGGGCACCTGCATCCAACCGGGTCCGGCCCGCGCCGGCCCGTTCATCCGGCCGTCGTTAGGCGCGCGGCGCGTCGCCGTCCCGGCGCGCCCGGGCGGCCACCCTGGAAAGTACATGGGCCACGTTGTCCGCCGACGCGATGCTCCCGCCGCTCACCGCCAGCCGCCGCCCGTCGGAACGGTCGACGACGACGGCGGGCCCGCTGCCGACCAGCAGGGCCGTGGTTCCGCCGTGGCTCCGGTACCCCCAGCCCCCATAGTCCGCCGCCTTGACCTCCAACGGCGTCGCGGCGTCAATGGCTGCGGCCGGCACGTCCATGACCCGCAGGACTCCCGCGGCAAAAACCCGCAGGCCGTTCCGGTCAACCCGGATCCGCGCGAACAGGAACGCCGCGGCGAGCAGGGCGACAGCCACCAGGAGCGCAGCGAGCCACGGCACGGCGATGGCCAGGAGGGCCGCGGGCAGGAGCGTCGCAATCCCGATCATGACGAACACCGAGCTGCGGGCATGCACCCACAGGCTGACGACGTCCCTCGCCAGCTCAGGATCCCGTTCATGTTCCAGGGCCTCCCGGATGGCCCTGTCGTCGTCGACGGACCAGCGTTCGTCGGCCTTGAAGACAAAGCCCATGACGACGCCGAGCGAGAGGGCCGCGCCGCTGCCCAGCGCGAGCACGGACGCGTCCACATGGGAATTCCGCGCGTCGGGCAAACCCAGCTGCCCCACCAGGACGGCGGCCAGGACAGTGGTGACAAAGAGGCTCAGGGACAGCCCCGCCCCCATCATGATGCGGCGCATCACGGCGGGCCGGGACAGCGGCACGGCCTGGAGCAGCACGGCCCAGCCGGCCAGGACGATCATTCCCGCACCGGCTCCCACGACGGCAGGGAACGGCGCGAAGTCCGCGGCCCCGGCCTCGGTCCAGCGGACGGCCAGCGGCTCGGGCAGCTGAGGCCGGACGAGGAAGGCACAGACCACGAACCCGGCGGCTAACATCAGGGGGAACCCGATCGCAAAACGCAGGGCCCTGGCATCGACGGCTTCCCGGAACTTTCCCATAGTCCCAACGCTACCCCGGCCGGCCTGCCGCGATCAGGTTGCGTGTGACGCGCGCAACTTGCCAAGAGCCAGTGACGTGAAAGAATGATTTCACAGTATCGACCGGAGGCCGCAGCCGCCCGGCACTATCGAACAATTCTGGAGGCCCAACTTTGCCCGGTATGAACCTGACGCGCGCCGAAGCCCGCGAGCGCGCCGCACTGATCGCCGTCGACTCCTATGCGGTCAGCCTGGATCTGACGCGCGGCGAGCATGTTTTCGGCTCCACGACGGCAGTGAAGTTCACCGCCGTGCCGGGATCCTCGACCTTCATCGACGCCGTGACCCACGCGGTGCACAGTGTCACGCTGAACGGGCGCGCGCTCGATCCGGCCAAGGTTTCCGACGGAATCCGGATCGCGCTTCCGGATCTGGCGGCCGACAACGAGCTCGTGGTCGTGGCCGACGCTCCGTACATGAACACGGGCGAGGGACTCCACCGCTTCGTGGATCCGGTCGACAGCGAGGTCTACCTGTACACCCAGTTCGAGGTCCCCGATTCACGGCGCATGTTCGCCGTCTTCGAACAGCCCGACCTCAAGGCCAGCTTCACGTTCACCGTCACTGCCCCCTCGCACTGGGACGTGGTCTCCAACTCCCCCACCCCCGTGCCGGTGGAGGCCACCCCCGGGGAGGACGGCGGCGCCCGCTCCGTCTGGGAGTTCACGCCCACGCCGAGGCTCTCCTCGTATGTCACTGCGCTGATCGCAGGGCCCTACCAGTCTGTCCGCAGCGAGGTGACGTCGGCGGCGGGCCGGGTCACTCCCCTGGGCATCTTCGCCCGCAAGTCCCTCATGCAATACCTCGATGCGGACAACATCTTCGAACTCACCCGCCAGGGCTTCGAGTTCTTCGAGGCCCAGTTCGGCTGCCCGTACCCGTTCGAGAAGTACGACCAGCTCTTCGTGCCGGAGTTCAACGCCGGCGCCATGGAGAATGCCGGGGCCGTCACCATCCTGGAAGGCTACGTCTTCCGCAGCAAGGTCACCGACGCCCAGGTGGAGCGCCGCGCCATCACTGTGCTGCACGAGCTCGCGCACATGTGGTTCGGGGACCTCGTGACGATGCGCTGGTGGAACGACCTCTGGCTGAACGAGTCCTTTGCCGAGTACATGTCCCATCTGGCCGCCGTGGAAAACACCAAGTTCGACCACGCCTGGACCACCTTCGCGTCCGTGGAGAAGTCCTGGGCCTACCGCCAGGACCAGCTGCCCACCACGCACCCGATCTTCGCCGAGATCAACGACCTCCAGGACGTCGAGGTGAACTTCGACGGCATCACGTACGCGAAGGGCGCGTCGGTGCTGCGCCAGCTCGTGGCCTGGGTGGGTCCGGAAGAATTCATGTCCGGCGTCCGCGAGTATTTCAGCAAGCACGCCTGGCAGAACACCGAGCTCAGCGACCTCATGGCCGAGCTCGAGAAGGCCAGCGGCCGCGACCTCGAAAAGTGGGGGCAGCTCTGGCTGGAGACCGCCGGCGTCAACACCCTCACGCCGGACGTCTCCGTCGGCGCGGACGGCATGATCTCCTCCTTCGCGATCCTGCAGACGGCGATCGAGAGCGAGCCCACCCTGCGGCCGCACCGGCTCGCCGTCGGCTTCTATAACGTCAACGCTGCCGGCAAGCTGGAGCGCGTGCACCGCGAGGAGCTCGACGTCGACGGCGGGCGCACCGAGGTTCCCGCCCTCGCCGGCCTTGCCCGGCCGGACCTGATCCTGCTCAACGACGACGACCTCGCCTACGCCAAGGTCCGCCTGGACCCGAAGTCCCTCGCCACGGCTACAGCCCACCTGAAGGACTTCAGCCAGAGCCTCCCCCGGACACTGGTGTGGGGCTCCGCCTGGGATGCGGCCCGCGACGGGGAATCACCGGCCCGCGGCTATGTGGAACTGATCCTCGCCAACATTGCCGAGGAATCCGATTCCTCCGTGATCCTGGTCCAGCTCCGCCAGCTGGCGACCACGCTGACCTTCTACGTGGCCGAAGAGCACCGGGAAGCCACCTCGGCGGCCGCGGCCGACCAGCTCTGGGAGCTCGCCTCCGCCGTTGCGGCAGGTTCGGACGCGCAGCTGCAGTTCGTGAAGTCCTACGCCCTGCTGGCCCGCAGCACCGGGCAGCTGGACACCGTGGCCGGCCTGCTGGACGGCTCCTTGACGCTGGACGGGCTGGCCGTGGACCAGGACCTGCGCTGGGAACTGCTGGCGTCCCTTGTCACCGGCGGCCGTGCCGGACAGGAACAAATCGATGCCGAGCTCGAGCACGACAACACCGCCAACGGCCAGAACGCCGCCGCCCTCGCCAAGGCAGCCATCCCCACTCCGGAGGCCAAGGCCGAGGCGTGGGATTCGATTGTGGTCAAGGGCGATCTCTCCAACGCGCTGCAGGGTTCGGCCGTCATGGGCTTCACCCGGGTGCTGGACCCGGCCCTGCTGGAGCCGTACTCGGAGAAGTACTTCGAGGCCGTTCCGGGCATCGTCGCCAACCGGACCCACGCGCTCGCCCAGCAGATCGTCGTCGGGCTCTACCCGGCGCAGCTGACCACGCAGGCGACCGTAGACCGTACGGATGAGTTCCTCTCCTCGCTGCCGGAAGACAGCGCGGCGCTGCGGCGGATGATGCTGGAGAACCGCGACGGCGTGGCCCGCGCCCTGCGGGCCCGCCAGGCCGACGTCGGCTAGGAGCCCCTACCGGAGCCCCGCCCAACTAGCTCGCAGCAGGGGCCGTTTTGGACCCCCATAACGGCCTTAGCTGCCAGCTAGTTGGGCAGGGACGTGCCCTAGTGTGGACTCATGAGCCTCGACGAGCACCGCTACGCGCTGACAGTCCGCTGGACCGGGAACCGGGGCGCGGGTACGGCGTCGTACCGCGGCTACTCACGGGACCACGACGTCGAGATCCCCGGACTGCCGGTCCTCAAGGGCTCCGCCGATCCGACGTTCCACGGGGACCGGGCGCGCTACAACCCGGAGCAGCTGCTGCTGGCGGCTCTCTCGCAGTGCCACATGCTCTCTTTCCTGCATGTGGCTGTGAAGCACGCCGTCGTGGTGACAGCCTACGAGGACCAGGCAGCGGGCCTGATGCGGACCAACCGGGACGGCAGCGGCCAGTTCGAGTCCGTGACGCTCCGGCCCCGGGTGACCGTTGCCGACGCGGCGTCGCTGGGGCTGCTGGAAGAACTGCACGTCGAGGCCAACAAGGTGTGCTTCATTGCCCGGAGCGTCAACTTCCCGGTGCTGCACGAACCCGTGGCCGTCGTGGCGCCCCAGGCGGACTGAACGCGGGGCAACGCTGCGGCGCTAACCTTGAAGGTGAACAACGTATTTTGCGCCCGGCCGATGCCGGGCGCCCGGAGCGATGCAGATCCGGAGTGCCGGCCGGAAAACTCCTGCCGGCAAGCGCAGCAGCCAAAGGAGCACCCCCGCCGATGTACCGTACGTCCTCGACCGAGACGATCACCCCGCCGGACATTTCGGCCATCAACGTGCCCGGACTGCTCATCAGCATCGGGGTCGGCGTGGCCGTGTGGCTCGTGGCGTCGTTCGTCATCGCAGGGATCACCAAACGCGTCGCGGCCGGGACCACGTTCTTCAAGAAGCCGCACTTCCGCTGGGTGGCCCCCGCACTGCGCGCGCTGGACCATGAACGGCGTGTCCAGCGGGCCAACACCATCGGCTCGCTGCTCAACAGCGTCGTCGGCGTGCTGATTGCGGTCATCAGCATCATCTACGTGTTCAAGAACCTCAACGTGGACATTGCCCCGCTGCTGACCAGCGTCGGAATCCTCGGCGTGGCGATCGGCTTCGGCGCCCAGCAGCTCATCCGCGACTTCCTTGCAGGCATCTTCATCACCATTGAGGACCAGTACGGGATCGGCGACGTCATCGAAACGTCCGAAGTCGTCGGCACGGTCGAATCCATGGGCCTGCGGATCACCCGGGTGCGGGCAGACGACGGGACCATCTGGTACCTGCGCAACGGGGAAATCCTGCGCGTGGGCAACCGCTCCCAGGGCACCTACGTCGCCCCCGTCCAGGAAACCGCGGACAGCCCCGACGCCGGGGCGGCACCCCAGCAGAAAGCCGGAGAATAACCGTGACGATCCCCAGCGCCGGCGAGCCCCGCCAGCCCAAGATGCTGATGCAGAACGACCCCTTCAGCCAGCCCGGCTACACCGATAACTTCTACGTCGCCGTGGGCGGCCACGAGACGTTCGTGAAGCTCATCGATGTGTTTTACGACGGCGTCGCGACGGATCCCCTGCTGCGGCCCATGTACCCGGAACAGGACCTCGGCCCGGCCAAGCGGCGTTTCCTGATGTTCCTTGAACAGTACTGGGGCGGCCCGACGACGTACGGCGAGGAACGCGGGCACCCGCGGCTGCGCATGCGCCACCAGCCCTTCCGCGTCACCCCGGAGGCGAAGGACCGCTGGCTGCTTCACATGCGCACCGCCGTGGATGCCCTTGAGCTTCCGCCGTTGTACGAGGGAACGCTCTGGGACTACATGGAACGGGCTGCCCTGTCCATGGTGAACAGCCCGTCCGGGGCCTGAGGCCGGACGTGGAAAGACCCCGGAGGCACTTGGGGGAATGTCTCCGGGGTCTTTCTGTGTACAAGACTACCCTGCAGGGTGCCAAACGAGACTTCTAGTGCCGCTCGCGCCCGGCTGCGAGCGCGGAACGCCAGTTGCCGGCGAAATGAACGAGAAGCGCAATCACGAGGAACGCGACGAGCACCTGCGCTGTCGTCGTCAGCGCTGCCGGCCAGCCGCCGTCGAGCGTCGGATCAAGGAAGTCGTAGACATACCAGCCGTCTACCGCTCCGCGCCCCCACGAGAATACGAGGAAGGCCACCGGGTAGGTGAGCCACACGACGGGACGCCACCCGTTGCCCCGCACGGTCCGCGTTACGAGCAGCCAGTCGAGCGCGACGAAGAGCGGCGCCAGACGGTGGTGCGCGAGCTGGGGCCAGTACATGTCCCAGCTCCACCACGGCTCGCCCGGCGGGGCCACGAGGACCACGTAGATGATTCCCGTCATCACCAGATAGAGGACCAGCGCGCCGAACAGGTGGTCCCACCACTGTGGCAGCCACGTCCGCGGCCACGTGGCGGACGCGAGAAGCACGAGTCCGAGGATCAGGTTCGACTGGACCGTAAATTCCGAGTAGAGCTGCGCAACGTCGACGTTGTTGCCTTGGAGCGTCGCGTCGAACGTCTTCCGGGCGAGGGCGACGAGCACGAAGATGCCCACCGCGAAGCGGAGCACACGGATCACGATGCGGTCCGGATGCAGCGCATCATTGAAACCAATGTGGCGCGCGATCGGAGGAATCAACATCGTCAGCCCAGTCATGCGCCCAGTGTGGCAGGACCGCCAGGTCAATAACAGCTGACGAGCGCTGGTGCAACCTCTGGGCCGTGGACGAACCCAGCTCCGGATCCGGCACGATGCGTTACGGGCTTCGCCGGGCGGCAGTCCGCGCGTTCCTCGCCGGCCGTTATTTCCTCTTGATCCTCGGCTTACAGGCGGCGGCTCCCGAGAGATACTCAGCGTCGGAACCGCCGTCACGATCCTCGCCGCCAGCCCGATCCACCGGCTGAACGCCACGGCCACGTTGTCCCCCTGAAGCTCTTCACCAACGCCCTAGAGTAATCCCATGCTGATAGTTCGCGAGGAATGCGCTGATGACCGGGCCGCACTTGCAGCGCTCAGAGCGACCTGGGCCGCGGAGCAGGAGCCGGGGCTGCCGGACGATGCGGATTTCGAAGACACTTACAGCGGCTGGATGGATGCCAACCCGCGAAAGTTCTTTGTCGCCGAAGAGGACGGCAAACTGGTCGGGATGCTCAACCTCCTGATCTTTGAGCGGATGCCCAAACCAGGGAAGGACCCCTCCCGCTGGGTCTATCTGGGGAATGTCTACGTGCTGCCCGAGTTCCGGAATGCCGGAATCGGAGGCAGGCTCGTCCGCGAGGCGATTGGTTTCTCGCAGGGCATCCAGGCAGCAAGGATGGTGCTTTCGCCCTCTCCTGCCTCGCGCAACTTCTATGCCCGGCTGGGCTTCCAGCCTGCCAAGGAGCTCAGCATTCTCCGGTTTTAATCCGGACGCCGGCGCGAACCCCCGTCAAACTCACGGCGATCACCGGCGCTGACGAGACGCTTTGCCCCCTATGGAGCACACCGATACTACGGATCCTAGAGTCCTGAGCCGGTGCGGACCAGGACGTGCCCGCGGCTGCCGCTGAGCCGGAACCACCGTCCGGCACGGTACAGCTGCTGCTCCCCGTCAGCCAGGAAACCCAGGGTGAGCGCCGCGAACGCGGCGCCCGCCGGCAGGCCGCCGGCGCCGGGTAGGGCCCGGCCCCACACAGTGGCGCGGGCGTTGTTGACGATCAAGGCACCGGGCTGGTCCGGAATGACTGCGGCAACTTCGGCGATGCCGGCCTCCGCGGCCTGCCGCAGCGCGGTGTCCCGGAGGGTGCCGAACAGCTCCCACCCGCCCCGCGGCGCCCCCACACCGGCCCATGACTCGGCAACGTTCACCGGCGGCAGCGGCAGCTCGACGTCGTTCTCCCCCGCCCGCGCAAGCCGGTCCAGCACCGCTGACAGCGGCACCGTCACATCGGTCTCGGCAGGCTGCGCCAGCGCCATGGTGCGCAGGCCCAGGATGGTGGGCGTGGATTCCCCCAGCAGCCGGGGCCGCAGCACGCACACATAGGCGGCGAGCACGGGACCGGACGCCTGCAGCCGGATGGCGCCGTCGTCAATGGACTTGGCGCGGGTGGCGAACGTGCGCAGGTCGGCAAGGTCGCGGGGATCGGTGAACCGCAGGGGCTGGGTTAGGACGTCAGACACAATATGGACTCTACCGGTTGTGCCTCTTTTGAGCGGTGCCGGGGTGACGTCTAGAGTCAAACCATGACTGAAGCCGAAGCCGGATTGCAGGGGCTGCCCACGCAGGACCCCACCTCCTCGCTCATCCAACTCCTGAACCTCGGCGAGCTGGAAGGCGCCCGGACGGACGAGGACATTTTCATGGGCCCTTCGCAGCAGCAGCCGCGGCACCGGGTCTTCGGCGGACAGGTGCTGGCGCAGTCCCTCATCGCGGGCAGCCGCACCGTTGCCCCCGGCCGCAGCGTGCATTCCATGCATGGCTATTTCCTTCGCCCGGGAGACGCCAACAAGCCCATCACCTTCGGCGTCCAGCGCCTCCGGGACGGCCGGTCCTTCTCGGCCCGCCGGGTCCACGCCTACCAGGAAGGCATGCCGATCCTGTCGATGATCGCGTCCTTCCAGGACGAGGACGAGGGCATTGAGCACCAGTCCGAGATGCCCACCGGCATCCCCGCCCCGGAATCCCTGCCCAGTACGGCCGACCTCCTGGGGAAGTTCGATCACCCGGTCGCGCGGCACTGGGCCTATGAACGGCCGTTCGATATCCGGCACGTCGACCCGGCGCTGTACGTCTCGGCCAAGGGCCGCAAGGAAGCACGCAACGCCGTCTGGATGAAAACCTTCGGGCCAATGCCGGACGACCCCGACCTGCACCGGGCCGCCCTGGCGTACGCGAGCGACTACACCTTGCTCGAGTCGATCCTCCGCAAGCACGGAATGAGCTGGATCACGCCCGGAATGTCCGTGGCGAGCCTGGACCACGCCATGTGGTGGCACCGTCCGGTCCGGGTGGACGAGTGGCTGCTCTACGTCCAGGAATCCCCCAGCGCCCAGGGCGCCAGGGGCCTTGCGACGGGCAAGATCTTCAGCCAAGACGGCCGCCATGTGGCAACGGTGGCGCAGGAGGGCATGATCCGTGTTCCGACCGACCTCAAGCACAAAGTGGCGGGCGCGGTCCAGTCCAAGGTCTTGCAGCACCAGATGCGCAAGGCCGAGCACCGGTGACGCCGGGCCGAGCGTCCGCAGGATGACGAGAAAAGGCCGGCTCCCCGCGGGGAGCCGGCCTTTTGTCTTGCGGTGCTTAGTCGCGGGTGAGGCGGCGGTGGGTCACGCGGTGCGGCTTGGCGGCATCCGGGCCCAGGCGGTCGACCTTGTTTTCCTCGTAGGACTCGAAGTTGCCCTCGAACCAGTACCACTTGGAGGGGTTCTCCTCGTCGCCTTCGTAGGCGAGGATGTGGGTGGCGACCCGGTCCAGGAACCAGCGGTCGTGCGAGACCACGACGGCGCAGCCCGGGAATTCGAGCAGGGCGTTTTCGAGGCTGCTGAGCGTCTCGACGTCAAGGTCGTTAGTGGGCTCGTCAAGGAGCAGCAGGTTTCCGCCCTGCTTGAGGGTCAGCGCCAGGTTGAGGCGGTTCCGCTCACCACCGGAGAGCACGCCTGCCTTCTTCTGCTGGTCCGGTCCCTTGAAGCCGAAGGCGGCAACGTAGGCGCGGGACGGCATTTCGACGTGGCCGACCTGGATGTAGTCGAGACCGTCGGAAACGACCTCCCACAGGGTCTTGTTGGGGTCGATGCCCCCGCGGCTCTGGTCGGCGTAGGAGATCTTGACGGAATCGCCGATCTTCAGTTCACCGCCATCGAGGGGCTCCAGCCCGACGATGGTCTTGAACAGGGTGGTCTTGCCGACGCCGTTCGGGCCGATGACGCCCACGATGCCGTTGCGGGGCAGCGTGAAAGTCAGTCCGTCGATCAGGGTGCGGTCCTCGAAACCCTTCTGGAGGTTCTTCGCCTCGAGCACGAGACCGCCGAGGCGCGGTCCCGGCGGGATCTGGATTTCTTCGAAGTCAAGCTTGCGGGTGCGGTCGGCTTCTGCAGCCATTTCCTCGTAGCGGGCCAGACGGGCCTTCGACTTGGTCTGGCGGCCCTTGGCGTTGGAGCGGACCCACTCGAGTTCCTCGGTGAGGCGCTTGGCCTGCTTGGCGTCCTTCTTGCCCTGGACTTCCAGGCGCGCGCGTTTCTTCTCCAGGTACGTGGAGTAGTTGCCCTCGTACGGGTAGAGGTGGCCGCGGTCGACTTCGGCGATCCACTCGGCCACGTGGTCGAGGAAGTACCGGTCGTGGGTGACGGCGAGGACCGCGCCGGGGTAGCTGGACAGGTGCTGCTCAAGCCACAGCACGCTCTCCGCGTCGAGGTGGTTGGTGGGCTCGTCGAGGAGCAGCAGGTCCGGCTTCTGGAGCAGGAGCTTGCACAGTGCCACGCGGCGGCGCTCACCACCGGAGAGCAAGGTCACGTCGGCTTCCGGCGGCGGGCAGCGGAGGGCATCCATGGCCTGCTCGAGCTGGGAATCGAGATCCCAGGCATCGGCGGCGTCGATCGCTTCCTGCAGCTGGCCCATTTCCTCCAGGAGGACATCGTAATCAGCGTCAGGGCTGGCCATTTCCTCGGAGATCTCGTTGAAGCGCTGGATCTTGCCGATGATCTCGCCGACACCTTCCTGGACGTTGCCCAGGACGGTTTTGTCCTCGTTCAGTGGCGGTTCCTGCAGAAGGATGCCCACCGTGTAGCCGGGGCTGAGCCTGGCCTCGCCGTTGGACGGGGTGTCCAGACCGGCCATGATCTTGAGAATGGTGGATTTACCGGCACCATTCGGGCCGACGACGCCAATCTTGGCCCCCGGGAAGAAGGACATGCTCACGTCATCGAGGATAAGTTTTTCGCCAACGGCCTTGCGGGCCTTGGTCATTGTGTAGATAAATTCCGCCATGCGTACAAATCTAGTGGCTCCGCCGGGATAACTCACATTCCGGGGGCACTGGACACGGTCCTTAACTCAGCCCGGTACTCCCGCGAGGACAGCCGCCCCTGCGCCAGGGCCTGCATAACGCTCACGGCAACCCCGGCCTTCCGCAGCAGCGCAACAATCCAGTTGCCGCCCTCGCGCACGGCGTCTTCGACGGCTTCGGCCTCCGGTCCCGTAGACCAGCAGCTTCGGGGCCGCGGCGTTGAGGGGCACAGGAAACCGGGACCGGAACCGTGCGCCCCGGCCGCGACGGCGAGGGGCACCGCCCGGCGTGCTCTCGTCGTGGCCCGTAGCACCGGGCAATTTCTGCAGCGAAGGACCCGGGACCCGGCTCCGGCCGCCGGACCCCGCTCGTCGTCACCGCTCACACGGGCTGCACGGGGCCGCCGGCTCACTGGTCTACCGGGGGCGCCGGCTCACTGGTGTACCGGGGCCGGGGTTAAGAGCCGGGTTCAGGCGGCTCCTTTAAGTTCCCCGGTTTCCTCATCAACCTCCTCTTCCTCTACACCAGTGCCGTCGATGAACATGACCGGCGGTGGCGCCTCGTCGTCGTCGTCGGCCCCCTCGGGCATCCTGTGCTCGTCCTCGGTGTCGTCCGGGCTGTCATGCTGGCTGTCCTTGTGGCCGTCATCCGGGCCGAGGTTGGGGGCGGAAGGCTGACCGCCGGCTGCCTGGTTGCCGGATCCGGCCGTGCGCGTGAAGTTGGCGGAACCCCACATGAGGTCGTGGCCGACGGATTCGGCGTCGATTTCCGCCACGTGATAAACCCTGCCGTCCTTCTCCCAGGTCCGCATCTTCAGCCTCCCGACGACGATGACCCGCTGGCCCTTCTTGATGCTGCAGCCGACGTTGCCAGCCAGTTGCCTGTATCCCTGGACGGTAAACCAGTTGGTGTTCCCGTCGATCCATGTGCTGGTCGCACGGTCAAAACGCCGATCGGTAGCGCCCATCCGGAATGATGCCGTGGCCACGCCACCGGGGGTTGTCGACGATCTGATCTCAGTGGCTACGAAGCCACGGACCGTGATGTTGTCACTCATTCTCATGTCCTGTCTCGAATTGTCGTGCCCTAGAAGGCATTTCCAGCTTCGCCTGACGAGCTTCCCGCGGGGAGTCCCGAACCGAGCCATGTGGAAAACCAGGGATCAGAGGGGTTGCTGGGGACAAGTGACGACGGGCTGGAGCAGCCGCGTGCCGTGCTTGACCGTCGCCGGCCGGAAGGCACTGTAAACTTTTTGAGGCGTCCCCGGGCAATGGCCGGACGGCGCGCCACCGTGCCCCAGTAGCTCAGGGGATAGAGCAGCGGCCTTCTAATCCGCCGGTCGGGGGTTCGATTCCCTCCTGGGGCACAAGAGCGTGGCCCTGAGTTGTGGATGTCCACAACTCAGGGCCACGCACTTCTTCAGCACCGGCCACCGGACGCCTCGCCGACAGCGCTGGCAGCACCGGCCTCCGGAACCACCCGGCCGCCTCCGCCTGGGCGCCGGCAGCACGGGGCTGATCAAATCCACTTGTTGTGTTTGAACGCCAGATACAGGACCACGCCCATGCCGACCATGAGGCCCAGGGCCATCGGGTAGCCGAAGTCCCAGGCGAGTTCGGGCATGATGCGGAAGTTCATCCCGTAGATCGACGCGATCAGGGTCGGGGCGAACAGGATCGCAGCCCAGGAGGAGATCCGCTTGACCTCCTCGTTCTGCGCGATGCTCGACTCCGTCAGGAGGCGCATTTCGTCGTTCTGGCGCTGGGCCACGAGGGCTGCGTTGACGGCCAGCGCGTTCTGGAGCAAGGCACGGAAGGCCGTGATCCGTTCGCCGAGCCGCAGCGTGTGATCCAGGACATCCCGGAAGTGGTCCTGCAGTTCAGGGTTGGGCTCCCGGTCCGGAGCCCCCGCCATAAGCGACTGAAGGATGGCCGGAAGAGGCGCCGTCGCGCGCTGGAACATGATGACCTGGCGCGAAAGTTCGTAGATCCTGCGTGACACGCCCGGATCTGCGGCGAAGAGATCATCTTCGATTTCATCGATGTCGTTCTCCAGACCGGCGGCGACCGGCTCATACTCGTCGACCACCTGGTCCACTATCGCGTAGAGCACAGCGTCGGGCCCCAGGGCCAGGAACCCCGGCTCGGCTTCCATGCGCCGGCGGACCCGGGCCAAATTCGGTGACTCGGCACGGCGGACAGTAATCACAAAATCGGGACCCGAGAAAACGTGGATCTCGCCAAACTCGACCTTTTCCACGTCGTCCAGATACCGCGCCGGCCGCAGCACCAGGAACAACGTTTCGCCGTAGTGTTCCAGTTTCGCCCGCTGATGGCCGGCGAGCGCGTCCTCCACGGCCAGATGGCTCAGGTCGAATTCTTCGGCAACCGACCCCAGCTCCTCCGCGTCCGGCCGGTAGAGCCCGATCCAGGCCATGCCTTGTCGCTGCCGCAGCAGGAAATACGTCTCGTCCAGGTCTTCCGGATCTGCGGTCCGGTAACCGTCCACGTATACGGCGTTATCGACAATGGTCACGGCCGTGCCTCCTCTTCAAGGCTCTGCAAGGCTTCCCTTGGCTGTGACGTTATACCGTGCGGGGGCCGGTGCCAACAGCCGCCCTTCCCCAGAGGGCCGGCGGAGTTGCCGCGACAATTGGCTGCCGCTCAGCGTCCTCCAGCGGCCGCGAAGGCCATGCCGCCGGGATGGTACGGCTTGCCCGGACCGCGCCGGAAGGAACCCGGCCCGTTGCCACCACGTTGCTGCAACGCGCTCCGCTGCCGCAGCCGCAGCCGCAACACATCAGCACACTTAGGATTGAGTGGACCGGCAGTGCACAAGGGGAAGCCTGTGCGCCCTGCCGGCAACTGAAAGGTACAGCCGCCATGACCCAGACTCCTCCCGGATTCGATCCCAACGAATCGAACGACCCCATGAACGCCCAGTATCCGGGGGCCGCTGACCGAACGTCCGGATCCGACGCAGTGAGCGCAACCCCTGGAGGCCCGGGAACTGGCCCGGACGCTGTTTCCGGGGCTCCGGCGGCCGCAACGACGGCACCGCCCGTGGAAGCACCGCGTGCGGAGGCACCCGTGCCGCCGGCTCCTGCCCCGGCAGCGCGCCAGGTCACCCGCGCGGGAATGGTCTGGGCCGCAGTGGCCAGCGCGCTGGTGGTGCTGATCCTGCTGATCGCCTTCATCCTGCAGAACCAGGAGTATGTGCAGGTGAAGTTCTTTGGCCTCGAGGGATCGGTACCGCTCGGCATTGCACTCTTCATCGCGGCCGTCGGCGGCGGCGTGCTGGTCGCCATCGCGGGAGCCGCCCGCATCATTCAATTGCGGCTCGCCGCGCATCGGCAGCGCGCCGGCCGGCGCTAGGTTCGACGCGCTGCCGGGACGCGCCGTCGTCCGCCCGACGGCGCTCGCGGGCTGGCGGACGCTAAGGCAGCGTCAGGATCACAGGCCCGTCGGCCGTGATGGCCACAGTGTGCTCGCTGTGCGCCGCCCGGCGACCGTTCGCCGAGCGGAGGGTCCATTCGTCGTCGTCGTGGTAGTAGTCATCCTTGCCGCCGAGGATCAGCATGGGCTCGATGGCGATCACCAGGCCCTCCGTGAGCTTGATGCCGCGGCCGGGGCGCCCATCGTTGGGGACGTGTGGCTCAGCGTGCATGGTGCGCCCGATCCCGTGGCCGCCGTGGTCGGCGAGCAATCCATAGCCGGCCCGGCGGGCTGCCCCGCCGATCGCATAGGCGATGTCCCCCATCTTGTTCCCGGGCCGGGCGGCGTCGATCCCCCGGGCCAGTGCCGCGTCCGTGGCGTCGATGAGCGCCTGGTCCGCCGGGTCCACCGTTCCGACAACGAAACTGACGGCAGCGTCCCCGCACCAGCCGTCCAGGAAGGCTCCGCAGTCCACGCTGAGGAGGTCCCCGTCCTGGAGCTGGTAGTCGTTCGGGATGCCGTGCACCACGGCATCGTTGACGCTTGCGCAGATCACTCCGGGAAACGGGACCGACGCCCACCGCGGACGGTAGTTAAGGAAGGCCGGGGTTGCTCCGGCCCCCGAAATGGACGCCGCGGCCACTTCG
This sequence comes from Arthrobacter sp. 05T442, assembly GCF_056395945.1. Lineage (NCBI taxonomy): Bacteria > Bacillati > Actinomycetota > Actinomycetes > Micrococcales > Micrococcaceae > Arthrobacter > Arthrobacter sp. 05T442. The sequence goes on along the minus strand of NZ_JBFTKM010000009.1, from coordinate 70,767 downwards.
TCAAGCTCCTTAAGTGAGACGCCGACGGCGGCGGCTTCCCGGACCCGGGCCAGCGCGTTCGCCACCACCCGGCCCGCCTCGCGCATCAGGACGATCTCTTCGGGACTCTTGATCATGGACATGGGTCTTCCTTCCGCCGCCGGCGGGAGGACCGCCGGGCTGAGCTCTAAAGCCGACTCCAACTCTAAAGCCGGCGGCACCCTGTCTGCAGTTGCCGTCTGAAGTTGTTGTCTGCAGTTGCCGTCTGAAGCCTCCGGAGTAAATTGCCATCTAGAGTTGCCGCATGGCCAACACCGAACTCATCGCGGCGATCCGGACGCGTCTCCAGGAAGCGGCTGATCCCTCCCGTGCTGCGGGGGCGCAGGCGTACATGAAATCGGAGATGCCGCACCTGGGCGTGCGTGTTCCCGAGGTCCGCAGGATAGTCAAAGCTGCCGCCGCAGAGCTGCCTCCCGCGGGCGTCGAAGAGTTGAGGTCGACGGCTCTTGCGCTCTGGCGGGACGCCGCCTGCCGCGAGGAACAGTATGCCGCCATCGACCTCACCGGCCTTCGGATGGTTGCCCGCGAGCCCAGCATGCTGGCCGTCTACGCGGAGATCATCCGCCACGGGGCGTGGTGGGACCTGGTTGACGCGGTGGCGCACCGGCTCGGCGCACTCCTGCAGGCGCACCGGGAGGAGCTGACGCCGGTCCTGCGGCGCTGGAGCACTGACGGGAACCTGTGGATCCGGCGGGCCTCGATCACGGCCCAGCTCGGGGCCGAATCCGCCACCGACGTCGCCCTGCTGGCGGCTGTCATCGAGGCGAACCTGGGCGATTCCGAGTTCTTCATCCGGAAGGCCATCGGGTGGGCGCTGCGTGAATACGCCAAGACCGATCCGGACTGGGTACGGGCCTTCGTGCAGCGGCACGGCCAGGCGCTGAGCCCGCTTTCACGCAAGGAAGCGCTCAGGAACCTGCACGCCTAAGCTGTCGCAGGGCCCGGCGGCCATCGCAAGGCCCGGCGGACGCGTCAAGGGCCCGGCGGACGCGTCAAGGGCCCGGCGGACGCGTCAAGGGCCCGGCGGACGGGTCAGATGACCGGGCGGGTGGTGACCGGCTCGTCCGACTTGCTGAACAGCAGCTTGGTCCGTGGATCCAGGAAGATCAGGTACAGGGCGAACAGCAGGGCGATGATGGCGGCGGCATTGCGTGCCAGTGCCAGGGCCAGGCCGAGGTCTGCTGTCTGGAGGTAGGGGAAGACGTCGAGCTGGTCCGAGATCGCGTAGACCATGAAGAAGGACACGATGAAGTAGAGGGCCTTGACCTGCCAGTCATCACGGATGCCGGTGACGGCAAACAGCGGGATAAGCCAGACGATGTACCAGGACTGGATCATCGGCGCCAGGAGCACGACGGCGGCGAACGCCAGGGTGAGACGGCGCATGAGGCGGTCGTGCTCACCGCGGAAGATCTGCCAGGCGACAATCCCGACGGCCAGCAGTTTGCCGGCGTCGTACACCCATTTGGCCATCCCCCAGCCGTCGAGGCCGAAGGCGTTGGAGATGGATGCGATCACCAGACCGAGCAGGCCAACCGGCGCGTACCAGATCCAGATGCTGCCCGGGGCGGACAGCCCGTTGATCCAGCCGAAGCCGAAGCCGTTGACCCGGCTCATGAGATACAGCAGCGCCAGGCTGATCCCGGCCGTAAGTCCCCAGTACAGGACCTTCCGCGGCCAGCCGGCGTTCTTCCCTGCCCACAGCAGGCTGATGAACGGCAGGAAGACGATCGTGATGGGCTTGACGGCGATGGACAATGTCACCAGCACGATCCCCAAGATGACCCGCCGCGTCGCGCAGTAGTAGAGGCCGGCGAGGGCGAGGCCGATCATGAGGGAGTCGTTGTGGACGCTGGCGATGAAGTTGGTCAGGAACAGCGGGTTGGCGACGGTCAGCCACAGTGCCCGGTGCGGGTTGACGCCGTGAAGTTCGGCGAGCTTGGGCACATAGATCACGCAGAGGACGATTCCGATCAGCGCGGCGACGCGGAAGAGCATGATGCTGCCTTCCGGGTGCACGTGCGTAGACCAGACGACGAACTGCTCTATCCAGAGGAAGAGCTGGCCATACGGGACCGGAGCCTCCGTCCACATCTTGTCTGCGCCCAGCTGAAAATAGTTCGACAGCGCGGAGATGCCGTTTTCGTACGGATTGAAGCCCTCCACCATCAAGCGGCCCTGCCCGATATAGGCGTACACGTCCCGGCTGAAGAGCGGAACGGAGAACATCAGCGGAAGCCCCCAGGCCACGACTGCCTGGAGTGTGGCCTTGTGGGCCGCTGCCCCCCACACACGCACTCTCTGGCCAAGCCGCAGCCATGCCCGGACCAGCAACATGCCGCCGACGGCCAGCAGGACGATGCACAGGCCGACGCCGACGGCCTCGGTACGCATCCAGATGAACAGCGGAAGCCGCCGGAGGTCGGAGACCGGGGCCAGCCAGCCGACGCCAAGCGATCCGACCGCCATGAACAACGAGCCGAGGAAGCCGACCAAAATTGGGGACCGGGCGTTGTCCACCTCATCGAGAGCCGCCGCTTGGGAGGTGCGGGACGTACCGGCAGCCGTTTTCCCCGCCGCAGGCACAGGCGCCGTCATCTCAGAATCGTCCAATCTGTTTGTGGGGCACATTTCCGTCCTCAGCCGGCCGTTGGGTCCGTTCCGGGGCGCGCCACGATGACGAAAAAATCGACCGCGGCGTACCCGAAATCCTAACACCGGACGGCTCTGGCGCGACGAAACGGTAGGCTGGGCGGGTGCCTATATCTAATGAACGCATCGTCTGGATCGACTGCGAAATGACCGGCCTGGACACCAAGAACGACGCCCTCATCGAGGTGGCCGCCCTGGTGACGGACTCGGAACTCAACATCCTCGGCGACGGCGTGGACGTCGTCATCAAACCGGACGACGCCGCACTGGCCCAGATGAACGATTTCGTCCGCGACATGCACACCCGGTCCGGGCTGCTGGAGGAACTCCCGCACGGCAAGACCATGGCAGAGGCGCAGGCGGCGGTGCTCGACTACATCAAGAAATGGGTACCGGACCCCCGGAAGGCCCCGCTGGGCGGCAACTCGGTCGGCACCGACCGCGTGTTCCTGGTCCGCGACATGCCCGAGATCGTCGAGCACCTGCACTACCGGGTCATCGATGTGAGCACCATCAAGGAGCTCTCCCGCCGCTGGTTCGCCCGGGCCTACTTCCAGTCCCCCGCCAAGATGGGCGGCCACCGCGCCCTCGGGGACATCAAGGACTCCATCGACGAGCTCCGCTACTACCGGGAAGCGGTTTTCGTGCCCGCGCCGGGACCGGACAGCTCCACCGCGCTGCGGATCGCGAAGAAAGTCATGGGCGCCCCGGAAGCCGCCGCGGAAGCCCCCGCAGGGGCCGCTCTTGAGGCCCCTGCCGAGTAGTTGCCGGCCGCGAACGACACCGCCGGGACAGTAATCTGCACCACGTTTGTCGGAAATTTCGCCGAAATCGGCAAAAGTGGCAAAAGCACCTGCGAATAACAGGTAAGCTATTTGTCGTTGCCTTTGCAGCCAGCCGGTCCGCCGGAAGGCATGGCGGGGCACATGGTGGGCGTAGCTCAGTTGGCAGAGCGCCTGGTTGTGGTCCAGGAGGTCGCGGGTTCAACCCCCGTCGCTCACCCTCATGAAGGACGGCAGTGTTTGTCCGACCTTTGGCAAAGGCCGCACCGGTTATCCGGTGCGGCCTTTGTTGTCTGTACACAGTGTCTGTGAAATGTCGTCGTCATTGGAAGGAACCGCAGTGAAGCGCCAACTCTTTGAAGAAGACCACGAGATGTTCCGCGAGATGGCCACCGAGTTCAATGCGCGCGCCATCGCCCCGCACTACGCCCAGTGGGACAAGGACCACATGATGTCCCGGGAGCTGTGGACGGCGGCCGGCGAGCAGGGCCTGCTGGGACTCGCGGTTCCTGAAGAGTTCGGTGGCATGGGCATGGACGACTACCGGTTCCGCGCCGTTCTCGACGAGGAGTTCGCCAAGAGCAACCACCTCGCCGTGGGCCTTGCCTTCCACCTGCACGACGACATGGTCCTCCCCCATCTGCTCGCCTACGGCTCGGACGACCTCAAAGCGCGGTGGCTGCCGGGCATGGTGTCCGGCGAAAAGGTCACCTCCGTCGCCTGGACCGAGCCCGGGGCCGGCTCCGACCTGCGCGGCATCCGTACCAAGGCCGTGCGCGACGGCGACGGCTGGCTGGTCAGCGGCCAGAAGACGTTCATCGGCAACGGCATCTCCGGCGACGCTTCCCTGGTCCTGGCCAGGACCGACGGCGGCACGGGCCGCGGAAACCACGACTCGTTCTCCCTCTTCATGGTGGAGAAGGGCGAGGGGTACAACACCGGCAGGCAGCTGGACAAGATGGGCCTCAAGGCCTCAGACACGGCGGAACTGTTCTTCGACAACGTCCGGGTCCCCCACGCCGATCTCGTGGGCGAGGAAGGCAAGGGCCTGAAGTACGCGGCCGAGCAGCTCCCCCAGGGCCGGCTGGCGATCGCGGTGGCAAGCTCCGCCGTCGTCCGCGCCACCTACGAGGCGACCGTCCGCTACACCAAGGACCGCAACGCCTTCGGCGAACGCATCATCGACTTCCAGAACAGCCGCTTCGAACTCGCCGACATTCTCACGGAGGTCGAGGTCACCGAAGCCTACGTGGACCAGGCGGTTCTCGCCTTCAACGCCGGAGAGCTCGACGCCGCGTCCGCCGCGCGCGCGAAGCTGTGGGCCTCCGAGCGTGCCAAGTCCGTCACGGACCGCTGCCTCCAGCTGCACGGCGGCTACGGTTACATCCTGGAATACCCGGTAGCCCAGGCCTATCTGGCCGCCCGGCTGCTCACCATCTTCGGCGGCACCAACGAAATCATGCGCGACGTCGTCGGCCGCACCATCGCCGGCTGACCCCGCCCCCACAGCACCAGAGGGACTTTCCTGACATGACCGTTCTGCCCATCTTGATCTGGGGCGAGCCCGTATTGCACCGCCGGGCCGCCGAAGTCGAAGTCTTTGACGACGATCTCCGGACCCTGATCGCCGATATGTTCGAAACCAACGATGCCGCCAACGGCGTCGGTCTCGCCGCGCCCCAGGTCGGGGTGGGCAAACGGCTGTTCATCTACAAGTATGACAACGACGACGGCGCCCCGCCGGCCGGCGTCGTCGTCAACCCGGTGCTGACGCTCTCAAAGATCTCCGGCGCGCTGCCGGATCCGGACGAGGAAAAAGAAGGCTGCCTGTCCTTCCCGGGCGGCCAGTATCCGCTTAAACGGGCCGAATGGGCCCGGGTCCAGGGCTTCGACGGCGACGGCGGGCCCGTGGATTTCGAGGCGACAGGCTGGTTCGCCCGCGTGATCCAGCACGAGTACGACCACCTCGACGGCAAGCTGTACGTCAACCGGCTGATGGACCGTTACTCACGCAAGGCCATGAAGCAGGCAAAGAAAAGCGGCTGGGGCATCCCCGGGCTGACCTGGATGCCGGGCGTGGACCCGGACCCGTTCGGCCACTGACGCGTGACATTCATTCTGTGCGGTCGACGGCGGCGAGAATGGCTGCGCCCAGCTCTGCGGGCCTGGTGAACTGGGGCCAGTGCCCTGTGGGCAGGTCCACGTAGTCGACGTCGCGGATCCGCGCGAGTTCCGCCACGAACGGGTGGCCCCCGGCAATCATTTCCGTCAGCATCGAGGACGGAAATTCGCAGGCGATGACGGTGGCCGGGACCTCGTAGCGGCGTTCGTCCCGGAGCTGCTGCTTGTCCTGCGCCACGCCCCGCGGTTGCGGGATCGCGCGGGCGCGGAACATTGTCCGGAGTTCGTCGGTCAGGTCCATGAGGTCCTCGTCATCGAAGAGTTCCCAGGGTGGCAGCGGAATTTCGTCGCCGTCGGTCGGGAGGTCGTCGTTGATGACCCCGCCCTCCCCCAGCGGGCCGCTGTCCACATAGATGGCGCGCGCCACCCGGTCCGGTCTGGCATCAACCGCGCCATGGATGATGGCGCCGCCACCCGAATGGCCAACCAGGACAACGGGGGCGTCACAGGCATCGATCGCGGCAACGACGGCGTCGATGTGGTTGCGCAGGCCGATGCCGGCCCGCGGTGCGTCGGCCGTTTCCAGCCCGGGCAGCGTGAGCGGGTGGACGCGGTGTCCGGCCGCGACCAGCTGCGGCGTCACCTCCGACCACGAGGAAGCGTCCAACCAGAATCCGGGAACCAGCATGATATCCATGCCGGTACCCTACCCGGGCCGGCGGCCTTGCGGCACGCCGCGGACTGTGAATTCCGAACCGTGGATTCCGGAAGGCCGCTATCCTTCGGCCGGCCTTTCCAGGCTCGCCGCGTAGTCCGGGACATAGCGGAATAGTTCCCGCGGCGGCCGCGTGTAGTTGACGGCCTTCGGCCGCTCCGGCAGCGTTACCGTTTCTGTCCGCACTTCGGTGTAGTCGATGCTGGAGAGCAGATGGGCAATGAGGTTGATCCTGGCCCGGCGTTTGTCTTCGGCCTCCACGACGTACCACGGTGCTTCCGCAGTGTCCGTCTGCACGAACATGTCGTCCTTGGCCCGCGAATAATCCTCCCAGCGCAGGATGGCTTCCCGGTCCATCGGCGAGAGCTTCCACTGCCGCATGGGATCATCCAGGCGGGACCGGAACCGCCGCTCCTGTTCGGCATGGCTGATCGAGAACCAGTACTTGAAAAGCAGGATGCCGTCCTGGATGAGCAGACGTTCAAAGACCGGGCACTGCGCCATGAAGCGTTTGTGCTCGGCAGGGGTGCAAAAGCCCATGACGTGTTCGACGCCGGCGCGGTTGTACCAGGACCGGTCCATCAGGACGATTTCGCCGGCGGCGGGGAGATGCGACACATAGCGCTGGAAATACCATTCACCGCGTTCGCGCTCCGTGGGCGCCGGCAACGCCACGATCCGGGCGAAGCGTGGATTCAGGTACTCGGTGACCCGTTTGATCGCACTTCCCTTGCCGGCTGCATCCCGGCCCTCAAAGATCACGAGCACCCGAGCTCCGGTGCTGCGGACCCATTCCTGCAGAGCCACCAACTCGGCCTGAAGGCGAAAAAGCTCAGTCTCATAGAGGTTGAGCTTCAGCCTGGCCGGCCGCCGCTCGGCACGTCCCGGATGCCCCTTGCTACCGGCATGTTCCGTGCCTTGGCCGCCCTTGCGATGTGCCATGGTTTCCCGTTCCAGTCGTCCCGGCGTGGCGATATTCCTACCGCGCCCATTCTCGCGGAGGGGATGGGGGCCCACAAGAGTGCGGCCTGGCGGCCGACCTGGCGGGCTCTGGCGGCCGACCTGGCGGCGGCCCCGGCGGGCTCTTCTATGCTTGGGCCATGGAAGCCTCAGCATCACCGGCGATGCAGCCGATCCTCACGCTAACTGTGAACCCCGCGCTGGACATCAGCACCTCTACCGAACTGGTCACCAGCGGCCACAAACTCCGGTGCAGTGCCAGCCGCGTCGACCCGGGCGGCGGCGGGGTCAACGTGGCCCGGGTGGTGCAACGGCTCGGCGGCCGGACCCTGGCAATCTACACCGCGGGCGGACCCACCGGGGAGGCGTACCGCCGGCTCATCGAGGCCGAGCGGATCCCGACCCTGGTGGTGCCCATCAGCGGGAGCACCCGCGAGGACTTCACCGTCGACGAGACGGCCACTGGCAACCAGTTCCGCTTCGTGCTGGAGGGACCCGAGTTGCGCGAGGCCGAGTGGCGCGCCTGCCTGGCTCTCCTCGAGGAGTCGATCCCGGTGGGCGGCTATGTGGTTGCCAGCGGCAGCCTGCCGCCGGGGGTTCCCGATGATTTCTATGCCAGGGTCGCCCGCGTTGCGCGTCGGCACCACGCGAGGTGCATCGTGGACGCGTCAGGACCGTCACTCGCCGAGGCCCTCGCCGAGGGAGTATTCCTGGTCAAACCCAGCCGGCGGGAACTCGGGCTGCAGCTCGGGTTGACGCTGGAGAGCGACGAAAGCCAGCTGGAAGCGGCGTCCGCCCTGGTTGAGGACGGCTCAGCCGAACTCGTCGCCCTGACCCTTGGTGGCGAGGGTGCCGTGCTCGCCTCGAAAGCCGGCACCCTCCGCTTGACCGTGCCCCCGGTGCAGGTCCGCAGTACCGTCGGAGCCGGCGACAGCTTCCTGGCAGCCTTCGTGCTTCGGCTGGCGCAAGGACGGAGTCTTGAAGCGGCCTTCCGGGCGGCTGTCGCCGCCGGCACTGCCACCGTGACGACTACGGCCACCGAACTGTGTCACCGGGCCGACGTCGAACGCCTGGAGGCTCAACTCGAAGCCCTGGCGCCTGAAGGCCGCCAGTAGCCTCGGCGGTGAGCCGCCGAGGCGCGTGGGACGCGTCGGCTAGGGCAGGACCTTGTAGAGGTCAATAGCCGTCTCCTCCGGCGGGGAGGTGAACCCGCCCTCGATGCCGGCCTGCATTCGGGGCATGAGGATGCCGTCGCGGAACTTCTCCCAGCTCTCTTTCGAATCATGGACCGCCATGATCGTCCAGCCCCCGGCAGATGCGCCTCCGGCGTGGAAGAGTTGGCCCTCCGGCAAGCGGCCTTCGCCGGGATGCACGGCGGCAATTGATGCCTCGTATTGCTCTTTCGTTCCGCCTGGGAAAAAGTGCACAACTCCGAAGGCCGAGGAAGCCATTTCTGCTCCTAGAATGGTGGGCTGTATCTGACAGGCCAGTTCTAGACCCCCCGCACTTGGCATGTCAACGGGCCGGAGCTTCAGCCACGGGTCCAGTGTGCGGAACGATGGTCTGCTGTTGAGGGCACGCGCCGAGGACCCGCTTCATCGCTTCCTTCTCCGCCGGCGTGACCCACAACTGGTAGGCCGCCTTCACTGAGATCTGGCGGGCAACGTAATGGCAGCGGAAGGCCTTGTTCGGCGGCAGCCAGGTGGCGGCGTCGGAGGCGCTCTTGTCCTGGTTGGCGGGTCCGTCCACAGCGATCAGGTTGAGGGGATCGTTCGCGAGATGTTCGCGTTCCTGCGCTGTCAACAGCTGGGCCCCCTTTTGCCAGGCGTCACCGAGGGCCACGACATGGTCGATCTGCACGGCTTTGCTGCTCTCGGCTCCCCGGCGGAAGGTGATCGGGTGGCCGGTGTACGGTTCCCGGAGGGTTCCGCCGGCAACCTGGCACCGGGAACCCTCCACGAATTCGGGGCCGGTCAGGTCGCGCCGGAGGATGTCATTGCGCGTATCGCAGCCGTTGCGGTCCACATCAAGCCATGCCTGGCCGAAGGCATCCCGGTCGTAGTTGTCCTTGGCCGCCCGGCCCTTGACCGCGAGCGTGTCCAGCACGGCCGCTGCCGCCCCGGACGGCACCGGCTGCACGGGGGCGACAGGCATCATCCAGCCCGCTGCCAGCACGGGAGCCTCGCTGGGGCCGCTGCTCTCAGGTTCGGAGGCAGCGAACTGGCCCGCGGTGAAGAACCAGCCCAAGGTGCCCAGGAACAGCGCGCACACCGTGGCCAGGATCACCCAGGCCTGACGGGAACGGCGCCGGGCATGGCGGAAGTCCGTCCAGTTCAAGCTCACGACGGTGAGGGGTATGGCCGGGCTGAGAGCTTCTGCTGCACACCACGAGCCTAGGCCCGGGCGTCGCCGCAGGGGGCCCTGTCCACAGTGTGGAGGAACAGTTCCACGGCAGGCGCACCCTGGAGGGGCGGTGCCGCGGCACGGAGCCCCGCTCCAGCCCTACTGCTCCTTGGTCACCCGATGGAGGTCTTCCGCAGCGAGGTCCATGAGCGCCTGCAGCTGGTTCACCCGGGCGTCGTCGAGCTCACCGGCTTGACGCTTGGCGACGGCATCGTCAAGGAGTCGCTTGGCTTCCTTGACGTTGCTACGCGCGACGTCCAGCGCGTGTTCCAGGGTGGTTTCGTGCTCCACAGCCGAGTTCTGTTCCATTGCTCCATTGTGGTTCCCTTTCCCGGCCGATTCCAGTACATCGGCCGGGAAAGAGCAATAAGTCGTGGCCGGGGATCAGACCTGCACAGGCAGGCCGGCTGCCTCCAGGACCGAGGCGGCGTCCTTCGCGGGGAAGGACGGCGGGTTCACGCCGGCCATTTCCTCCATGACGCGGACGACCTGGCAGCTGTAGCCGAACTCGTTGTCGTACCAGACGTACAGAACCAGGTTCTTGTCGTTGGAGATCGTCGCCAGCCCGTCGACGATGCCGGCGCGGCGCGAGCCGACGAAGTCCGTGGAGACAACCTCGGGCGAATCGATATAGTCGATCTGCTTGCGGAGTTCGGAGTGCAGCGACATTTCGCGCAAGTAGTCGTTGATCTCGTCCTTGGTGGTGCCGTTTTCCAGGCTCAGGTTCAGGATCGCGAGGGACACATCGGGGGTGGGGACCCGGATGGAGCTGCCGGTGAGCTTGCCCAGCAGTTCGGGCAGGGCCTTGGCGACAGCCTTGGCGGCACCGGTTTCGGTGATGACCATGTTCAGCGCCGCCGAGCGTCCACGGCGGTCACCTTTGTGGAAGTTGTCGATCAAATTCTGGTCGTTCGTGAAGGAGTGGACAGTCTCCACGTGGCCGTGCACGACGCCGTAGCGGTCGTTGATTGCCTTGAGCACCGGCGTGATGGCGTTGGTCGTGCAGGACGCCGCAGTCACGATCTTGTCCGAGTCGGTGATCGTGCCGTGGTTGATGCCGTGCACGATGTTCTTCAGGTCGCCCTTGCCGGGGGCCGTGAGGAGGACACGGGAAACACCCTTGCTCTGCAGGTGCTGGGAGAGGCCCTCGGCGTCGCGCCAGCGACCCGTGTTGTCGACGAGGAGGGCGTCGTGGATTCCGTAGGCGGTGTAGTCCACCGTGGCGGGGTTGTCCGAGTAGATGACCTGGATCTGGACGCCGTTGGCGGTGATGGTGTCGTTCTCGAGGTCCACCTTGATGGTGCCCTCGAAGGAGCCGTGCACGGAGTCGCGGCGCAGGAGGCTCGCGCGCTTGGTGAGGTCATTGTCGGAGCCGCGGCGCACCACGATGGCGCGCAGGCGCAGGCCGTGGCCGCCGCCAGCCTTTTCGATCAGGAGGCGGGCCAGGAGCCGGCCGATGCGTCCGAAACCGTAGAGGACGACGTCGGTGCTGGTGCGGTCGTCCCCGCCGCGTTTGCTGACGATCTCGGCGAGTTCGCCGCGGAGGAATTCATCCAGGCTGGCGCCGTCGCCTTCGGCGCGGTACTTCTCGGTGAGGCGGGCAACGTCGATGGCCGCCGCGCCGAGGTCCAGCTTCGTCAGGGCATCGAGCAGCGGCGCCGTCTCTTCGAGGCGCAGTTCTTCCTTGCTCATCCGGCGGGCGAAGCGGTGCGCCTTGAGGATGTTCATGGTGGACTTGTTGATCAGGCTGCGTCCGTGGATGGAAGTCACCACGTTGTTCTCGCGGTACAGCCGTCCGATCACCGGGATCATGGCCTCGGCGAGCGCCTCACGGCCCATCCACGTATCAAGACAAGAATCTGATGTCTGGCTCACAGAACTACCTTCCTAGAATCAACCACATACGACGTCGTATGCGGAAGTCGGCCGCCGGAGGATATCCGGCACCTCGGCGCCGGCGGGGATTCGGTCCACCCCGGGCGCCTTGTGTTGCGCAAAGAAAAAGCCGCCGGCTGCGAACGCAGACCCGGCGGCAGAACTTCTACGTTCGCTATCCATTCTAGGTCGGCAGTACAGCGGCCGGCGCCCGGTTACACGTGAAATCACTCACACGGGCGCAGCACAGGAAAGCCCAAGAAAATGGATGGGTTGACCGATACGCCGGGTTCTGTGTTCCCGCGCTGTTACCGGCGCGGGAATAGCGGCCATCCATCTACGGACGCCGTTGCCGACGCCCTCCAGCGGCCTACCCGGACACTCGGGCGGGCAGCCCTCAAACGTGTCCTGTCTGGCCTTGCTCCGGGTGGGGTTTACCTAGCCTTCCCGGTCGCCCGGGAAGCTGGTGGTCTCTTACACCACCGTTTCACCCTTACCTGCTCCCCCGGCCGTGCGGACACGGCCGGAACGCGGGCGGTCTGTTCTCTGTGGCACTGGCCTGCGGGTTACCCCGAGTGGGCGTTACCCACCACCCTGCCCTGCGGAGCCCGGACGTTCCTCGAGCCACTTGCGTGACGCGCGGCCGCCTGGTCAACCCATCCGCTGTACATTCTACGGGCTCCCCTCCGCCCCGTCCCACCGGGATCCTTTTCCTGTCCCCGGTGGGAGAATTGAAGGAAGATCGGGGCCGGCCCGGCACCCGGAATCAGGTTAGACCAGGAGGGGATCCGCGTGGACCTCACCAGCATCGTCGTTCTGCTCGTCGTCATTTTTGTGGTGGTGACGCTGGCGCGGATGTCCATCCGGATTGTGCGCCAGTATGAAAAGGGCGTCCTCTTCCGGCTGGGCCGCGTTGTCGGCGTGAGGATGCCGGGCCTGCGCTTCATCGTCCCTGTGATCGATAGGCTCCAGCTGGTCAGTCTCCGGATCGTGACGATGCCCATTCAGTCGCAGGGCATCATCACGCAGGACAACGTGAGCGTCGATATCTCCGCGGTGGCGTACTACCGCGTGGTCGACGCTGTGAAGTCCGTCGTGGCGATTGAGAACGTGGCGGCGGCCATCAACCAGATCGCCCAGACCACGCTGCGGAAGGTTGTCGGCCGGCACAGCCTGGACCAGACGCTGTCCGAAACCGAGCGGATCAACAGCGACATCCGGGAGATCCTGGACGCACTGACGCTGGAGTGGGGCGTCGAGGTCACCCTTGTGGAGTTGAAGGACATCCAGCTGCCAGAGAGCATGAAGCGCGCCATGGCCCGGCAGGCTGAGGCAGAGCGGGAGAAGCGGGCGAAGATCATTGCCGCCGAAGGCGAGTCCATTGCCGCTGCCGCCCTTGGTGCGGCCTCGGACACCATGATGGCCCACCCGCTGGCCCTGCAATTGCGGAACCTGCAGTCCCTCGTGGAAATCGCGGTGGACAAGAACTCGACTGTCGTCTTCCCTGCGCCGCTGATGAGCACCATCGGGGAGCTCTCCGCTTTCCTCGCCCGTGAGAACCAGGCCGCCCAGGCGATGGCGCAGGCAGTGGGGCCGGCGTCCTCGCCGGCGTCCTCGGCCGCGATCAAGGCGGCGTAGAAAGGCCCGCTTGCAGGCGCTCCCCGTGGCGGTGTTCCTGCACGGCACGGGGAGCGGCAACCGCTTCGTGTTCGACGTCTGTCCATGGGTGGTCTTGGTGTGCTGCTGCTCGCATGGCAGGGAAAAGTCGCCGGGCTCCGGGGGGGTGGCTGCCTGAAACCGCGCAAAGCTGTCGCCGGTAGGATCGTACGGTGCTGATTCTGCTGCCGCCCTCCGAGGGCAAGACCCCTGCTGCCGGCGGGGACGCCGTCAACTGGGCCGCCCTGAGCTTCCCGACGCTCAACACCTGCCGGACCAAGGTCCTCGACGCGCTCGGCACAGTCAGCGCCCACGAGGACGCCCTGGCGCTTCTCGGCGTCGGCGCGTCCCTGAAGGCCGACGTCGAGCGCAATACACGGCTGCACGCCGAACCGGCGGCGCCCGCCCACCAGGTCTATTCCGGTGTGCTGTACGACGCGCTCGGCTACGACACCCTGACGGCGGTGCAGCGGAAGAAGGCCGATGTGTCCGTGTTCGTCATCTCCGCGCTCTGGGGTGCGATCCGCTTCGCCGACAAAGTTCCCGCGTACCGGCTGTCCATGGGTACCGCGCTGCCCGACGTCGGACGGCTGGCGTCCTTCTGGAAACCGCAGCTGAACGAGGCCCTGGCGGCCGTAACGGCGGGCGAACTGCTGGTGGACTGCCGCTCCAGCACCTATGCCGCGGCCTGGACTCCCCCGCCGGCGCAGACGGTCGCGGTCAACGTCTTCACCGAGGCCAACGGTGTGCGCAAGGTGGTCAGCCACTTCGCCAAGCACACCCGCGGTGAACTGGCGCGTCACCTGCTGCAGCGGCGGGGCAAGGCTCCGGCGACCCCGGCCCGGCTGCAGAAGGCCGCGGCCGAGAAGTGGACCGCGGAACTCGTCGAGGGTACGGCCCGGAAGCCGCACACGCTGAACATCATCCTGCCCGGCTAGTGGCCTCTCAGGCCCACTCGGCCGAACGGACCAGGATGCAGCCGGAGTCGGGGCAGAACACGATGTCGTCCTCGGCCGCGGCCGTGATTTCGGCCAGGTCACCGGGGCTGAGGTGCATGCCGGAGCCTTCCGAGGTGCCGTGGAACAGCCGGGCTGCGCCCACGCCGCGCTTCGCCAGGGTCTTTTCGTAGATCGCGAGCATTCCCGCGTCCAGCCCGGCGGCGAACTCCGCTCGGCGTCCGCGCACCACCGCGGCTTCGGCGGCGATTTCGGCCAGCTGCTCGTCCAGTTCGGCCCGGATGGTACCGAACGAACCCTGGATGTCATCGACAATCTGCTGTTGGGAGGCCTGGCGGAGGCGGAGGGAGTCCAGCCGCTCGAGGACTTCGAGCTCGACGTCCTCGAGGTCAGAGCGGCGCTTGTTGAGCGAGACGAGGTCCCGCTGCAGGGCAACGAGGTCCTTGGACAGTCCCGTGCCGCTGTTCAGCCTGGCCTCGTCGCGTCCGATCCGGGAGGCCACCTGCTCGACGTCGGCTTCGGCGCGTTTGAGCTCCAGTTCGGCGTCGTGGACGGCCACCTTGGCCGCACCGAGCTCGCCGTTGGCCACGCTGAGGGCCGCTTCGAGATCGGTGATCCGGGAATCGCTTTCAAGGCTTCGGCGGCGGTTGGACAAGGACTTGAGCTTGGCATCGAGTCCCTGCAATTCGAGCAACTTCAACTGTTCCGCCGGTGCTGCCTTGGCCACTATTACCTCCGCTTGTTCCTACCGGCCGGAGCCGGGCACCGTACCGGCGCTCCCTAGACTCTAGCGCCTAGCGTGCTCCCCGGCCTCGCTACGCTCACCCGGGGCCCCTCGCACGCCAGGCTTAGCCCGGAGTCAGAATGAAGTCCCATGGATCGCTGTTGGTGGTGCTGACCCTGATCTCGACGTCGTGCCCCTGGTCGCTGAGCACGTTGCCGAGCGCTTCGGCGGCGGCGGGGAGCCACAGCCATTCGCTGGCGAAGTGTGACACGTCTATCAGGTAGGGCCTGTCGTTGACGGCAGCCTCGCGGGCCTCCGACGCCGGATGGTGCCGCAGGTCCGCCGTCAGGTACACGTCCGCGTTGCTGGCGCGAACCTCACCAAACAGCGAGTCACCCGCCCCGCCGCACACGGCGACCCGCCGCACCAGGCCGTCCCGGTCCCCGGCCACCCGGACGCCGCCGGCCACGGACGGCAATATGCCGAACACGCGCGCTGCGAAGTCGCCCAGCGTCAGCGCCTCCCCGAGATCCCCGACCCGGCCGATTCCCTCCTCCGGGAGCCCGTTCGTGGCGGGGGTCAGCGGAGCCACGTTCTGCAGGCCCAGCGCATCGGCCAGGACGTCCGAGACGCCCCCGACGGCGGAGTCACCGTTGGTATGCACGGTCAGCAGCGCGGTCCCGGACTCGATCAGGCGGTGGATGGCCTTGCCCTTGGCCGTATTCGCGGCGACAGACGTCACGCCTTTGAGCAGCAGCGGATGATGCGTGATGAGCAGTTCGGCGCCGGCGTCGATGGCTTCCTCGATCACGTCGAGCGTCGGGTCGACGGCGAAGAGAATCCTGTGCACCTCCGCGTTCGGACGGCCCGCCACGAGGCCCACCTCGTCCCAGTCCTCGGCGAGTGATTCGGGCCAGAGTTCCTCCACCGCCAGGAGGATAATGCCCAGCGTGGCGGCGCCTTCGGCCTCTTCAGTGCCGGCGTCCCCATCGGGACCGGTGCCGGCGTCGGAGCTGGCGCCAGTCCTGGTGCCGCTGTTGGGGCCGCCGTTTGTGCCGCTGTTGGGGCCGCCGTTTGTGCCTTCGGCCGGATGAGCTGAAACGTCGGTGTTCACAGGTTCCATACCCTCATTTTTACCCTATCGGGGGTACTTCCCCACCCCGCCACTTCACGGATCTGCCCGGCCGGGAATCATCGGGGCGGTTCAACCATTGAAGAGAGCATGAGAACTTTTGTCCTCGGCGGAGGCTGCTTCTGGTGCCTTGACGCCGTCTACCAGATAACCAAAGGTGTCAGCTCGGTTGTTTCCGGCTACACCGGAGGCCACGACCGCAACCCCGACTACTACTCTGTGTGCTCCGGGACCACCGGTCACGCCGAAGTGGTCGCGGTGACATTCGATGAGGACGTCATCCCGGTGGAGGTCATCCTGGACATGTTCTTCGCACTCCACGACCCCACCACGCTGAACAGGCAGGGCTACGACGTCGGCACCCAGTACCGTTCGTCGATGTTCTATGAGACCACCGAGGAGAAGATCCTGTTCGAGGAGGCGATCGATCGGAACCAGCCGCTGTGGACGAACCCGATCGTGACCGAGGTGAGCCGGCTGCCGAAGTTCCATGTGGCCGAGGATTTCCACCAGGACTTCTACGGCAAGTACCCCGGGCAGGGCTATTGCCAGGTGATCATCAACCCCAAGCTTGCCAAGGCCAGGAAATATTACTCTGCATGGCTTAATGCTTAGCTAGGGTCTGCACGCCCTCGTTAGGCTGACCTCAGCAAACCCACCTCTTCAGACAGGCATACATACATGGCACGGATCTATGACGATGTTACCCAGCTGGTTGGCGGCACTCCGCTGGTCCGGCTCAACCGGCTGACCGAAGGCCTGGATGCCACGGTGGCCGTCAAGCTGGAGTTCTACAACCCTGCCAACAGCGTCAAGGACCGCATCGGCGTCGCAATCGTCGACGCGGCCGAGAAGTCCGGTGCCCTCAAGCCCGGCGGCACCATCGTCGAAGGCACGTCCGGCAACACCGGCATAGCCCTTGCCATGGTCGGCGCCGCCCGCGGCTACAAAGTCATCCTGACCATGCCGGAAACCATGTCCACCGAACGCCGTGTCATGCTCCGCGCCTACGGCGCCGAGATCGTCCTGACCCCCGGCTCCGAGGGTATGCGGGGCGCCGTCGAGAAGGCCCAGGAGATCGTGGCCAACACGGAAAACTCCATCTGGGCCCAGCAGTTCGCCAACGAGGCCAACCCCGAGATCCACCGCCAGACCACGGCCGAGGAAATCTGGTCCGACACCGACGGCAAGGTGGACATTTTCGTCGCCGGCGTCGGCACCGGCGGCACAGTCACCGGCGTCGGCCAGGTCCTCAAGGAGCGCAAGCCCGACGTCCAGATCATTGCCGTCGAGCCCAAGGACTCCGCCATCCTCAACGGCGGCGCCCCGGGGCCGCACAAGATCCAGGGCCTTGGCGCCAACTTCGTCCCGGAGATCCTGGACACCAACGTCTACGACGAGGTCATCGACGCCACCCTCGAGGACTCCGTCCGGGTCGCCCGCGATCTGGGCATCAAGGAAGGCATCCTGGGCGGCATCTCCTCCGGCGCGATCGTGTGGGCCGCCCTGGAACTCGCCAAGCGCCCGGAGAACGCCGGTAAACTCATTGTTGCTGTTGTCTGCGACTTCGGTGAGCGTTACATCTCCACCGTGCTGTATGACGACATCCGCGGCTGAGTCCCAGCCCGCTGTCCCACGATTCCCCTAGAAAGGTCTTTGTGAGCTTCTTCGCAAGACTTAAGGAAGACCTCGATGCCGCCCGGTCACACGACCCGGCGGCTCGAGGTTCTTTTGAGAACTTCTTCGCTTACTCCGGCCTGCACGCGATCTGGTTCCACCGCGTGACGCACCGGCTCTGGCAGAACCCCGCACTGCGGTTCCCGGCGCGGCTGATTTCCCAGCTGGCCCGGTTCCTCACCGGAATCGAGATCCATCCCGGGGCGACGATCGGCCGCCGGTTCTTCATCGATCACGGCATGGGAGTCGTCATCGGGGAGACGGCCGAGATCGGCGAGGACGTCATGATCTATCACGGCGTGACCCTGGGCGGACGCTCCCTGGCCAAGATCAAGCGGCACCCGACCATCGAGGACCGCGTCGTGATCGGAGCCGGGGCCAAGGTCCTGGGACCCATCACGATCGGCCGGGACTCCGCCATCGGCGCCAACGCCGTCGTGGTCAAGGACGCCCCGGCCGAATCGATCCTCACGGGCGTGCCGGCAACCTGGCGTCACCGCGACGCGCAGCGCGAGACCAAACCCGCCGTCGACCCGGCCGAGTACCTCATCGAATACCGGATCTAGGCAGCCGGAAACCGCTTGTAGATGCTCCAGAGCACGACGTCGAACACCCGGTCCGGCAGTAGGTGCCGCAGCAGCAGGATGGCCTTGGCGCTCCCGCCCACCGCGTAACGCGTCCTGGGCCGCGCCGCCGTGGCGGCGTGGACTATCGCGTCGGCTACTACTTCCGGCTTCGTCGACGTTGTCGCCTTCTCGGTCGTGGCCAGGGCCGCCGCCATCACCTTGGCCTGGGCCGCGTAGGGCCCCTCCGCGGAACTTGCCAGCAGGCCCTGCGCGGAGATGGCGCCCCACTCGGAGTGGGTTCCGGCCGGTTCGATGATGGACACGCCGATGCCGTGCGGCTTGAGCTCGATCCGGAGGGAATCGCTGAGCCCTTCCACGGCGAACTTGGTGGCGTGGTACCAGGCCCCGAGCGGTTCGTACATCTTGCCGCCGATGGAGGACACGTTGATGATCCGCCCGGCGCGGGCGGCCCGCATGCCGGGAATCACGAGCTGCGTCATCCGGGCCAGGCCGAAGACGTTGACGTCGAACTGCCGCCGCCCTTCTGCGAGCTCCACTTCCTCCAGCGAGCCGTACGTACCGTACCCGGCATTGTTCACGAGCACATCGATCCGGCCGTGGACTGACAACACGTCGCCCACGGCCGCTGCCATCGATTCCTCGTCCGTGACGTCCAGCGCCACGACGTTGACGCCGTGGGCCTTCAGCGGTTCCATCTTCTCCACCCGGCGGGCACCGGCATAGACGGTGAATCCGTGCCCGGCAAGCTTTTTCGCGGTCTCAAAACCGATTCCGGTGGACGCACCGGTGACAAACGCTACTGGCTGGGGCACTGACGGACTCCTGGTGTCGGGGACTGCATGGACCCGAGCCGCCCGGGCTGCGGTGCAACACGAACGGCCGGCACCCCAGAGTATCTGGAAAGTGCCGGCCGTTCGGGAGGGCCGAGTGGTTTCCCAGCCCGGCTTCCCTTTGAGTTGCAGCGCCTAGTGGGTGTCCACTGCCTCGATCTCGGACTTGTCTTCGCCCCAGAGGGTGTGGAACGTGCCCTCGGCATCGATGCGGCCGTAGGTGTGGGCGCCGAAGAGGTCACGCTGGCCCTGGATCACGGCGGCGGGCAGGCGCTTGCGGCGCAGGCCGTCGTAGTAGGCCAGGGATGAGGAGAACACCGGAACGGGGATGCCGAGCTGGACCGCCGTGGCGACGACGCGGCGCCAGGCCGGCAGGACCTCGGCGATCGCCTTGGTGAACGCCGGGGCGAAGAGCAGGTTGGCGGGCTTCTCCGCAGCGGCGTAGGCCTTGGTGATTTCCTTGAGCAGCTCCGCGCGGATGATGCAGCCGCCGCGCCACAGCGAGGCGATCTCGTCAAGCTTCAGGTCCCAGCCGTATTCCTTGGCTGCGGAGCTGAGCATGTCCAGTCCCTGGGCGTAGGAGACCAGCTTGGACGCGTAGAGCGCCTGGCGGACGTCCTCGACGAAGCCCTCGGGGACCTCGACGGCGGCTTCTCCGCCGGCCAGGAGTTCCTGGGCCAGCTGGCGCTGCTCGGTCTGCGAGGACAGGGCGCGGGCAAACACCGATTCCGCGATGCCCGACGTCGGGGAGCCCAGCTCGAGCGCGGAGATGACCGTCCAGCGGCCGGTGCCCTTCTGGCCTGCGGCATCGACCACGACGTCGACGAACGGCTTGCCGGTCTTCGCGTCGACGTGGCCGAGGACCTCGGCGGAGATTTCGATCAGGAACGAGGCGAGATCGCCCTTGTTCCATTCGGCGAAGATCTTGGCCTGCTCGGCCGGTTCAATCCCGGCCCCTGAGCGCAGCAGGTCGAAGGCCTCGCCGATGACCTGCATGTCCGCGTATTCGATGCCGTTGTGCACCATCTTGACGAAGTGGCCGGCGCCGTCGGTGCCGATCCAGGCGCAGCAGGGCTTGCCGTCCACGTGGGCGGCGATCTTTTCCAGCAGCGGGCCGAGGGCGTCGTAGGACTCTTTGGAGCCGCCAGGCATGATCGAGGGGCCGTTCAGGGCACCTTCCTCGCCACCGGAGACGCCGATGCCGACAAAGTGCAGATCCTTCTTGGCCAGCGCGGCCTCGCGGCGGCGGGTGTCCTCGTAGTGTGAGTTGCCGGCGTCGATGACGATGTCGCCCGGCTCCAGGAGCGGCTCAAGCTGTTCAATCACGGAGTCGACCGGTTTGCCGGCCTTGACCATGATGAGCACGCGGCGCGGCTTCTCCAGCGAGTCAACGAGTTCCTGGAGCGACTCCGTGCGGACGAAATCGCCGTCTGTGCCGTGCTTCTCCAACAGGGCGTCGGTCTTTTCAACGGACCGGTTGTGCAGGGCAACGGTGAACCCGTTCCGGGCCAGGTTGCGGGCGAGGTTGGCCCCCATCACCGCAAGGCCGGTGACACCGATGTGTGCTGACATCAAAACTCCAATTCATTTCTGTGCAACGAGTGCAGTTTGTTCCGCACGACGGCGGAACTCGCTTCTTTGGGATCAGTGGCTGTCAATAAACCATATGTATCTGCGCGGGCTACGGGAAAGCAGCGCCCACGTGGCGGAATACTGCGCGTCATAAACAGTCTATGATTTCCCGTACCCGCCTGCCGGTACCGGCCCCTTCGGTGCCGCGCCACTATGCTTACGACTATGTCAACGAGTCTCCACCATCGTGCCATTGAGCACCTCGGGACCCGCATCGTCGCTGGCGAGCTCCCGGCGGGCCACGTCATGCTGGCCGAGCACCTCGAGGACGAGCTGAAGGTCTCCCGCTCGGTGGTCCGCGAGGCCGTCCGTGTCCTGCAGTCCCTTGGCCTTGTCGAAACCATTAAGCGCGTCGGCATCCGGGTCCTGCCCGCCAGCCGCTGGAACCCTTTCGATCCGCTGGTGATCCGCTG
The DNA here is from genome assembly GCF_056395945.1 of Arthrobacter sp. 05T442. Taxonomy (NCBI): domain Bacteria; kingdom Bacillati; phylum Actinomycetota; class Actinomycetes; order Micrococcales; family Micrococcaceae; genus Arthrobacter; species Arthrobacter sp. 05T442. Next base: position 49,613 of record NZ_JBFTKM010000009.1, on the reverse strand, counting down.
GCGCCTGGCCGGCGCAGGCCGCGGAGCCCAGCTGCGCTCGCTCGCCGAGCTGCGGACCGCCGTCGAGCCCGTCGCCGCGGAACTTGCGGCTATGAACGCTCCTGAGGAGCTCCGGCGCGAGCTCGTGGAGATTTCCCACGAAATGCGCGACGCCGGCCACGCCGGCGATGTTCCCCGGTTCCTGGAGCTGGACATCCACTTCCACTCCCTGCTGCTGACCGGATCCGGCAACGAGATGTTTGCCAATATGGTGGGGCAGGTCGCGGAGACGCTGACCGGGCGCACCGTGCACGGCCTCATGCCGGACCATCCGCGCGAAACGGCGCTGCAGTGGCATGTGGAAGTCGCCGAGGCAATTGCCGGCGGGAACGCCCCCGCGGCGCGGGAGGCCTCGGAGAAGATCATGAGGGAAACCATCGCGGAGATGGAGCCCGAGTGGAAGAACCAGCCCAGGGTGTTCGTCACTCCCCCGCAGCCGCGCTGAAGTCCAGCAGCACCTTTCCGGATTCGGCGGAATTCCTGGCAACTTCGAAAGCCTCCAGTCCGTGTCGCAGTGCGAAGGTGTGGGTGATCACCGGGTCGGCGAACAACGACCCGTCCGCCAGCGCGCCGATGACGTCGTCGATTTCGTCGTTGAAGCGGAAAGAGCCCAGCAACTCAAGCTCACGGGTAATCGCCAGCGAGATCAGGACGGGCTGGGGGCCGGAAGGCAGGAGACCCACCATCACCACCTTGCCGCCGCGGACAGCGCCCTTGATCGCCGAGGCCAGGCCGTGATGGCTGCCGGAGGACTCGATGACAACATCCGCCTCCACCGCTGCGATGGCCTCTGCGTCGTCGCCGTTGAGGACCTGGTCCGCGCCCACGGCCAGGGCTATTTCCAGCGGTCTGGCGTGCACGTCCACGGCCACGATCCGCCGTGCGCCCGAGCGTTTCAGGACAGCCACTGCCAGCGCGCCGATGGGGCCGCTTCCGATTACCAGGGCCGTCTTTCCTGCCACGTCCCCGGCACGTGAAACGGCGTGCCAGGCGACACTGGCCGGTTCCACCAAAGCAGCGGTCCGCAGCTCCAGGCCGGCGGGCAAGGGGCGGAGCATCCGGGCGGGCAGCGTGGCATACCGGCTGAACGCCCCGTCGGTGTGCGGGAAGCGTGCGGCGCTGCCCAGATAGGTGCAGCCTGGTGAAAGGTTCGGCCGGTCCTCAGGATAACGGGCGGCACCCGGACCCGGTGTGGCGGGATGCACGGCGACGGCCGTGCCGGCCGCGGGACCTGTGCCGTCGGCGGCCGCGAGGAGCACGGTCCCCACGATTTCGTGGCCCAGGATCATGGGAGCCTTGAGGACGGATTCGCCCGCAGCACCGTGCACCCAGTAGTGCAGGTCGGAGCCGCAGATGCCGCCGAACGCCACTTCGACTACAGCTTCATCCGACGCCGGGGCGGACACTGGAACGTGCTCGATCCGCAGGTCCCCTGCTGCGTGGGCCACCACCGCGGCCGCTGTGGCCGGAAGTCCTGTAACGCCGCGCATCAGACCACCACCGTCATTCCGCCGTCGATAAAGATTGTCTGGCCGTTGACGAAATTCGAGCCGTCGGACGCGAGCCAGACCGCCGGGCCGGCCAGGTCCTGCACCGTCCCCCACCGGTGCGCCGGGGTCCGGCCCAGGATCCACGAATTGAACTCCTCATCATCGACCAGGTTCTGGGTCATTTCGGTGTGGATGTAACCGGGGGCAATGCCGTTGATCTGCAGCCCCGACGCGGCCCATTCCGCAGTCATGGCCCGGGTCAGGTTCCGGAGCCCGCCCTTGGCAGCGACATAGGGGGCAATCGTGGGCCGGGCCAGGTCCGTCTGGACGGAACAGATGTTGATGATCTTGCCCCGGCCCCGCGGAATCATCCGCCGCGCCGCCTCCCGCCCCACGAGGAACGCACTGGTCAGGTCCGTCGAGATCACTCGTTCCCAGTCGGCCACGTCCAGCTCCAGCATGGGGACGCGATGCTGGATGCCGGCGTTATTCACCAGGATTTCAAGCGATCCGACGTTGTCTTCCACCCAGGCAATGCCGCGGGCCGCCTCGGTGTCGCGGGTGACGTCGAAGGCGCAGCTGTGGACCCGCCCCGCCGGATAGTCCGCGGCCATCGCCGATTCCGCGTCTTTGAGCCGTTCGGGGTTGATGCCGTTGAGCACCACCGTGGCGCCGGCGTCGGCCAGCGCCCGGGCCAAGGCGTTGCCTATCCCGCGGCTGGAGCCGGTGACCAGCGCGGTCCGGCCGGTCAGGTCAAAAAGTCCACTCATGGTTCGCTGATCCTTAATTCGTCTCTGCTGCCGGGTTGTCCGTTGTTTTTTCTGTTGTGCTGCATTTGGTGATGCCGCTGAGATGCGAAATTGTCTGGCGCACGACGGCGAGGTCCCGGTCTCCGAGTCCCTGTCGCTTCAATTCCGCGTACAGTTCGACGCCGGCGCGGGCCATCGGCACGGCGGCGCTGACGGCGGCGGCGCTTTCCAGCACAAAGGAAAGGTCCTTGTGCATGAACTTGGCGGGCCCGGTGGGGTTGTAGTCCTTGGCGGCGAGCCGAGGGCCCACGACCTCCAGGACCCTGCTGCCGGCCAGGCCGCCGGCGAGCACTTCGTAGAGTGCCGCAACGTCCATGCCCGAGCGTTCGGCGAGCTCCGCGGCTTCGGCGAGTGCCGCCGTCGTGGTTCCCACGATGAGCTGGTTGCAGGCTTTGGCCAGCGATCCCGAACCCAGCGGCCCCAGCCTGCGGACCGTAGAGCCCATCGCGCTGAAGATCGGCAGGAGCCTGCGGAAATCCTCTTCCGTGGCGCCCGCCATGATGGCAAGGGTCCCGTCCTCGGCGCCCTGTGTGCCGCCGCTGACGGGAGCATCGACGACGATGGCGTTCCCGCCGCTTGCCCGGGCCACCCGCGCCCCGAAGTCCTTGACCGCGGCCGGCGAGACGCTGCTCATGACAAGAACGGCGGTTCCCGCGGCCGGTGGATTTGCGGACCAGCTGGCCAGCAGTGCCGCGCTTGAGTCCTCGATGTGGGAGATGTCCGGAAGCATGAAGATGATGATCGGCTTGTCCCGGAAGTCTTCGACCTCGGCCACGCGTCCCCCGCCAAGGGCCTCGAACGCATCAAGGGGCGCCGGCGAACGGTTCCAGGCGCTGACGGCCCAGCCCGCCCGGAGGAGGTTAGCCGCCATCGGCGCACCCATGAACCCCAGGCCCACAAAGCCGGCTTCCCTACCGTCCGTATCCATGCTGCCTCACTTCGTCGTGGTTAATCTTTTTGGAATCTGTTCAATACCCTAACCTCCATTCAGTATGATGAACACTATGACGTATAAAACCATCGTCGCGGTCGCCGTCCCGCTCGAAGCAGAGCTTGTGGAGCGCATCCGCGCCGTAGATCCCTCCGTTACCGTCCTTTACGACCCAGAGCTGCTGCCGCCGGAACGCTTTCCCGCGGACCACTCGGGCGATCCGGGCTTCCGCCGGACACCGGAGCAGGAGGAGCGCTACTGGGACATGCTCAACAGCGCCCAGATCATCTACGGGTTCCCCAACGAAAGCCCCGCCGGCCTGGCCAGGATCGCTCGCAGCAACCCGCACCTTGAGTGGATCCATGCCATGGCGGCCGGCGCCGGCGGTGCCGTGAAGGCGTCGGGGCTGGATGCCGAAACGCTGCAGAAGTTCAAGGTGACCACTTCGGCGGGCGTTCACGCTCTGCCACTGGCGGAGTTCGGCACCCTGGGAATCCTCAACGGCTTCAAGCGCAGCGCGGAGCTCGCGCAGGACCAGGCGGCCAAAGTCTGGCCCGAGCTCCGCACTCCCACGCGCCTGGTCGACGGCTCGCACCTCGTCATCACCGGGCTGGGTGAGATCGGGCTCGAGACGGCACGCATCGCCCGCGCCCTGGGCATGACTGTCAGCGGCACCAAGAGGACCGTGGAGCCCATCGACGGCATCGAGGAGGTCGCGGACAACGACGGCCTCGCAGGCCTGCTGGCCACGGCAGACGCCGTCGTCAATACCCTTCCCGGCACGCCGTACACCGAGCGGCTGTTCAACCGTGAAGTATTCGCGGCCATGAAGCCGGGGACGGTCTTTGTGAACGTGGGCCGCGGGACCGTGGTGGACGAGGAAGCCCTGCTGGAGGCCCTCGGGAACGGCCAGGTCTCGTACGCGTGCCTCGACGTGTTCGCCGTGGAGCCGCTCCCCCAGGACAGCCCCTTGTGGAGCCATCCCAACGTAATGGTGTCCCCGCACACCTCGGCCCTCAGCGCAGCCGAGAACCGGCTGATCGCCGAGCGTTTCTGCAGCAACCTGCGGACCTTCCTCGACGGCGGCGAACTCCCGCACCTGGTTGACACGGTCCACTTCTACTAGGCCCCTGCCAGGCCCGACCGGGTCCCGCAGGGCCCCACAGGGCCCGACCGGGTCCCGCAGCCTGCACCGCGCCGATGCACGAGTTCATCAGCGGATCAGCCCGGCACCATTTCAAAGGCGGCAGCGCGGCACCATTTCAAAGGCGGCTTCTCCGGAAACGGAGGGGCCGCCTTTACGTTGCCGGGCCGGGCGACGCGCATATGCCTCTCCGCTACGGGTATTCCGGAACTTGTCAACCTCCTTGAGACAGACTCGCTGGTTCGCGGGTTCGTTTCTTGGGGTCGTTGATCCAGCTTTCGGCGTGGACGGTGTGTGCCCGGGGGCGTTGGTGGTGCCTGTGGGGGTTCGTTGCCCACGAGGCGTCCAGCGCCGTCTGGCGTCTTTGTTGGCACTCGGGCCAGGTGCCTTCGTGTACGGATTCCGGGGTGTAGTAACCGATCCCGGAATGGCGGTGTTCGGTGTTGTAGGCGTGGATGAAGCGGGTGGTCCAGTCCCTGGCGTGCTCTATATCTGCGAAGTGCCGCGGGTAGTCAAGGTCGTACTTCATGGTCTTGAACTGCGACTCGGAGAACGGGTTGTCATTGGAGACCCGGGGCCTGGAATGGGACTGGATGATGCCGAGTTTGGCCAGGTAGTTACCCATGTCGATGCTGGTCATCACCGAGCCCCGGTCAGCGTGGAGGACTTCGGGTTTGGCGTGCTCCCGCGACAAGGCGTCGGTGATCATGTCGAGGGCTTCCAGTGTCCTTTCGGAGGGCTCCAGCCGCCATCCCACTACGTAGCGGCTGAAGACGTCCAAAATGACGTACAGCCGGAAGTTCCGGCCCCGGTCCACGGACCGCAGGACGGTGATATCCCAGGACCATACCTGGTTCGGGCGGGACGCGCAGAGCTCCGGGATCACCTTTGGTTTATGGGTGGCCGTGACCCTGCGGTCACCGTTGAGTTTCCTCGCCCGTGCCACCCGGTGCCAGGACGATTCCGAGGCAACATAGATGCCCTGGTCCAAGGTCCGATAGAACACCTGGGACACGCTCAGATCCGCGGATTCCTCGTCGATCAGGAATGCCTCGATCCGGGCACGTTCCTGACCGGTGAGCGTCGTTGGCTGCACGCGTTCTTTCTGCGGGACCGGTGCCGGTTTCACGGCCCGCGGCGCCCGGTGCCGGTACCAGGTGGGCCGGGAGACACCCATGATCTGGCACGCGGACACCACGCTCAATCCGTCGGAGACGAGGCCCGCGACTGCTTCTTCCCGGATAGCGTCTGCAGCGGGGCCGGCTCCGCGCCCTCGGCAAGTTTCTCCAAGAGCGCGTGCGCTTTTCCCGCGGACTCCAACGCCGCCTTCAGAATCTCCTGATCCGCTTGCGCCTTCGCCAGCTCCCGGCGCAACCGCACAATCTCGGCGCTCTGCCGCTTCGGCGTCATGACACCATCACGCGAGGACCGCTTACCCGTCGGAGTCGCAGCAAACTCATCATGATCCCGAGCGTAAGCCCAAATCCTGACCGCATTCGCCGAAACCAAATACTCACGCAACACCGCACCCTTTTGACCATGCGGGGCAGCCTCGTACTTCTCCAGGATCGAGAGCTTCTGTTCAAGAGTCCGGAACGGAACTTTCCCAGTCGATTTCGTCATGCCCAACCCGCCTGCCTGTCGCTAAAACAATCTGTCTCACGACAGGCTGACAGAGAGGGATTCCCTGCATGTCAGATATTTTGCGCGTCGCCCGGTAATTCCCGTGGCGCACAAAGGCCGTGGCCCTTTCCTCAGCGGAAGCAGCCACGGCCTTTGGTTGCGCAGGCCGGCCGGCGAGCAGCCTTGAACAACTAGCTTGCGTCCTCCGTGAGGAGGAGGTCGCGTGCCACTGTCTCGGGCGTGAAAAACGTAGTGACGAATGAGATGAGGGCAAGAACCGCCGAGTACACGGCGAGCACCAGCCAGGAGTAGTTCGTGGAAGCGAGTAGCGCTGCGCCTACGAGCGGAACCAGTCCCCCAGCCAGGACCGCGGAGAGTTCACGGCTCATGGCGACGCCGGTGAACCGGTACTGCGAGCCGAAAAGTTCAGGCAGGAGCGGGCACTGCGGTCCGAGCATCGACTGAACCCCAAGGGCGATGCCCACCACCATGACGGTCCAGACAAGCGTCACATTGCCCAGCGTCACGAGATAGAACGCCGGAAACGCGATGAGCGCCTGGAAGAGCGCGCCGTAGCGATAGACGGGCACCCGGCCGAACCTGTCCGACAACGCACCGAACGTGACTACCATGATGGCCGCGAAGCCGGCAGCTATGAGCAGGCCCACAGGACCGATGAACTTGTCGCCGGGGAATACCCCATCCTTGGCCGCCAGAAAGGCGATGAGGAGTGCGGAGTAGATCGAGGAATTTCCGTTCTCCCCCATGCGCAGGCCGATGCCGATCAGCACGTTCTTCTTGGAGTGCTTCCAGAGTTGGCCGATGGGGTTTTTGACCACGTTCTTGTGCTTCTCGAGCTCCTGGAAGACCGGCGTTTCCTTCAGCCGCAGCCGGATGAAGATTGCCACCGCTATCAGGATAACGCTGGCCAGGAACGGCAGGCGCCACAGCCAGCCTTCGAGGACGGCCTTGTCAGCCATCGCGATGAGGGCAAACGTTCCGGCGCCGAGCAGGGTGCCCAGCTGGATGCCGACGAACGGGAGCGAGGCGAAGAAGCCACGACGGCGGCGCGGTGCGACTTCGGAAATCAACGTGGTGGCGCCCGCCTGCTCCGCGCCGGCACCCAGTCCCTGCAGGATGCGCAGGGTCACCAGGAGGACTGCGCCCAGCATCCCTGCCTGTTCGAACGTCGGCAGCAGGCCGATGGCGAAGCTTGCGGTACCCATCAGGCCGATGGTGAGGAGGAGGACCATTTTGCGGCCGAACCTGTCGCCGATGTGGCCGAAGATCACTCCGCCAAACGGCCGCGCGGCGAAACCCACCCCGTACGTGGCAAACGAGGCGATCAGCGCTCCGTCCTCACCGAGCGGCTTGAAGAACAGCGGGCCGAAGATCAGGGCCGAGGCCAGGCCGTAGATGTAGAAGTCGTAGTACTCCAGTGCGGAGCCCACTGAACTGGCAAGAGTTGCCCGCCGCAGCTGTTCCGGATCGACGACGGCGTCGTCCGCTTCAGTCAATGGCTTATTAGTACTAGTTGTCACAAGCACTCCCTCAAGAACACTCCAGACCCCCGTTGGCCTGGTGGGATAGGAACAACCCCTGAGGGGCCGATCACCATGCTGAACAGCGTACAACATAGTGATCGGTTAGCCAATGTGTTATCAGATTTGAATTTCCGTACGCGCCTGGCTGGTTGACGGCTCCAGCCCTACCCCATGGGATTCCCGAGGGAACGCGCCAGTTCCTTGAGCTCCTTCACCATCAGGGCTCCCTGCTCTTCCGCGTAGGTGGCCTTCAGTGCGGTAACCGACAGGCCCAGGCTGGGCCCGTGCGCACCGTGCGTTGGTACCGAGACGGCCAGGCATACGACGCCCGTGGTCGATTCCTCATCCTCGAAGGCGTAGCCCTGCTCCCGGATGACGGCGAGTTGTGCCTTGAGCTCGGCTCCGCTCCGGAGCGACTTCGGAGTCAGCACCGGAAGTTGGGCATCGTCCGGGAACATCTCGGCGATGTCGTGGTCGTGCAGCCGCGCAATGAGCGCCTTGCCCACGGCACAGAGGGACACCGGCATCTTGTCCCCGATGTTGGAGGTCAGGCGGACGGCGGGGTGACCCTCATAGCGGGCCAGGTAGATCACGTTTGTTCCGTCGAGCATGGCAATGCGGACGGTTTCGCCCGAGAGCGTGGGCGCCTGTTCGCAGAACTGGTAGAACTCCTGGACCTCGTCAAGGCGGCTAAGGTAGGCCGCGCCGAGCTCGACCAACTTGCGTCCGAGCGTGAACTCGGCACCGTGGCGCTTGATGAGCCTGGCCTCCTCCAACGCAAGCAGGAGGTTGGACGTTGATGATTTTGGAATTCCCAGCTCCCTGGCGAGGTCACTCAGCGTGAGGCGCCCGGTCGCGGAGGCTGCAAGGGCCTCCAGCACCGCCGCGGCGCGGGTTACCGCGGGTGCGGGCGAGGCGCTCCCCAGCCCGTCAGCGGTTCGGGGAACTCGGGAATCGGCCATGATTCTCCTTCAGGTATCGCGCACGTGCCGCCGGCAACATTTCAATGCCGTTCATTCAGCTGAACAGTAACCATCATAATGTCTAGGAGCGCCAACCGCGCCCGGAGGGCTGCCATCGACTTCGCGCAGCCTCTCGATGCCGCCGGATGCCGTCAGGTTGCGGCCGGATGCCGTGAGGCTGCGGCCACCACGGGATTCGTAAGCTGTCCAATGCCTTCAATGTGGCAGGTGACGGTGTCGCCGGGAACGATACGGGCGCATTCGGCGGGGAAGCCGGTGAGCAGCAGGTCGCCCGGATGAAGCGTCATGAACGACGTCACATAGACCAGAATTTCCTCGACTCCCCACCCGAGGTCAGCGGAGCTGGCCGCCTTGAGCTCCGTGCCGTTGTGGGTGATCCCGATCGCCAGGTCGGCGCCATCCAGATCTGTGACGATCCACGGCCCCACCGGGGTGAACGTATCCTGGCTCTTGGCGCTGATCCACAACTCGTCGGTCTTCTGCAAGTCCCTGGCGGAGACGTCGTTTCCTATGGTGAAACCGAGAACCGCGGACCGTGCATTGCCCAACGTCAGTCCCCGGGCCCGGCTCCCGACGACGATCGTCAGTTCCGCCTCCGGCTCGACGCGTCCTACGCCTGCCCCGAGTTCGACGGCATCTCCCGGACCGACAACGCTGGTCGACGCCTTGTGGAACGCCTGGGGAGGGAGATCGCGGCCCGTTTTGCCGGTGTTGTGCGCCATGCCCAGGACATTGGCCGGGACGCTCGGCGCCAGGAACGTGAACGAACTTTCTTCAACCGCGGCCCCGAGCTCCCAACCCCTGCGGGGTGGGCTCCCGGCGTTGGCCAAGGAACCGGGGAACGGCGTGTTGATCACCGTCCACGACTTCCCCGCGTCACTTCCGAAGTCCAAGGCGTCGTTGGCGACGAAGAACTGCTCAGACCCCGAAACCGGGGAGAGGGGGCGGACACGGGCAATGCGGCGGGCACTCGCTGTGGTCATGGTGACATCCTAGGTGCCGGGCCGGGGCGGGAACTGAATGTGTCCGGCTGGCGCTTCGGGCCCGCACGCCAGTCCGAAATCGTCGTGGCAGAGAGCACCTCCGTTCCGCCATCCCGAGCCCTGGAGGGATCCGTTCGATTGCCGGACGCATGTAAGCCAAACCGCAGACTCTGCCCGGGGGCGGCCCAGAGTTTTGGGTCAAGCCACGTCTGGACGCGGCGCCTTCCAAGCACTCTCAATTAGGCCATCGAATGGCTATTTCTGCTGGCCAGAACGGGTGCCCGCGTGTTTCACATTTCCTAATATTCACGGTATATTCGTTACAAGCCTTCCACCGCGGCATCCCCCAATAGTCGCGGTGGAAGGCTTTTCCAATGCCCGGACGCAATGCCCCGACTTTTCGTCGCTTTTGCCACGTCCGTCCCGTTGGCTCGTACCGTGCCGCACACCTGCATGCCGGTTCCGACGCTCAGTGCAATTTCCTGCGCCGGGGTCCGGCCAGTTCCGCCGTGAGCTTTGTTTCGCGGTCAACCCTCCAGGAGCGTCGCAACACGCCTTCAGGAAGCCGTTCCTCCGCCTACGCGGCGTCCGCGATGGCCTCGCGAAGCCGCCAGCCCCCGCCCAGGCCGTCACGGATGAGCTCCATAGTGGTCAGGGCCGATCCGTGGTTACGGCCCAGCCTCGCCTGGACCTGCCAGACCTCAACGTCGACCCGGCTGAGCCCTTTCGGCATCCTGCGCTCTGCTTCCCACCAGCTCACCCGCTCAAACCAGCGGACGGGCTCTGCCCCCACGGTCCATTCACGGCCACCGCGGACCACCGCCAGGGGTCGTCCGTCGGGCCCCGTCTTCAACATCACATGTTCCATGCCCGTCACAGTAGGGCTGGGCCCTGACACTTTTGACGGCGCTCCCACCAAACCCTCATCCACCGTTGCTGACGGCACTCCCGGCTGGGACCCCGCCCGCCTGTCAGGGACACTCACGATTCCCCGTAAGCCGGCTGCTGTCGTATCGGGACCCTATTCCGGGCAAGGCCCGCGGTTGTAGGCTCCGAATATGGCGGAAACAGAAGGCCGCAAGCGGCTGGAACCACGAATGACGCGCGGCAGCTTTAGATTCATTTTCGGGGGCGTGATGGTCCTAATCATCCTCAGCGCCATCCTCATGCTGCTGAATCTGGGCATCGTGTCGGGCAGGGAGTGGGAGCCGTTAGGTTTTTTCATCGCGGCTGCGCTCTTGGCAGTCAATGTGATCTTCTTCGGCCACCTGCTCCGCGTTCGCCTCAACGACACACCGTTCTGGAACGAAGAAGAAGCCCGCAGGGAAGGTTGGGACCGCAGGGGACGGCAACTTTAACCTCTGCAGAAAGCTTCGGAAAATGCCGGCTCGTCCTTAATTGCCGTGAGACACGGAATCGCGCCGCCCCAGCGCTCGATGTCGACTTACCGCTGGCGTCGAGTGACACGACCTCGGGTGGACACGTCTCATGCTCAACTATCGTGCATAGCCGAACTTCATTCCAGTCAAACAAACAAGGTTGCAGTAATCCCCCCATCAGCGTGCATTTCATCGTGCGGGTCTTACGTACAGTGCCCAGGCCAGCAATCGCGCGGAACGTGGCGGCGGACTCCGCGGCACGGTGATCGACCGGCTTACGGGCGCAAGCTGAGGGGTGACCAGACCACCATCAGCTCAGACCGGTCCCGGAGCGGCCATTCGTCGTTGATAGTGTTCGGGTATGTTCAATCCCTCCTCCCCGTACCACGAACCAGGGTTCGGCGCATGGAAGCAAGGGCTAGGCGCTTTGCCATCTTCGGAGGTCGTGATCCGCGAGGCGGAGCAGACGGCGCAGGACGGTCGCTGGATGCGATGGATGCAGGCAGACTGCGAGTCAACCAATATTCAGTCTGTCGAGTACAATGTGTCGAAGATTGAGCAGGAGCTCGTTTTGCTGGCAGAGATCGCGGATTATCCTGTCGGGTTTTTGTTGTGTGCTTGCGGGTCGAACCAATTCGGACCCGCTGTTCATTCAGCTGGTTGCCGTAGTTCCCGCCGCGCGGCAACGAGGGGTAGGACTCGCGCTCCTCAGTGCGGCCGCCGTGCGGCAGCCCCAACGCAACATCGCGATGGCCACTCTCGACGACAACGTCGCCGCGCGAAGGTTGAATGAGCGTTTCGCGCAATCGATCCGTGGGAACATTCAGCGTGTTCCCGTCCGCCGGTTCCGACCGTCCGATTTAGGGTTCGCTCAAGGAGAGCACCACCGTCCCTGGATGATCGACCGTCAACACGAAGCTGATTGACGGGCCGTCGGGGTTAGCCGGCGCGACGAGCGGGCACTGGCGGTAGTAAGACCGAGGGGACATTGCAACTCGGCAGTAAATTGCATCAGCTCCGCCTGCACCCCTGCTTCCGTCCTGTTGATACCAGCAATCTGTCCCTCAATTGGCAGAACCCAACCAATACTGGTGCAGAGGCCTACACTTTCAGCCATGGGGGACTCAGAGTCAGACGTCGGGGCAACTCCGGTGATCGGGCGGGTCGCCGTCGGCATCTGCGCCGCGGCCAACCTGACCATCCTGAGTGTGATCATCACAGATGCGCTATCCAGCAGCGCCACCGCGGTCCTATCCGCCATGGCTCCACCATCAGGGCTCCTCGGGCTGCTGGCCTTCGGACTCGGGGCTTCCGTTATCCTCGGACTCATCTTCGCGGTGAACTCCCTGACCGGTCCCAACTCCGACTACGGGAAGATTCTGAGTCTCTTCAGGCGCAACGACCTCAAGGGATTGAGCGACGCCGCACCAGCCATGCCGCTCTTGGGGTTTTCGTTCCTGATTTATTGGCTTGGCTTCATGGGCGTCTCCTGGTTCGCGTGGAGACGCCACGAGCCAGGGTCTGCTATGGCCGAGGTGAGCGGCGCCCTCACACTCGTCGGCGCTGCCGCCTTGGCTCTCTGGATGATCCTGGTGGCTCTCGGCAAGAGGTCACCGCACTCCGCAGGAAGTGGCGCGCAGGAGCAACCCTAGTTTCGCCCCATTGGAAGTGCTAGATGGAGTCCACAGTCTCTGCCTCGGATTTGGCCTGCTGATGTTTTCACCCGAGCGGCACCTGTACCGGCATGAAGCCCCCGGAGCTTCCCTCCACGAGCCTAACCCTGAAGCTGGGGATTCCGGACAGCAATCACCAACGTCCCTGACGCACGCCGCGGTCTCCCGCACTTGGCTCACACCAGCCAGCGCGCAGAATGCACGTTGAGGGATCCCCTAGCGGGCCACGCCCGGCGCCAAATAGCGCCGCAAAAAGACCGCCATTTACCGCCGAAAGTCACAGTCCAGGACTTCCATGTCGACACAGGCATAAAGGGTCGTTTTTGACCTAGTCCGGATAAACATGAGGCCAGAGTCGGAACGGCCTCCTGAGCTATCCGCCCATCGACCACCGGTACGCTTCGACGGAGATCCACTGGCACGAAGAAGGGGACGCTCCGTGAACCCTTTTGCGGCCAGCGGGCAATACATAGTGTGAGCACAGACAGCGACATCATCAGGCGGTCCCGGGACAGCCCCACAGCTTTCGGGGAGTTGTACGACAGACACGCCTCAGTCATCTACAGATACGCCGCCAGACGGGCCGGCGACTTCGCCGCCGATGACGTCACGTCGGAAACTTTCCTGGTGGCCTGGGAGCAACTGGAGGCCTACGACCTTGCCCGGGATGATGCCCGGCCTTGGCTGTTCGGCATCGCCACCAATCTGCTCCGCCGACATCACCGCGCTGAAGCCAGAATGCTAAGAACGGCAGCGAAATCGGCTTCGCGAGAGGCGGTCGCTGACGATTCAGACCGGGTTGCTGCCCAGGTGGACGCCGTTGTCGCGACTGGGCGCATCGCCATCAGCCTGAAGGCTATGGCCGCCATCGATCGGGAAACACTGCTGCTCTACGCCTGGGCCGACTTGACCTACGAGGGCATCGCCTCCGCCATGGAAGTACCGGTCGGAACCGTGCGGTCCCGGCTGAACCGCGCACGCCGAACCCTGCGAACCCAGCTCAACCTCGAACTACTTGATGAAACGGAGAACGACCATGGACGGCTTGCAGCTGCTCCGCGAAATGCGTAGTGACATCGGCTCCGCCCCGCCGGCCACCCTGGCCCGCGGCCGCAACAACCTCATGGCCAAGGTCGGCTCGACTTCCCGTCCCGAGACAACGACCAGTACGCACGCTCCGGCCACGGTGAGTCCCATCCGCTTCCGGCGCCGTGTCCTGCTGGCCTCGGCCGCCGCTGCCCTCCTCGTGGGCGGCATCGTAGCGGCCGACGTGGTCCTGCCGGGCCAATCCGGAGCAACCGCCGAAGCGGCCGAGGTACTCAACAACGCCGCGGCAGCCACCATCCAGACGTCCGATCCGTTAGTGGGACCGGGCCAGTACCTGAAAATCGAAACCACGGCCGTCTATGGCGCTAGCTCAGTCGCCGCCGACGGAACCCAAGCTGCGTGGCTGGACAAGACCGGAGGCCAGGTCTACGTGCCGGCAGATCGAAGCGGAACGTGGATCTGGAACCGGGAAGACCGCGTGCCTACGACCTTCTTCAGCGAAGCCTCCAAGGCAGCGGTAGCCAAGATGCAGGAATCGCTGGCGAAAGACCCCGGCCCGAGTCTGGTCGGCATTCAGCGTGCCCCGCGGGGCGCCTTCTACGGGAGCGAACAAACGGTCATCAACGGCATCCCTCTTGCCAAGGTTTCCAGCCTGCCGAAGGACCCTCGGGCGCTCCTGAATTTCATTCGAGAGCGCACCAAAGGCGCCGGCCCCTCCTCCGAAATGGAGGCACTGATCACGATCGCAGATACCCTGCGCACCGGGGTCATCCCCGCCGATGTGCGTGCTGCCCTCTACAAGGCGGCAGCCCTTATCCCTGGTGTCACGGTCGTGGACAAGCAGGCAACACTGAACGGCAAAACCGGTGTAGCCATAGGAATCCAGTCACCGGACGGAGGCGCCCGGCAGGAAATCATCATCGATCCGGATACCGGACTGATGATCGGCGAACGGGACGTTTCACTGAAGGCCACCGCTGATTTCCCCGCCGGAACTGCCACAGCCTGGACCGCCGTGCAGACATCCGTAGTGAACTCCGCACCGTAGCCTCCACTGAACGAGAACGGCCGCCTGGAATACAGAGTCCGGGCGGCCATTTGTCTCTGGGAGCCACGGGGAATGGTCAACTCTCTATGGCTCCCCGCCAGACGACAGGATCGATCTGAGTTCTTCCGCTTGATCAGCAATAGCCTGGCGCTGTTCGCGAGTGAACCTTCTGAGTTGCGTATCCAGGATGACCCAGCAGGACATTTCGTCCAGCTCCAACAGTTCCATCAGACGACGAATCGCTTCGTCTGGGTCCTCCGAATCCTCGACCACTTGGAAGACATCCTTCCGCCGATCCATCGCCTTCACGAGGCCGTCCCGGATTCCGAGGTTGTACTCAGTATGCCTCCGCTGCTCCGCATCCATGATGCGATTCTTCCATGCACGACTATCGCCGGAGGCGGGGACCGCCGAATTAACGCTCTCCAACTGGAACGCTCATGGCGCTCCTAGTGTTGGGGAATTCTTCGTCCGGTAGAGGACCGGCTAACGGACGGTCAGCTCGCCCTCACCTTTCGGGCGGCAGCCGTCCTGCAGGCCGTCCTCATCTGGAGCGCAGCATTAGGAGGCACGCTCTAGCGCGGGCAAGCCCTGATGTACGAGCGCGAGCAGGATCTCGAAGTCAAGGTCGCGCTGGTCGCGCGGGACGTCGACGAATCTGCCGCCCGCTTCACTGGCCAGGAATCCGAGGGCGACAGTGGAGACGAGCCGTTCACCGCGATCCAGTTCTTCCGCCGGAATGCCGCAGTCCCGCAGGGCGTCCCGGATCCGGGCGCGTAGTGCCAGGCTTCCGCTCGTGATCGCAGGTCGCTGAAGCAGCAGGGGGAAGACGTTTGGGTGGCGTGCCGCTGACGCGCGCAGTCCGCGCGCGAGTGCTTCGAGCCGCGGCCACCCGGACAGTCGATCGTCTGGATCCGAAAGCTCACGCAGCACGGCTTCGACCAAAAGATCGAGCAGGTGCTCCTTGTCGTCGACGTGTCGGTAGAGCGCCATCGGCGTGACGCCGACCAGCGCGGCCACCGCCGACATTGTCACCGCTTCTAGGCCTTGGTCGTCAGCGATCGCGAGCGCGCAGGCGATGACGTCATCACGCGTGAACCGGGGCGGACGTGGCATGCGAACCTCCTTCGCAATAACTATATGACATATAGTTACCGCATGAAGCGAGTTATGAGATTCGGCCTGGTGTCCCTCGCCGCTGTCATCGCGAGCGTAGTGGCAGGGGTGGCTGTCCTTTCCGGCGGCGATGTCGCCTTCGCGTGGCGAGTCATCAGTCGCGGTGAGTCCAGTACGAACGACCTGCATTGGAAGCGGCACGTGACAATCGCCGCCGGTGACCCACGGTCCTGGCCGGGGACGGATCGTTGCAATGATGTGCAGCGCGCGGCCGGGGGTGACCTCGATTCTGTCCTGCTCGCTGGCGGTGCGACCCAGCTCGTTGTGATCCGGCATGGCCAGCTCGTCTGCCAGTGGGCGGCCCCGGGACACTCGATCGACGAACTGCGGTCCGCGTTCTCGATTAGCAAGACGATCACCGCTCTGCTGCTTTCGCGCGCTGTTGCGGCCGGGAAGATGTCGTGGGACGACCCGATCACGAAGTGGATCCCCGAGCTCGGGGATCGGGATTCGCGATTCGCGCGTATCACGCTCGCTGATCTCGTGGACATGCGCTCTGGGATCGAGTTCCAGGTGGTCACCCGGTTCCCGTGGTTCAACCAGGGCGCTCCCCGCGTCTACTACGCCAGCGATCTGCAGAGTGCGACTATCCAGGACCCGCGCATAAGCTCCGCGCCTGGCGTGTTCACCTACAACGACTGGGCACCAAACCTGCTCGGGATCGCCTACCAGCGCGCGACCGGAAACCTCATGGCTGGGCCAGGCGCTACAGCCCTGTGGGCGGACATCGGCGCGCAGAAGCCGGCTTGGTGGCTGGTCGACGGTCACGGCTTTCCCTGGCACGAGTCCGGTTTCGTGGCCACGGCCGCCGACTTCGCCCGGGTCGGCGAACTCCTCCTTGACGACCCAAACAGCGACTTCGCACACCGTAGCGCAGTTGCGGTCCTCACCCCCGTCGTATCAGACGAGTCGGGTGCCCCGCCAGGTTACGGCAGTGTCCCCATGGGCTACGGCAACGGGCTCTGGATCCTTCACGATACGGCTCATCCCGCGTACGCGGCACTCGGCTACCACGGAGAAGTGATGGTCGTCGACCCCAGCACAGACACTGTCGTCGTACGACTCGGGGACTCCGGCTACGAAAACGTCACCTCGGAACCCCAGATCGCTGCCGAACTCGAACGCTGGGCCCGCGAAATGTAAACTCCGGTCCACCACATCACCGAACCAGTATGCCGTCAACAACTTCATCGCCAGCAACAGCAAGCTTGTGCCGGCATGCTCCGTGCCGGTACCTATTCCTCCAAGGCGATCCGGGAACTGCTGCGTCGGCGGGGCATCCAGGCCGTGAACCCCCGAACGCAGCGGCCAGAAAGCGATCCGAAAGCGCCGCCGAGCCAAAGGCGGACGGCCACGATCGTCCGGGTCGCAACGACGACGGCAAAGTCTCCGCCCCACACTGGGCAACGATTCCATGGCGCCAGCCTAGTAGCGGGCACGGGCACCGACGGGCAAATACCCCAGTCTCGGACAGCGGAGAGCCGTTGACCGACGATTGTTACGTGCGTATGGTGGACGGGTTCCGTCGCATCCCCCCAGCCGCGACGGAACGGAACCACAAGAATGCCCCCGCAGGAGTCCCTCACCAGACTCAGGCGGGGGCGTTTTTGCGTCCGGATACGATGGTTAAGTGCCGGTGGGCGCGAGTATCGGGTCAGGTTCGGCGGACGGCGGCCATGCCGCGTGGTGGCAATGGCATTCGCCCGGTTGAATGGGCAAAGCGTCAATCTTCAACAAGGCCCGGTGGACTACAACTAGAAACAGGAGCGCGCCCAGGACCGCTGCCACAATTCCGAACGCCGCCGCCGCCCCTGCCACCTCAGGTGCGGCACCGAAAAACGAACGCCCGGGAGAGGTTGCGCCTTGATGCCCTGCCAATGCCAAGCCAGCGCCTCCCAGCGACAAAATGACGCCAGCAGTAAACACGCCAGCTGCAGGTTTGTGGCTCATGCGATCCCCCCGAATCGGTCGAATAGTCCCGCCAGCCTACAGCCCGGCTCTCCCGCCGCCATGAGTTGCCCCCACCAGCCTCCGGGCCGGTGGGGCTTTTCGTGCCTCCGAATACGATGTCGGCATGGCATCGTTCACGCTCGACGGCGAAACCTACGAGTATCTGAGGCCGGATCCAGGCCACGCGGAAGAGACACACTCGTGGACGTACGGCGCCTACCCGAAGGTCATGGCCACACTCCCCCTGGCTGGCGGCCGGACCAAGGACGTGTACGCCGTCGCCGAGCGTTGGAACCCCTCCCACATCCTGGTCTCCTGGGCCGATGATGAAGGGCACTCGCATTGGGCATAGATCCCTGCCGGGAACGTCCGGCGCGTCAACGACTCCGAGTGGGACATCGAAGAATACCGGCGTTGCCCCGTAAATATGCGCGGAATCCGGTGGGCTCACAGGCTGTCCGGCTTCCTGCCCTCCTGAAAAGCCAGGGAGGTTTTAGGGAGGGTCAGCACCGGCAGAGCGCTTTCACCCACTGTAACTTTACGGACTCCTGCGGAAGAGTCTCCAAGTAATCCAACGGAACTAGACTCGCCAGGACAACGCAAAAGCCCCGCCGTTCCTGGCCTCTCGGCCTGCAACGACGGGGTTTTCCTTGGTGGGTCCTACCGGGATCGAACCGATGACATCCACGGTGTAAACGTGGCGCTCTACCAGCTGAGCTAAAGACCCAAACCGTGATTTCCGCACTTCCGCGCGTCAACCAACGAACAGCTACTGTACCGGATGCGACCGGCCGAACGCTAATCGCGGCGCGCCCGCCCGTCACCGGCGCGGAGCCCGTCGGCCGACGCGGCGCCTTACAGTTCCGGAAGTTCTGCCGCGAGCCACGTCAGGGCCCCGCTGACGCCTGCTTCCAGTTTGATAGTGGCCAGCTCGTCGCCTCTCGTCTGGCCCCTGTTGATGATGACCACGGCCTTGCCTTGCTTGGCCGCATGGCGGACAAAACGAAGGCCGCTCATCACTGTCAACGAGGACCCGGCGACAAGGAGCGCAGCGGCCTCGTCCACCATGGAGTAGGAACGTTCCACGCGGTCTTTCGGCACGTTCTCGCCGAAGTACACGAAATCGGGTTTCAGGGTGCCGCCGCACGCGGGACAGTGCGCCAAGACGAAACTTTCAATCAGCCCGGCGTCCTCGACCGTGGCATCTGCGTCGGGGGCCATCTCGACCACGCCCGCGGCCAGGGCACGCTCCAGGAATCCGGGATTGAGTTCCTCAAGCACGCCCGCCAGCAGCCTGCGGCTGTAGCGGCGTTGGCATCCGAGGCAGACGACCTGGTCGAACCGGCCGTGCAGGTCCACCACGTTGACGCTGCCGGCATCCTCGTGGAGGCGGTCCACGTTTTGCGTGATGAGTCCGGTGAGCAGCCCCCGCTGTTCCAGGCGGGCCGCGGCGGCGTGGCCGTCGTTGGGATCCGCCCGGCGCAGATGGGACCATCCGATGTGGTTCCGGGCCCAGTAGCGCTGCCGGTTGCCCGGACTGCCGATGAATTCCTGGTACGTCATCGGGGCCCGCGGGGCGGCGCCGGGTCCGCGGTAGTCTGGAATGCCGGAATCGGTGCTCAGGCCTGCCCCGGTCAGCAGGGCAAAACGCTCGCCGGCGAGGACGGCGCGGATTTCCTGCAGCACCTCAAGCTCGTCGCGGGCCGGCGCTGCGGCCGCAACCGGCGGCAAACTCGCAAAACCAGTCATGCCGACTCCAGGGCGCCGTTGCCTCACGGGTTCAGTTCCCGCCGAGACCCGCCAGCGCGGCGCGGTATTTTGCAAGATCCCGCGCCTGGCCACGGGGATTCACCACGACGTATCGCACGATTCCGGCCGCATCGATGATGAACGTGCCGCGCTTGGCCATGCCGTTCTCGGCATCAAACACGCCGTACGTTTCGGCAACGGCGCCATGCGGCCAGAAGTCGGCCAGCAGGTCGAAGCCGTACCCTTCCTTTTGCGCGTACGCCCGCTGGGCGAACTTGCTGTCCACCGAGACCGCCAGCACGGCGGCGTCGGCGTCCTCGAAAAGTGCCAGGTTGTCCCGGATTTCGCACAGTTCACCCGTGCAGATACCGGAGAAAGCGAACGGGTAGAAAACGATCACCACATTGCGGCCCCGGAATTCCGAGAGCCTCACCGGCTCCCCGAACTGGTTTGCCAGTTCGAAGTCCGGTGCGGGCTCGCCGACCGCGGGAACGGCCGTCGCCGGAAATACCGTCGCGGGAACCGCCGTCGCTGGAGCGGACGGCCGTGCGCCGGCCTGCTCCAGCGCTTGCGTCACTTGTTCTTCCGCGTGACCAGCCGGGTGGCGCTCCAGTCCTTGGAGACGCCCGCGGAGGTGGTGTAGTGCAGACCAGCGGTGGGGGCGGCATCCTGGATGTCCGCAGGCGACACGTAGCCGACACGGCCGGACTTCGGGGTCAGGACCCAGACCACGCCGCCTTCACTCAGGGTGGTCAGCGAATCGACAAGGGTGTCAACGAGGTCTCCGTCGCCGGCGCGCCACCAAAGAATTGCGGCATCGACGACTTCGTGGTCGTCCTCATCAAAGAGTTCCGACCCCGTGAGGTCTTCGATGTCGTCACGCAAGTCGAAGTCGACGTCGTCGTCATAACCGAATTCCTGAATCAGGTCCCCGTCTTTGAAACCCAGTTTCTCCGCCACATTTACCGAAGTGGCGGCGTCGGCCTCGCTCACGTGTTGCTCCTATGCTTGGTGTTTTCAATATCGCTAGTGATTTCCATTACTACAAGCCAACACCCTTTGGGCCTGCGCTTCAAGCTGTTGGCACCGCGATCCGCCATATTCTGCGTCACACAGCGCGATCCGAACGCCGCATCGCGGCTTCTCGTCACACAACCAGTATGCCCGGGAAATACAACAGTGCCTCCATACGACGGCTACGCATCCTCCAGCTGTCACAGCTAGAGTGGCTGGTGACGACTACGCCTGCAAGGGCGACCGCCCCGCTTATACAGGCAGGCATAGTCGTGCATGGACCTTGCCCGGCGCACACGACCGGGCTGTTGTAACCGATATGTCGCACACGTCGCGTTCACGCCAGGCAGTTACCCTGCCGGAGCTGAGGGTGCCGATGAATGCGCTCAAAGAGAGGTTGGACGTGGCTGCAGGAGAAGATACCTCCCATATCCTCAGCGGGTTGACAAACCAGCTGCCTGATCGTGATCCAGAAGAGACCGCCGAATGGATCGAGTCCCTGGATAACCTGATTCAGGAACAGGGCACCGAACGTGCCCAGTACATAATGCGCAGCCTGCTCCAGCGGGCCGGCGCGCAAAGCGTGGGTGTACCGATGGTCACCACGACGGACTACGTCAACACGATTCCCGTCGACCAGGAAGCTCCGTTCCCCGGCGACGAGGAGATCGAGCGCAAGTACCGGGCGTGGCTTCGCTGGAACGCCGCTGTCATGGTGCACCGCGCACAGCGGGCGGATATCGGCGTCGGCGGTCACATCTCCACCTACGCAGGAGCCGCGACGCTTTACGAAGTCGGCTTCAACCACTTCTTCCGCGGCAAGGACCACCCGGGCGGCGGGGACCAGGTCTTCTTCCAGGGCCACGCCTCCCCCGGCATGTACGCCCGCGCTTTCATGGAAGGCCGCCTCACCGAGGAGGACCTCGACGGGTTCCGCCAGGAGAAGTCCAAGGAAGGGCACGCCCTTTCGAGCTACCCCCACCCGCGCCTGATGCCGGAGTTCTGGGAATTCCCCACCGTCTCCATGGGCATCGGCCCGATGAACGCCATCTACCAGGCGCAGTCCAACCGCTACCTGGAAAACCGCGGCATCAAGGACACCTCGGACCAGCAGGTCTGGGCGTTCCTTGGCGACGGCGAAATGGACGAGCCCGAGTCCCGCGGCCTGCTGCAGCTCGCAGCCAACGACAAGCTCGATAACCTCAACTTCGTCATCAACTGCAACCTCCAGCGCCTCGACGGACCCGTCCGCGGCAACGGCAAGATCATGCAGGAACTCGAAGCCTTCTTCCGCGGTGCCGGCTGGAACGTCATCAAGGTGGTCTGGGGCCGTGAGTGGGACAAGCTCCTGGCCAAGGACGAGGACGGCTCGCTCGTGAAGATCATGAACGAGACGGTCGACGGCGACTACCAGACGTACAAGGCCGAATCCGGCGCGTTCGTCCGCGAGCACTTCTTCGGCCAGACCCCGCAAACCAAGGAAATGGTCCAGGACCTGTCCGACGACGAGATCTGGAACCTCAAGCGCGGCGGCCATGACTACAACAAGGTCTACGCCGCTTACAAGGCCGCCGTGGAGTTCAAGGGCAAGCCGACCGTCATCCTGGCGCACACGGTCAAGGGCTACGGCCTGGGCACCCACTTCGAGGGCCGCAACGCGACCCACCAGATGAAGAAGCTCACCCTGGCGGACCTCAAGGCTTTCCGCGACCACCTGCGCATTCCGATCACCGACGAGCAGCTGGAAGCCGACCTGTACCGGCCGCCGTACTACCACCCCGGCATGGACTCCCCGGAGATCCAGTACCTGATGGGACGCCGCAAGGAACTGGGCGGTTTCGTCCCCGAACGCCGTTCCAAGCATTCCGAGGTCACGCTCCCGGAGGACAAGGTCTACGAAGTCGCCAACCGCGGCTCCGGCAAGCAGCAGGCAGCCACCACCATGGCATTCGTCCGCCTGCTCAAGGACCTCATGCGGGACAAGGAGTTCGGCAAGCGGATTGTGCCGATCATCCCGGATGAGGCCCGCACGTTCGGCATGGACGCGTTCTTCCCGACCGCGAAGATCTACAACCCGAACGGCCAGAACTACCTCTCTGTCGACCGCGAACTCGTCCTGGCCTACAAGGAGTCCATCTCCGGCCAGATCGTGCACGCCGGCATCAACGAGGCGGGTTCCGTCGCAGCCTTCACCGCGGCCGGAACGTCCTACGCCACCCACGGCGAACCGCTCATCCCGATCTACGTCTTCTACTCGATGTTCGGATTCCAGCGCACAGGTGATTCCTTCTGGGCCGCGGCAGACCAGATGACCCGCGGGTTCGTCATCGGCGCTACCGCCGGCCGCACCACGCTGACCGGCGAAGGTCTGCAGCACGCGGACGGACATTCGCCGATCCTCGCCGCCACCAACCCGGCGGTCGTCTCCTACGACCCGGCATACGGCTACGAGATCGGCGTCATCATGCGCGACGGCCTCAACCGGATGTACGGTCCCGGCCCTGCCGATAACGACCCGTCGCGGAACGTGATGTACTACATCACGGTCTACAACGAGCCGATCGTGCAGCCGCCGGCACCGGCGGAAATCGACGTCGAGGGCATCATCAAGGGCGTCTACCTGCTCGCACCGGCCAAGATCGACGGCCCGCGCACGCAGATCCTCGCCTCCGGTGTGTCCGTCCCCTGGGCCCTTGAGGCCCAGCGGGTCCTCGCCGAGGACTGGGGCGTCTCCGCGGATGTCTGGTCCGTGACGTCCTGGACAGAACTGCGCCGCGACGCCATGGCTGCCGAGGAGGAAGCTTTCCTCAACCCGGGCCAGCCCGCCCGTGTTCCGTTCGTCACCGAACAGCTCGCCGGTGCCACCGGGCCGATCGTGGCAGTCACCGACTACATGAAGGCCGTGCCGGACCAGATCCGCCAGTTCCTGCCGAACGAGTTCGCCTCGCTCGGTGCTGACGGCTTCGGGTTCTCCGACACCCGCGCCGCCGCGCGCCGCTTCTTCAAGAACGACATCCACTCGATCGTGGTCCGTTCCCTGCAGATGCTGGCCCGCCGGGGCGAAGTGGATGCCCAGGCTCCGGCCCAGGCGATTGAGAAGTACCGTCTGCACAACGTCAATGCCGGCACCACCGGCAACGCGGGCGGCGACTCCTAACCCGGCCACCCCACCCGGATAACAGCGCACGACGGCGGTCCCCACCGGAAGGTGGGACCCGCCGTCGTGCGTTTAAGCACCGTCACCACGGTGCCCGGAGCTCCACGGCCCCGGCACGCCGGTCATTCTCGGCTGTGATCCAGGACAAAGGCACTTGTAGCCTTTGCACAAATGGAGCTTGGGCGGCCCGCCCCGTATGCTCAATGCATGGCAGAGCCGACCACCACCCCCGCAAAACGCACGCCAAGCTCACGGGCGATGACTCCGGAGAAAGCCGAAACCCTCAAGAAGCTCCGCGCGAGCGTGGGCCAGCTGTCCACGACGACCCTCCGCCAGCTGGAGAAATCCCTGCCCTGGTACAGCCGGCTGAACTCGGACGAGCGCTCGGCGCTGGGCATGGTGGCCCAGAACGGCATCGCCGCATTCGTCACGTGGTACGAACGTCCCAGCTCGCCGTCGTGGATCCTGTCCGACGTCTTCGGCACCGCGCCGACCGAACTCACGCGCTCCATCAGCCTGCAGAAAGCCCTCCAGCTCATCCGGATCGTCGTGGAGGTGGTCGAGGACCAGGTCCCCGTGATCGCGCCCGAAGCGGACCAGTCCGCCCTGCGCGAAGCTGTCTTGCGCTACTCGCGGGAGGTCGCCTTTGCTGCCGCGGATGTATACGCCCGGGCCGCCGAGTCCCGGGGATCCTGGGACACGCGGCTCGAGGCACTCATTGTCGACGCAATCCTGCGGGGCGAAAACACGGACGCGCTGCGGTCCCGGATCGCGGCCCTGGGCTGGAAGGCGCAGGAGCGCTTCACGGTCATGGTGGGCAATTCGCCGTCCGAACCGAGCGCCAGCTACGTCAGCGAGCTGCGCCGCACCGCCGGCCGCTTCGCCGAGGACGCCCTCGTGGGCATCCAGGGCGACAGGCTCATCCTCATCCTTGGCGGGCTCCAGGACCGCGAGACGGCCTACCTCAAGCTCAGCGAGCTCTTCGCCCCGGGTCCTGTCGTCTACGGACCGGAGGCAGGCTCACTGCTCGAGGCCAGCAGCTCCGCCCAGTCCGCCTTCGCGGGGCTGACGGCGGCCCGCGCCTGGCCCTCGGCGCCGCGCCCCGTGGCGGCCGACGATCTGCTGCCCGAACGGGTCATCTCAGGGGACGACGCCGCCCGTCGCTCCCTGGTCAAGAACATCTACCGGCCCCTCCTGGCCGCGTCCAACGGCCTCGTGGAAACCCTGGGCACCTACCTGGAACTGGGCCATTCCCTCGAGGCGACAGCCCGGGAGCTCTTCGTCCACGCCAACACGGTGCGCTACCGGCTCAAGCGCGTCTGCGACGTGACAGGCTGGGATCCGCTCCTGCCGCGGGAGGCGTTCGTGCTCCAGACAGCCCTGGTGGTGGGGCGTCTCTCGGCCCCGCCGAAGCCCGCCACGGAACGTCAGCCGTCCCGCAACAACTCCTGATCGGTTGTAGACTTCCTACAAACTGACCCAGTGAGCTTGGTGTATGAATACACCGATAATCACGCGGTAATTTGGAAAGCTGGTTACGTGCTTGCAATCGTTTGCCCCGGACAGGGCTCCCAGACCCCAGGTTTTCTGGCCCCGTGGCTAGAACTGCCTCCCGTCGCAGGCCATTTGGCCTCCCTCAGCGAAATCGCAGGTATCGACCTCACCGCCCACGGCACCACCTCCGATGAGGAGACGATCAAGGACACGGCCGTCGCGCAGCCTTTGATCGTCGCCGCCGGGCTGGTGGCCGCAACGTCCTTGTTCGACGTCGAACTCGGAACCCTTCCGGTGATTCTCGCCGGACACTCCGTCGGCGAAATCACGGCCTCGGCCCTGGCCGGCGTGCTGACAGAAACCGAAGCCATGACGTTTGTCAGGGAACGCGCGAACGGCATGGCCGCGGCCGCAGCGGCCATCCCGACCGGCATGAGCGCCGTGGTCGGCGGAGACCCCGCCGAGGTCCTGGCGGCCATTGAAGCCTGCGGAGCCACCGCCGCGAACGTCAACGGCGCAGGCCAGACAGTTGCCGCCGGCACCCTGGAACAGCTCAAAGCGCTGGCGGAGAACCCCCCGGCCAAGGCCCGGGTGATTCCGCTGAAGGTTGCGGGCGCCTTCCACACTTCGCACATGTCCCCCGCCGTCGCGGCACTGCAGGCTCTGCGGCCCTCCCTGCACCCGCGGAACCCGCAGGTTCCGCTGCTGTCCAACTTCGACGGCGCCGAAGTCACCGACGGCCCGGCCGCCGTCGAGAGTTTGATCGCCCAGGTTTCCCGTCCGGTCCGCTGGGACCTCTGCATGGAGACCATGGTGCGGCGCGGAGTGACCGGCGTGATCGAACTGGCTCCGGCCGGAACCCTCGCGGGCCTCGCCAAGCGCGGCATGCCCGGCGTCAAGACCGTCACTGTCAAGACCCCGGACGACCTCTCCGCGGCCCTGGCCCTATTCGCAGAACTGGAAGGAGGGGCATGAGCGTTCCCACTCTTAAGCAGTCGCCCGTGCACGAGAACACCCGCATCATGGGTGTCGGCGCCTACCGGCCGAGCGTCATCGTCACCAACGAAGACGTGTGCCAGTGGATCGATTCCTCTGATGAGTGGATCCGCCAGCGCACGGGCATCATCACCCGGCACCGCGCCCCCGCCGACGTCAGCGTGATCGACATGGCCGAAGGCGCCGCCCGCGAGGCCCTGCAGAAGGCCGGCATCGACGCGTCCCAGCTCGGCGCCGTCATTGTCTCCACGGTCACCCACCCGTACGCGACACCCTCCGCTGCCGCGAGCCTGGCCGACCGTTTGGGCGCGACGCCGGCACCGGCGTTCGACATTTCGGCCGCCTGCGCGGGCTACTGCTACGGCATCGCCCAGGGCGACGCCCTTGTACGGTCCGGTGCGGCCGACTACGTCCTCGTGGTCGGTGCGGAAAAGCTGTCCGACGTCATCGACAACACCGAGCGCACCATCTCCTTCCTGCTGGGCGACGGCGCCGGCGCCGTCGTGATCGGCCCCTCCGCCACCCCCGGGATCGGCCCCTCCGTGTGGGGTTCGGACGGCAGCAAATGGGATGCGATCGGCATGACGCACTCGATGCTGGATATCCGCGAACTCGCACTGTCCGGCAAGCACGGCAAGGCCGTCAGTGACGAGGAAGCCGCCGTGACCGATGCGTCACTGTGGCCCACGCTCCGCCAGGACGGCCAGACGGTCTTCCGCTGGGCGGTCTGGGAAATGGCCAAGGTGGCCCAGCAGGCCCTCGACGCGGCCGGGATCAAGGCCGAGGACCTCGCCGCCTTCATCCCGCACCAGGCCAACATGCGCATCATCGATGAGATGGCCAAGAAGCTGAAGCTGCCGGAGACCGTCAAGGTCGCCCGCGACATCGCGGAGGCCGGCAACACCTCGGCGGCCTCGATCCCCCTGGCCACCCACCGCCTGCTCTTGGAGAACCCCGAGCTCAGCGGCGGACTCGCACTGCAGATCGGCTTCGGAGCCGGACTGGTCTTCGGCGCCCAGGTGATCGTGCTCCCGTAGCACCCCCGAACTGAATACGTTCTACCCAGCACGCATTCCCGCACCAAGCCGAACCCTCGGCTTGAACCATTTCCGCCCGAGGCGGCCGGCTCCGCCGGCAGCCTGAGGCACCAACTAGAAAAGGAGCCGTCAATGGCTAGCAACGAAGAGATCCTGGCCGGCTTGGCTGAAATCGTCAACGAAGAAACCGGTCTGGCACCGGAGGCTGTTGAGCTGGACAAGTCCTTCACTGAGGACCTGGACATCGACTCCATCTCGATGATGACGATCGTGGTCAACGCTGAAGAAAAGTTCGGCGTCCGCATCCCGGACGAAGAGGTCAAGAACCTTAAGACCGTCGGCGACGCCGTCAGCTTCATCGCCAGCGCGCAGGCCGCCTAGTTTCGGCCCATGCCGGTCCGGGGCGCAACCGCGCCCCGGACCGCGCCATTTGCAAGACCAAGAGTGCAAGACCACAGAGTTTTCCAAACGCAGGCCCCGGCCACCCCTTTCCCCGGGCCCGGACACGGCAGGCGCACCGACAGAGAGTGATGCCATGGCACGCAAAGTAGTCATTACCGGTCTGGGTGCCACCACACCCATCGGCGGCGATGTCCCCACGATGTGGAAGAACGCGCTGAAGGGCGTCTCCGGCGCGCACACGCTCGAGGACGACTGGGTGGCCAAGTACGAGCTGCCCGTGCACTTCGCCGCACGCGCTTCCACCCCCGCGACTGAGGTCCTGAGCCGGGTCGAGGCCAAGCGGATGGACCCGTCCACGCAGTTCGCCGTGGTCGCCTCCCGCGAGGCGTGGGCCGACTCCGGCATCACCGAGATCGACCACGACCGCCTCGCCGTGGCCTTCGCCACCGGCATCGGCGGAGTCTGGACCCTCCTGGACGCCTGGGACACCCTGCGCGAAAAGGGCCCCCGCCGCGTCCTGCCCATGACCGTGCCCATGCTGATGCCCAACGGCCCGGCGGCAGCGGTCAGCCTGGACCTGGGAGCCCGCGCCGGCGCCCACACCCCCGTTTCCGCCTGCGCCTCCGGCACCGAGGCCGTGCACATGGGCCTCGAACTGATCCGCTCCGGCAAGGCCGACGTCGTCGTCTGCGGCGGCGCCGAAGCCGCCATCCACCCGATGCCGATCGCCGCGTTTGCCTCCATGCAGGCCCTTTCGCGCCGCAACGATGATCCCGAGCACGCCTCCCGCCCCTACGACCGCGACCGCGACGGCTTCGTCATGGGCGAAGGCGCCGGCGCCCTGGTCCTCGAAGCCGAGGAACATGCCCTGGCCCGCGGCGCCCGGATCTACGCCGAACTGGCCGGCACCTCAGTCACCGCCGACGCTTACCACATCACCGCCCCGGACCCTGAGGGCCTCGGCGCGACCCGCGCGCTGAAGGCTGCCATGTTCGACGGCCGCATCCAGCCCGAGGATGTGGTGCACGTCAACGCGCACGCCACCTCCACCCCGGTCGGCGACAAGCCGGAGTACGCGGCCCTCAAAGCCGCCCTCGGCAAGCACGTGGACAACGTCGCCGTCTCGGCCACCAAGTCGCAGATGGGGCACCTGCTCGGCGCCTCCGGTGCGGTGGAAGCCGTCCTTACCGTCCTGGCCGTCTACGAACGCAAGGCACCGCTGACCATCAACCTGGAGAACCAGGATCCGGAGATCCCGCTCGACGTCGTCACGTCCGCCCGCGACCTGCCTGCGGGGAGCATCGCGGCACTCAGCAACTCCTTCGGTTTCGGCGGCCACAACGCCGTCATCGCGGTGCGCAGCATCTAGCGCCTCGTCCTGCGGCTCGTCCCGCGGAAAATGACAGATGGCGGCAACGTTCCTTGGTGAACATTGCCGCCATCTGTCGTTTGGGGCGAAACTATGGAGTTGCTTCGGCTAAAGGCTACCCGCAGCCTTCAGCCGACCTGGTGCAGCCAGCGGACGGGGGCGCCTTCGGCCGCGTGCCGGAACGGTTCGAGTTCCTCGTCCCAGGCTTCGCCGAGGGCGAGGGAAAGCTCATGGTAGACGGCAGAGGGGTCGCCCGCCCCGGATTCGTAGGCGTACCGGATGCGGTCCTCGGAGACCATGATGTTGCCGTGCACGTCGGTAGTGGCGTGGAAGATGCCGAGTTCAGGCGTGTGGGACCAGCGGCCGCCGTCCACGCCCTGGCTGGGCTCTTCCGTGACTTCGTAGCGCAAATGGGCCCAGCCGCGAAGAGCGGACGCCAATTGAGCCCCCGTGCCCGGGGTTCCGGTCCACGACAGCTCAGCCCGGAACATTCCGGGCGCAGCAGGCTGCGCAGTCCACTCCAGGTCCGTCCGCTTGTCCACGACAGAGCCTATGGCCCACTCAACGTGGGGGCACAGGGCGGTCGGGGCCGAGTGAACAAACAACACACCGCGGGTCAGTGCAACAGACATTCCATCCTCCATAGCTGTAGGTACGTCTTCCCCAACGACCTCTGCCTGGATGTCTGTCTGTTGCGCGGATCCGAATCAGTAACGGAGCTCCTGCCAAACTCCTAATATACAGCCGGATTTCAAGCTGGGGCGCAAAGCACTCTAGCTTCAAGCTCAACTTGAAACTCCCGGACGTGAGTCTTATTCTGCCGCACGCCTCCTAATTACGCTAGTGAAATTCGGCGCGTCTTTCCCGGCGCGCCGAGCGGATTTCCCAACCCGGCAGTACGTCACCGCTGGTGCGTGATTTCAGGCCCGGGGATGGGCTTGCTGGTAGCTCTGCCGGAGCCTCTCCACAGAGACATGCGTATAAATCTGGGTCGTGGCCAGGCTGCTGTGCCCCAGAATTTCCTGCACCGCCCGCAGGTCCGCGCCTCCGTCGAGCAAGTGGGTGGCCGCCGAGTGCCGCAGGGCGTGGGGTCCCGTCGCAGCGGTGTCGCCGAGCGCCTCGAGCATGCCCTTGACCACACTTCGGACCTGGCGCTGGTCGACCCTCTTGCCGCGGACGCCCAGGAACAGCGCCGGGCCGCTCGCCTCACTGGCCAGGGCAGGGCGGCCGCGCCGGAGCCAGTCGTCCACCGCGAGCGCCGCGGGCAGCCCGTAGGGCACCGTCCGCTCTTTGTTGCCCTTGCCGACCACCCTCAGGGTCCTGCGGTCCGGATCGAGATCGTCCACGTCCATACCGGCCAGTTCGCCGACCCGGACACCGGTGGCGTAGAGCAGTTCGACCATGGCCCTGTTGCGCAGGGCCAGCGGCACCCCCTCGGACGCAGCGGACTCCGCACCCTCGACAAGCCTGCGCACCTGCTGCTGGTGCAGGACGCCGGGAAGCGATTTCTCCCGCTTCGGGGCCTTGAGCCGCAGCGCGGGGTCGGCCGTGATCAGCTCCTCCCGCACGGCCCAGGCGGTGAAGGCGCGGGCGGTGGCCGAACGGCGGGCCAAGGTGGCACGGGACATTCCGGCCTCACTCTGCGCGCCGAGCCATCGCCGGAGGCTCCCCAGTTCCAGCCCGTCCAGGTCCTCGACCCCCTCAGAGGCCGCATGGGCCAGCAAACTTTCGACATCCGAGAGGTAGGCGCGCACTGTGTGCGCCGACCGTCCCCGCTCCGCCTCCAGGTAGCGGCCGAACCGGTGGGCGGCAGCGGCCAGTGCGGCGGGAAACTCCTGTGTAGACATCCTCCTACTCTCGCAGTACTCGCCGGGCATTCGAGGAAAGCGATGACGAACCGCGGCGTGTCAGCCCGATC
Organism: Arthrobacter sp. 05T442; assembly: GCF_056395945.1. NCBI lineage: Bacteria > Bacillati > Actinomycetota > Actinomycetes > Micrococcales > Micrococcaceae > Arthrobacter > Arthrobacter sp. 05T442. Next base: position 18,658 of record NZ_JBFTKM010000009.1, on the reverse strand, counting down.
GTCCGGATCGCTTCCAGCCGGCCCGGTCCTGCTCGGCCAGTCCCAGCAGCCCGAGCCGTCCGAGGCCCGCCCTGACTGAGTCCGGGCCAAGCCCCGCTACGGTGGCAAGCTTCTCAACCGAACTGGCGTTCCGGAGGGGCAGCGCGTCCAGCAGGATCAGGTCCTCAAGGGTCAGTCCGTCGTGCGCTTCTTCCCGCCCGGCTTTGTCCTCGGACAGGCAGTCGCCGCTTGGGGAGGCGAGCTCGGCAATCTCTCCGGCATCGGTGACGCAGACCGCCCCGCCTTCGCGGAGGAGCCGGTGGCACCCGGCGGAATTGGCGCTGTGAACGGAACCGGGCACAGCCCCCACGGCCCGGCCCAGGCTTTCGGCATGGTGGGCCGTGTTAAGCGCCCCCGACCTCCACCGTGCCTCGACCACCACCGTAACCGATGCCAGCGCCGCAATGAGGCGGTTCCGTTGCAGGAAACGGTACCGGGTGGGAGCTGACCCTGGCGGGACTTCCGCGAGGACCGCGCCCTGGTTCGCGACAGCCCTCAGCAGGTCCTCGTTCCCGGAGGGGTAGAAGCGGTCCACTCCCCCGGCCATGACAGCGATCGTAGGCATGCTGCCGGCGCTGCCTGCGAGGGCTGCCCTGTGGGCGTGGGCATCGATTCCGTAGGCGCCGCCGGAGATGATGGTGAAGCCGCGCTGCGCCAAGGAGTATGCAAGGTCCCCGGTCACGGAAGCGCCATACGAGGTGCTGTCCCGCGAGCCCACGAGGGCGATGGACCGGGCGGCCGGAGGCAGTTCCTGTTCGATTCCCCGCCACCACAGGCACAACGGCTCCTGGAGGCCGAGGTCCGCGAGCTGGCGTGGCCACAGCTCGTCGGAGGGAATGATCAGGCGTCCGCCGAGCCGCTGCATGGTGTTGAGGTCGCGGGCCGGTGCCAGATCCGGCACGCGTGGCGCCCATCGCTTCAGGGCCTCGCCCAGGCCAGCCCAGCCTCCCCGGGAGCCGTTGTCGGCCAGGACGCCGGAAATGTCCTGCTCAAGCCCCGGACCGGCCGCGAGCTGGCCCGTGGCGATGCGCAGGGCGTCTTCCGCGCCGGCCACGTGGACCAGCGCGAGGGCGGCGGCATCCTGCGGCTCGAACAGACGGGACAGCGCCGCCCGTGCGGTCCTCTCCTCGATCGACATAGTGCTCTCCTTTGGTATGGCTGATGGTTCAAACGGTGCCCTGGCGGCGTCACCCACTGGCGACGGCGGCCTGGCGGAGGCCCAGGGCCTGCCCGACGTCGTCCGGATCCGGGCTCTCCCGGCCGGAAAGATCCGCCAGGGTCCAGGCGAGACGCAGCACGCGGTCGTAGCCGCGGGCTGTCAGGACACCGCGTTCGAGTGCACGGTCCAGGATTCGCGTGGTGGGTGCCGCGAGCCGCAGCTCGCCCCGCAGCATCCGCCCGGGCACTTGTGAGTTGGTCTCCATCCCGAGCGGCCGCAGCCGCTCCAGCTGTCGCCGGCGCGCCGCCCGGACGCGCTCTGCGATGGTGGCGCTGTCCTCCTCAGCGCCGGGCCGCCCGAAATCGGCCAGCGATACCCGTTCAACCTGCAGCTGGATATCGACCCGGTCCAGCAACGGCCCGGACATGCGGGCCAGATAGCGCCGCCTCATCGTGGGTGTGCAGGTGCAGTCGACGCCCTTGCCCGATGCCTTGCCACAGGGACACGGATTCGCCGCAAGGACCAGCTGGAACCGCGCAGGGTAGGCCGCCGTGCCCGCCGAACGGTGGATGACCAGCTCGCCGCTTTCCAGCGGCTGCCGGAGGGCATCGAGGACCCGGCGCTCGTACTCCGGCGCCTCGTCAAGGAACAGCACGCCCCGGTGGGCCCGGGACGCCGCTCCAGGCCGCGGCAGCCCCGAGCCACCGCCAATAATGGCTGCTGACGTCGCGGTATGGTGCGGGTTTTCATAGGGCGGGCGGCGCAGCAACTGCACGGAAGCAGAGGTTAGGGTACACAAGGAATGGATCGCAGTGACTTCCATGGCTTCGGTGTCGCCCAGGTCCGGCAGGAGCCCCGGCAGTCGCTCCGCCAGCATGGTCTTCCCTGCGCCGGGAGGACCGGTCATCAGGAGGTGATGGGCGCCGGCTGCCGCCACCTCCAAGGCGCGCCGGGCCTCGGCCTGGCCTGAAACGTCGCGCATGTCCGGCATGGCGGCCCGGGCGGGGCCAGCTTCGGCGTCGTCGCCCTCCGTGTCCTCAGGCCAGGGCTCGAAGTCCAGGGCCAGATTCTGGGGATCGGCGCCGCAGTCGAACGCCAGTCGTGCCAGCGTCCGGTAGCCCTGGACCCGTGCGCCGGGCACAAGCTCGGCCTCTGCGACGTTGGCGTGCGCCACGACGACGTCGGGATAACCGCACCGTACGGCCGCCATGACCGCGGGGAGAATGCCCCGCACGGGCCGCAGCCTCCCGTCAAGGCCAAGTTCGGCGATGAAGACCGACCGACCGGTGGGACGGATGTCGTCGGCTGCCAGCAGCACTGCCATGGCGATGGCGAGGTCGAAGCCGGAACCGCGTTTCGGCAGGGACGCCGGAATGAGATTGGCTGTGATTTTCCGGCGGCTGAGCGGAATGCCTGAGTTCTGCGCGGCGGAGCGGATCCGCTCTTTCGCTTCATTGAGCGACGCGTCCGGCAGGCCCAGGATCACAAAAGCGGGCAATGTCTGGCCGATGTCAGCCTCGACCTCGACGATGTAGCCGTTGAGCCCGACCAGTGCCACGGAGTAGGTTCGGCCCAGAGCCATCTACCCCACCCCCTTGAGGTGCTCGACGGCGGGCTCCCCTATGCCGTCGTCGAGCACGGCGATGACGTCCACACGGCGCAGGGGCATCCGCAACTCATGGTCCCGGCACCACGCCGACGCGAGCCGATGGAGCCGCGCCAGTTTCTCCACGCCCACGGCTTCAAAGGGGTGGCCGTAGGCGAGCGACGTCCGCGTCTTGACCTCGGCAATAACCAAGGCGTCGCCATCGAGCGCCACAATGTCGATTTCGCCCTCGGGACAGCGCCAATTGCGGTCGACTACGCGCATACCGAGCGATTCAAGATACCCGGCGGCGAGTTCCTCCCCGCGCCGGCCCAGCAGATCCTTGGCTCTCATGACACCAGAATGCGCAGTCACGCCAAGTCTTCCCAGACGGCTGGTGCGCTATGTGGGAAACTTCGCCGGATTGCCCTGCCGGCGGCCCGTGGTCCGGGCGGATCCGCTGCACGCGTCGCCGGCCATCAGAGCCGTGGCGGTCGTGGCGGGAGATGTTGACAGGACGTGTCGAGGCGGTTGTCAGTCGACGAAACGTAGCCATTGCCCGCATGGCCCGCTTAGGCTTTTCCCAACCCCCACACATTCCGAGGGGGCGCCCGCATTTTTTCCAAAGGATCGGCGTATGGAACAACGCGCGGCTCCGTCGCCGGCGGAGGCCCGGCCGCTGGGAACGCAGCAGCCCGCAGAACCGGTTCGGATGCGCGGGCCGGAGGGACAGGTTGCACCCCATCGGCCTGCGCCAGCGCCGGCGCCCGGACCGGCACCGGCGCCCCGACCGACACCCGCTCCCGCACCTGGGCTTGAGTCCGAACGCGAACCTGTGATAGCCCAAGAGCGCGAGCCGGCGGATCGGGCCAGGAAGCGCAAGCACCGGCTGCGGCGATTCCTCGCCAGGGTCCCCAAGGTCGCCCTCGCCATGGCGGTCCTCACGGAACTGGCCGCCGTCTCGTTCATCTGGGTCACTCCCCCGCGTACTGCCTTCATGCTGGAGACCGGCGGCCCCATCGCCTACCAGTACGTGTCCCTGAACCACATCAGCCGCTCGGCCGTCGCCCACGAGGACCAGCAGATGGGGACGCGTTCAGCCTCACCCTGTCCCATCAACGGATTATGAAGCTTTATCTGAACTTCGCGCAGCTCGGTCCGACGCTGTACGGCATCTGTGCCGCGAGCTGGTACTACTTCGACGAACCGCCGTGGAGCACGTCCGAGTACCAGGCCGCGCAACTGATGGGAGTCCTGCCACTGCCCACACTCGTCACCCGGGCGCCGGACGGTGGCATCTATCTCGGCCCGGGTGTCCATCCCCAAGTATGGGACTACGTCAACGGCGCGGCCAACGTCTGGGTTCCCAAGCAGATCGAGGGGCTCGGCGGGTGGAAGGCGGCCGTCGCAACCATCGGTATCGGCGACACGGCGTCCGACCACGCGGCCGAGCGGGGATCCGCAAACCCGGATGGCTGCGGCTCTTCTCCGGAGAGTGTACTGGCCCTGCTGCTGCTGCGGCAGCAGGGCATCACTCCGGACCGGAATGGGAATCCTGCGCCAGTCAGCCCGGCGCCACTAAGGGACTAAGGGAGCAGGGGCCAGTCAGCCCGGCGCCACTAAGGGACTAAGGGAGCAGGGGCCAGGGGGCTGGGGAACGAGGCTCAGTTGCCCAGATCCTCCACCTTGGGCAGGGCGAGCTCCTCGCTGCGCGGCAGTTCTTCGACGTTGACGTCCTTGAAGGTGATGACGCGGACGCTCTTGACGAACCGGGCCGAGCGGTAGACGTCCCACACCCAGGCGTCCTGCAGCGTCAGGTCGAAATAAACCTCGCCGTCAGCGCTGCGGGCCTGCAGGTCGACGTGGTTGGCAAGGTAGAAACGCCGCTCGGTCTCGACCACATAGCTGAACAGCCCGACGACGTCGCGGTATTCGCGGTAGAGCTGCAGCTCCATGTCGGTCTCATAGTTTTCAAGGTCCTCGGCACTCATGGTTCCATCTTGCACCATCCGGCGCCGGCCGCGCGCCACCCCGCGCCTGCGCCCGGTGCGCCTGCACCAGGTGCGCAGAGGCCTACAGCAGCTGCCAGCTGACCCGATGGTACGGCGTCGGTCCCGCAGCGCGGAGCGCGTCCTTGTGCGCGGCGGTCCCGTACCCCTTGTTCTCGTCCCAGCCGAACGCCGGGTATTCGCTGTGCAGTTCGCACATCATGTGGTCGCGTTCGACCTTGGCCAGGATGCTGGCCGCGGCTACGCTCAGGCACTGCATGTCCGCCTTGACGAGGGTGTGCACCGGCGCGTCGCACCCGGGCTCCGCCGGTTCGACGTCGAACAGCGACGCCTGGGTCCCGGGAGAGAGCCAGTTGTGGCTGCCGTCCAGCAGCACGACGTCGGGCGTGACCCCCGCGGCGAGTACCGCCAGCCAGGCGCGGGTCCCCGCGAGCCGGAGCGCCCCCACAATGCCGACGGCATCGATCTCCTTGGCCGAGGCGTGTCCGACGGCAGAGGCCACGGACCAAGCGCTCACCAGCGGCACGAGACGTTCGCGGTCGGCCACCTTGAGCAGTTTGCTGTCCCGCACGTCCGCGAGGAGCCGCTGCTCCTGCAAATCAACGACGGCAATCCCCACACTGACGGGACCCGCGAGGGCTCCGCGGCCCACCTCATCGACGCCGGCGACGAGCCGGGCGCCGGAGCTGCGGAAGCGGCGTTCGTAGTCGAGGGTGGGCGCTTCGGACATGGCGGCGGGCCCTACTTTCCAGCCGGGGCCGGCACGCTATGGAAGACGTCGGGGTAGTTGTCCAAGCCCGAAATCCTGTTCAACGGCCAGGCGATCACAGCCGCCCTGCCCTCGATATCCGGCTCGTCCACGAAGCCGCCGTTGGTGTCCATGTGGGCGCGCGAATCCGCCGAGTGGTTGCGGTTGTCCCCCATGACCCAGACCTTGCCGGCCGGCACCACGACGTCGAAGTCGCGGACCTGCGGCACTTCGGCGGCGTTGATGTACTTCTCGTCCAGGGGCACACCGTTGACCGTGAGCCGGCCTCCGGCGTCGCAGCAGACGACGTGATCCCCGGGCAGTCCGATGACCCGTTTGACCAGGTGCTGCTCGGAGTTGTCCGGGAGCAGGCCGACGAAGGTCAATCCGTCCTGCACCCAGGTGAAAGGTCCCTTTGCTGTCCCGGCCGCGGGGACCAGCCAGCCCTTGGTGTCCTTGAAGACGACGACGTCGCCGCGTTCGAGGGCGATGGGCGTCGGAACAAGGAGGTTGACGAAGATGCGGTCGTTCACATCCAGGGTGTTCATCATGGATTCGGACGGAATATAGAACGCCCGGAAGAGGAATGTCTTGATCAGGAACGACAGCACGATGGCCACGACGACGACCGTGGCGACTTCCTTGAGCCACAGGAAGAGGGGGCTGCGGCCTTCACGGGCCTTGGCCTTCCTGGCGCGCCGTGAGGACGCGCCGGCATGCGCCGGCCCGGCGGACGCGGCGTCGTCGGGCATGGGGGTCGGGGCCGCTGTCTCTGCGTGCCCGTAGCCGGAAGCCTCGTCCGGCGCGGACGCGGGTGCGGGCGCGGGTGCGGGTGCACCGCCTGCGACTGCGGAGGTCCCGGCACCCGCAACCCGCGCCTGCGGCAGCACGGTGGTGGGGTGATCGGATCCGGACTGGTGCTCGGAGGCGGGGATCGCTGAGGAGGTAACCGGGGGCTGGTCGTGCCCCCGCGGATCAGGAGTCCGGGGTTCGGTCTCGGGCATCTACTGTCCGTTCGTCGTCGTGTTGGCGGCCTGATCGGGCCGCGCTACTGCTGCAAATCTATCAAGTGGCCAGATAATCTGTACCGGCCGGCCGATCACGCGTTCCAGGGGAACCATGCCGCCTCCCGGGGCGCCGAGAAGGCTCCGGGAATCGGCCGACATGGAGCGGTGGTCCCCCATCAGCCAGAGCCGCCCGGCCGGCACCTCCACGGTGAACTTCAGCTGGCTGGGCTCATCGCCCGGGTACAAGTAGGGTTCCGCAACTTGCTGGCCGTTGACTGTGAGCCGGCCTCCGGCGTCACAACACACCACGCGGTCGCCCGGCAGCCCGATTACGCGCTTGACGTACGTGGTGTCGCTCCCTGTCAGCCCCAGCCAGCCGCCGGCTTCGGACACGAGGTCCGCCACGGGACCGTGGCCGCTGTTCAGCGGGGCGAACGAGCCGCGGCCGTCGAACACCACGACGTCGCCGCGGCGCACCGGTCCGGCCTGGAAGTCGGTGTGGGAAACAAGGATCCGGTCCCCGGAGCGCAGAAGGGGTTCCATGGAGGCGGAGGGAATGAAGTAAACGTCCACCCAGAGTGAGCGGACCACGGCGCTGATGGCCACGGCCAGGACCAGGGCCAACAACGCAAAACGCCAGCCCGGTTTCCTGGGCTGGCGTTTTGTCTGTTCCATGATCCGTATCCCCTGGCGCTTTTCTGAAGTAACTGGCGCTGTTGCGGATAGCTCCGGCGCCGCACTAGCTAACGCACCGGGTACGGTCCGTGGACCCGCGGTGGAAGACTGCCTCGGAAGTCCGGGAAGTCTTACTTGCCGGTCTGGAAGTCGCGCTTTTCCTTGATCTTCGCAGCCTTGCCGCGCAGTTCACGCATGTAGTAGAGCTTGGCGCGGCGCACGTCACCCTTGGAGACGAGCTCGATCTTGTCGATGATCGGGGAGTGCACCGGGAAGGTACGCTCCACGCCAACGCCGAAGGAGACCTTGCGGATGGTGAAGGTTTCGCGCAGGCCGTCGCCGTGGCGGCCCAGGACGAAGCCCTGGAAAACCTGGACACGGGAGTTCTTGCCTTCGATGATGTTCACGTGAACCTTGAGGGTGTCACCCGCGCGGAACGTCGGAACATCGGTGCGCAGCGAAGCTGCATCTACGGAATCGAGAATATGCATTGATTCACTCCTGGTGAACGCCACAGGTCATTCACGTTGGGTCACGGCGGCCAAGCTCCGGGCGCAAATGCGGCCGGAAATTCCCGTCGAAAGTTTGTCGATCCGGCTCCGTCACGAATTGACAGGGCCGGGGTGCCCGGCTGTTGGCAGCGCTCCCCCTATGGCAGGTTCGCAACCCAGCAGGCACAAGGACTAATTTTGCCACATCCGGGGCCTTCCGGCCAATCCCGGGCGACACGGACGCTAGGAGTGACCAACCCCCGCGTCGGGGCGGCGCCGGAGGCGGCCGTCGACAACGTCGTAGCCGAGGTCCGCGAAGGCCGTACGGTCCGCGCGGGGCAGCTTGGCGGCGTCGAATTCCTCGAGCAGGTCGGGGCGGCGTTCGGCTGTACGCCGGTACTGCTCGTGCCGGCGCCACTGGGCGATCTTGCCGTGGTTGCCGCTCAGCAGCACCGCCGGCACCTCGCGGTCCCGCCAGCGGGAGGGCTTCGTGTAGACGGGGTATTCCAGCAGCCCGTCCGCGTGGGATTCCTCGACGAGGGACTCGGGGTTGCCGACCACCCCGGGGAGGAGCCGTCCGATGGCCTCCACCATGGCCAGCACGGCCACCTCGCCGCCGTTGAGGACGTAGTCGCCCAGGCTCATGGGGCGCACGGTGAAGTGTTCGGCGGCCCATTCCATGACGCGTTCGTCGATGCCCTCGTAGCGGCCGCAGGCGAAAACGAGTTGCTTCTCGGCAGCGAGCTCGTGGGCTGTGGCCTGCGTAAACCGCTCCCCCGCCGGGGACGGGACGATCAGGACCGGTTTGGCTGCCGCGTCCGAATGGTGAGTGTCCTCCAGACCGGTGTCCGCCGGGCTGGTGTCCGCCGGGCCGGTGACGGCACTGGTGTCCGCCGGGACGGCCGTCCCCGGACCGGCGGCGGCCACCGCGGCCAGCGCCTGCGCCCAGGGCTCGGGGTTCATGACCATGCCGGCGCCGCCGCCGTACGGGGTGTCATCCACGCTCCGGTGCCGGTCCGTGGTGAAGTCGCGCAGGTCATGGACCCTCAGGTCCAGGAGTCCGTCCTGGCGGGCCTTCCCGATCAGCGAGAGTTCCAGGGGGGCCAGGTACTCCGGGAAGATGCTGACGACGTCGATCCGCATGTCAGGCGCGGTCCGCGTCGGCGTCGGAACCGCCGTCGTCGGGGATCGCCGCGGTCTCGGTATTGACCTCAAAAAGTCCGGCCGGCGGGGTGACGAGGACAAATCCTTCGCCGACGTTGACCTCGGGGACGATCTGCTCCACGAACGGGATCAGGACTTCCTTGCCGTCCGTCGCGGTGACAACCAGCAGGTCCTGGACGGGCAGGGTGTGCAGACCGGAGACCTTCCCGACCACCTGATCGCCCACACGGACGTCCAGGCCCACCAGTTCGTGCTCGTACCAGCCCTCGTCCTCGTCCTCGTCGATTTCTTCGGTCTCGACAAACAGCTTGGCGCCCCGAACGGTTTCCGCCTCATTACGCGTCTCGATCTCCTCGAAGGCGAGCAGAAGGATGTCCTTGTTCCAGCGGGCGCTCAGTACAGTCAGCGGGCCGGCCGATGCGGGCTCCACAATGAACTGCGTGCCCGGCACGAAGCGGTCACCGGGAGCGTCCGTCAGCACCTGGACGGTCACTTCGCCGCGGATGCCGTGGGGTTTGCCGATTCGTGCCACCTGGAGCTGCATCTGTTCCTCTGTTCCGGAGTCGTACTGCTGGATTCTTACTTCTTGGGTCTTGCCGCGCGGTTCTTACCGCTCGGCTCTTGCCGCTCGGTTCTTGCCGCTCGGCTCTTGCCGCTCGGTTCTTACCGCTCGGCTCTTGCCGCTCGGTCCGCACTGCCGCGGAAAACAGTCCGGCCCCTCCACCATTATCTGGTGAAGGGGCCGGGCTCAAGACAAGTGTTGCTGAAAGCGTTACCGGCGGCGGTCCGTGTCGACGACGTCGACCCTGACCGGCTCGCCGTCCGCCAGCGCCGCAACCACAGTGCGCAATGCGCGTGCGGTGCGGCCCTGTCGGCCGATCACCCGTCCGAGGTCGTCCTGGTGAACGCGCACCTCAAGGGTGTCCCCGCGGCGGTTGTTCTTCGCACTGACCTTGACATCCTCAGGAGTGTCAACGATCCCGCGGACGAGGTGTTCGAGCGCTTCGGCCAACAAGTTACTCAGCCTCGGTGGTCTCTGCTGCTGCGTCGGCGGGGGCCTCGGCTGCTTCGTCCTTCTTGGCCTTCTTGGTGATGGCTTCCGGAATGATCACGGAACCCTTTTCCGGGGTAACGAAGGCAGCCTTGGGAGCCTTGGTCTTCAAGGTGCCCTCCTGGCCGGGGAGACCCTTGAACTTCTGCCAGTCTCCGGTGATCTTGAGGATCGCGGCAACCTGCTCGGACGGCTGTGCGCCGACGCCGAGCCAGTACTGGGCACGGTCCGTGTCGACCTCGATGTACGAGGGCTCTTCGGTCGGGTGGTACTTGCCGATCTCTTCGATGGCACGGCCATCACGCTTGGAGCGTGCGTCCATGACGACGATGCGGTAGTACGGTGCGCGCATCTTGCCGAAGCGCTTAAGGCGAATCTTTACGGCCACTTTTGTGGTCACTCCTGTTTCTGAAACGGGGTCGAGCCCGGCGTTCTGCACCCGTGGGGCGGGCCATACTAGGGGGTTCTAAAAGGACAAGATCCGGACGCGGAGAGAGGGGCCACGCAGATCAAGTACCTGTTCATTGTGCCAGATCAGCGCCGGGATTTCGACTTGACACCCATGCAGCGGCTGATTCCGCCCCCGGAAGGCACTCGCGGTCCCAGTCAGGAGGTCCAGACGTAGAGCTCCGACTTCGTGGCCGGGTCGATGCCGGCCGCGACTTCGGCGAGCTGCCGGACGTAGACTGCGGCCTGGTCCGCACCAAAGGGCATGTCCTCCTCGGCAGCCCAGCTCGCCGCCACGTCTTCCAGTACGTTGCCTCCGTCTTCGGTCTCGTAGCTGAGCAACTCGGCGAGGGCCCGGACCATGGCATGCGGAACGCCGAGCAGGGAGTCGCTGGCCACATCCACCATGGCCAGCTCATAGTCGGCGCCGGCGGCGTGGACGGCGGTGCCGGCCAGGTCCCCGAGCCGTTCGACTTCGAAGTCGCTGATGTCCGGGATCCGTACGGCGCCCGGGGCGGCAGGCGCACCGCCGTCCAAGGCCCCGGCACGCTTGAGGGCTGCGTTGTGGGTGGAAACAAAGATTTCGGTGAATCCCAAGGAAACACTCCTCATGAGTCGCGGCCGGATTGTTGTTTCAGCCTAGCCGCTCGAGCCCGGCCGCGCCCGGACCGGACATGCCCTCCCCTGACCGCGGCCAATGGACATGCTGGCAACATGTCCATTCCCGGCCGCGAACGGTGGACATGCCCATCGGTCGCGTCAGCGAAAACTGGACATGCCCTCCCCTGGACCGTGGCCGACACTCTTCCACCCAGCCTCGCCTGTGGACATGCCCTCCCCCGGCCGCGACCAATGGACATGTTGGCACTATGTCCATTCCCGCCCGCCTGCGTTGGACATGTCCCTGAGGTCCTGCCCTTGAACGTTGGGCATGTCCAGTGCCAGGCGACAGCGGAGAACCTACGCACCGCCGCAGCACTGGCAGCGGCAGGCCTTTGGAGGCGGCGGCGGACTCCCCAATCACCAGTCCGGCAGGCAGGCAGGCATCCCAGGCCTTATGCAACGGTGTCCGGCAACGGGCGGCGTGGCGGACCGGGCATGGCAAACCGGTGGAAAATAAATCCCGGACAGCTGTGGGTGACCGCATCATGGTGCGTCCGCGGACGGCTCACGCGCCCGGCCACCACGCCGGACTCAGCGGGTGCTCAGCGGACAGCGACACGGATGCGGTTGCGCCACGGATCCTCGAACCGCAGCTCGGCCCCGGTGTGGTGGGACTGGACACCGGCAACCTTGAGACGGTCGGCAAGGGCTCCGACGTCGTCCCCCGAAGGCACTTCAATCAGCACTTCGCCCAGGCCGAGGGTGTCCCGGCGGGGCCCGGCGCCGCGGCTATTCCAGACGTTCATGGCCATGTGGTGGTGGTAGCCGCCGGCGGAGACGAACAGCGCCTGGCCGTGCCAGCCCGCCGTCTTCTCAAAGCCCAGGGTCCCGACGTAGAAGTCGTGGGCCGACTGGACGTCGCCCACCTGCAGGTGGACGTGCCCGACGCCGGCATCGGCCTCGCGCTGGCCGCTCACGGATTCTTCGGTCAGGAACTGTTCCAGATAGCGCTGCGGCGGCAGGGCGAGACTGTCCATCACGACGTTCTTGCCCTCCCAGGCCCACGCGGCCCGCGGACGGTCGTAGTAGAGCTCGATCCCGTTGCCTTCGGGGTCGTTGAAATAGAACGCCTCGCTGACCAGGTGGTCGGCGCTCCCCGTGAAGGACTGCGGCTCGAACTGGGCCGCGCTGGCGACCGTGGCGGCCAGGGCAGGCTGGTCCTCGAAGAGCAGTGCCGTGTGGAAGAGGCCGGCCTCGCCGCGGGAGGGGATGTTCAGCCCGGGGGCGGGGGCGAGGTGGACCAGCGGCTTCTGGCGGCGGCCGAGGTAGAGCCCGCCGTCCTGCTCGGCCACAATGTCAAGGCCCAGGGCACGCTGGTAGTAGTCCGTCATGAGCCGCATGTCGCCGACTTTGAGCATCACAGTGCCCATGGTGAGTGCGGCGGGAAGAAGATCGTGGCTGGTGGCTTCGGCAGTCATTTGAACGCTCCGGTGGTTCAGTGGCCACCGACCTTCGATGACCTTTGCATATAGTTAAAATTACTTGAAGCTTCAATTTATTCCAAATGGGCCAGCCGCCGCGGCTGGATCCACGCGACGATCCGGGTCCCGTCACACTCGGGTGGACCTCGGGGCCCTTGTGGTAGCTTCTTCTACGACCACACGGGTGCCTCTGCAGGGGCTGAGATCGGGCTGACGCAGCCTGCGACCGTTGAACCTGTCCGGGTAATGCCGGCGAAGGAAGTGAGTATTTCCGTGAGCACCCAATCTGCGCAGCACAGCCCTGTCCAAAACCGGGCCGGACAAGACCGGACCAACCAAGACCAGCCCGGCCAAAACCAGCCCGCGGTCCCCACACAGTCGCTGAAGTCCCGTTCCCTGGCGTTCGCCACGGATCCGGAGCACGGCATCCGCGTTCCGGTGACCGAGATTGCGCTGGCGGCCTCTCCGGGCGGCGCCGCCAACGCCCCGTTCCGGGTCTACCGCACGGCCGGGCCGGGCAGCGACCCGGTCCTGGGGCTGGAACCGCTCCGCGCACCGTGGATTGCGGCCAGGGCCGATACCGAGCCGTACAGCGGGCGGGAACGGAACCTGCTCGACGACGGCAGGTCGGCCGTGCGCCGCGGTGCCGCGTCCGCCGAGTGGAAAGGCGCCCGGCCTGTGCCCCGCCGCGCCGTCGCCGGCCGGACGGTGACCCAGATGCACTACGCACGGCAAGGTGTGATCACGCCGGAGATGCGGTTCGTCGCCTTGCGCGAAAACTGCGGCGTCGAACTGGTCCGCAGCGAGGTGGCGGCAGGCCGGGCCATCATCCCGAACAACATCAACCACCCCGAATCCGAGCCCATGATCATCGGCAAGGCCTTCCTGGTGAAGATCAATGCCAACATCGGCAACTCTGCCGTGACCAGCTCCATCGCGGAGGAGGTGGACAAACTGCAGTGGGCCACGCAGTGGGGTGCCGACACTGTCATGGACCTCTCCACCGGCGATGACATCCACACCACCCGCGAGTGGATCATCCGCAACTCCCCCGTCCCGATCGGCACGGTTCCGATCTACCAGGCGCTCGAAAAAGTCAACGGCGAGGCGAACGCCCTGACCTGGGAAATCTTCCGGGACACCGTGATCGAGCAGTGCGAGCAGGGGGTCGACTACATGACCATCCACGCCGGAGTGCTGCTGCGCTATGTGCCGCTGACCGCCAACCGGGTCACGGGCATCGTCTCGCGCGGAGGGTCGATCATGGCCGGCTGGTGCCTCGCGCACCACCAGGAAAACTTCCTCTACACGCACTTTGACGAGCTCTGCGCGATCTTCGCCAAATACGATGTCGCGTTCTCGCTGGGCGACGGACTGCGGCCCGGCGCGACGGCGGACGCCAACGACGCCGCGCAGTTCGCCGAGCTGGATACCCTGGCCGAGCTGACGAAGCGTGCCTGGGAGTTCGATGTCCAGGTCATGGTGGAGGGGCCGGGCCATGTGCCGTTCCATCTGGTCCGTGAAAACGTGGAGCGCCAGCAGGAGCTCTGCCAGGGCGCACCGTTCTACACGCTCGGGCCGCTGGTCACGGATATCGCGCCGGGCTATGACCACATCACCTCGGCCATCGGCGCCACGGAGATCGCCCGGTACGGCACCGCGATGCTCTGCTATGTCACACCCAAGGAGCACCTCGGGCTGCCGAACAAGGACGACGTCAAAACGGGAGTGATCACGTACAAGATCGCAGCGCACGCGGCCGACCTGGCCAAGGGCCACCCGGGCGCCCACGAACGCGATGACGCCCTGTCCAAGGCACGGTTCGAGTTCCGCTGGCGGGACCAGTTCGCCCTTTCCCTGGATCCGGTCACCGCAGAGGCTTTCCACGACGAGACGTTGCCGGCCGAACCGGCCAAGACTGCGCACTTCTGCTCGATGTGCGGGCCGAAGTTCTGTTCCATGCGGATCAGCCAGGACATCCGGGACGAATACGGATCAGCGGATTCCCAGGCCGCCCTGGCACAGCTGGCGGCCGGAATGCAGGCCAAGAGCAACGAGTTCCTTGCCTCGGGCGGCAAGGTCTACCTGCCGGAGCCTGCCGTCGGCGCACCCCCGGCGTCCTAGGTGTACCCGGCTACGACGCTTCTGCGTGCTGGCGCCGGCTGACATCCGCAATGAACGAGCGGATGATCCGGTCTCCGTCCGCTGAGTCCTGGGGCCGGTGTCCTCCCGCGGCGACGCGGTGCAGGGCGCCGGTTTCACGCAGGTAGCCTGCGATTTCCTCGTAGAGCGGTTCCCAGCCGCCGGTGAGCACCAGGGTGGGGACCCCGGGCACGATCTGCAGGGGCGCCTCCCAGGCAGGTGCCTGCAGCCTGAGCCGCCGGGCGGCGCGGCGTGCCTCCGGGGTGGTGGCGCCGGGAGCCTCCGCCGAAAACGCGCGGCGCACAAGTTCCCTGTGGAAATCGTCGTCGCTCAGATGGTGGCGGACGTCGAACAGCGGCTGCATCAGGGTCCGGTGCGCGGCCGTAGCCGGCAGTTCCGCCGTCAGGGAGAGGCAGCCCGGTTCCACCAGGGTGAGGGACTGGACGAGGTCTGGCCATTCGACGGCGGCCATCATCGCGGAGATGGCGCCCTGGGAGTGCGCCACGACGTGGCCGCCGGCCGCGCCGCGTCCGTCGTCGGCGAGCGCGCCCAGCACGATGGCTGCGTCGGCGGCGAAGTCGGATTCGAGCGGTTCAGCGACGGCGTCGAAGCCGTGGCGGCGCAGGAACAGGGCGTCATAGCCCAGCGCCATCCCGTGCTGCTTTGGCCACGCGGAGGCCCCGAAGCTGCCTGCCCCGTGGACGAAGACTACGCGCTGCTTGAACATGATCTAACCCTAGGGCACCGGTCCCGCAAGGGGGCCTGCGACATAGCTGCGGGCTGCCGGTTACTTGCTGCCGCCGAGGAACTTATCGAAGCCCTTGGGCAGGTTCAGCTGGGAGGGATCGAAGTCCCCGCCCTGCTGCCCGAAGGACGCGCCGGTGGGCACGGTGTTGGGCCCTGCCGCACGCCGGGCCTCGGCGTCACGGAGTTCCTGCGCGGCCTTGGCCGGGTTGCCGGAGCGGGCCTTCTTCTTGGGGGCGTTCTTGGCTCCCTTGCGCGCCCCTCCGCCGCCCATGCCGGGCATTCCCGGCATACCGGGCATCCCGCCGCCGGCAGCCATCTTCTTCATCATCTTCTGGGCCTGGGCGAAGCGCTCCAGGAGGCCGTTGACCTCGGAGACGTGCACGCCGGAGCCGCGGGCGATACGGGCGCGGCGGGAGCCGTTGATGATCTTGGGCGCGACGCGCTCGTGCGGCGTCATGGACCGGACAATGGCCTCGACGCGGTCGATCTCGCGTTCGTCGAACTGCTCAAGCTGCTGCCGGATGTTCTGCGCGCCCGGCATCATCATGAGCATCTTCTTCATGGAGCCCATGTTGCGGATCTGCTGCATCTGGGCCAGGAAGTCGTCCAGGGTGAAGTCTTCCTGGTCGGCGAACTTCTTCGCCATCCGTGCGGCTTCGTCCTTGTCCCAGGATCTTTCGGCCTGCTCGATCAGGGTGAGCACGTCGCCGAGGTCAAGGATGCGGGAGGCCATGCGGTCCGGGTGGAAGAGCTCGAAGTCGTCGAGGCCTTCGCCGGTGGACGCGAACATGACGGGCTTGCCGGTCACAGAGGCGACTGAGAGCGCGGCACCGCCGCGGGCGTCGCCGTCGAGCTTGGAGAGCACGACGCCGGTGAAGTTGACGCCTTCATCGAAAGCGAGCGCCGTGTTGACGGCGTCCTGGCCGATCATGGAGTCGATGACGAAGAGGACTTCGTTGGGGACGATCGCCCGGCGGATCTGGCGGGCCTGCTCCATCATCTCGGCGTCGATGCCGGTACGGCCGGCGGTGTCCACGATCACGACGTCGTGCAGCGTGCGGCGGGCTTCCTCGACGCCGTCGCGGGCGACGGCGACCGGGTCGCCGGCGGGGTGCTCAAGCTCGGCGGACGTTGCGCCCGGGTGCGGGGCGAACACCGGCACGCCCGCGCGCTGGCCGACGATCTGCAGCTGGTTGACGGCGTTGGGGCGCTGCAGGTCCGAAGCGACCAGCATGGGGCTGTGGCCCTGGGCCTTGAGGTACTTGGCGAGCTTGCCGGCGAGGGTGGTCTTGCCGGCACCCTGGAGGCCCGCGAGCATGATGATGGTGGGGCCGGTCTTGGCCAGGCGGATCCTGCGGGTTTCGCCGCCGAGGATCTCGACGAGTTCCTCGTTGACGATCTTCACGATCTGCTGGCCCGGGTTTAGCGCGGCGTTGACCTCGGCGCCGAGGGCACGCTCGCGCACGCGCCCGGTGAATTCCCGGACGACAGGGACTGCGACATCGGCGTCCAGGAGGGCGCGCCGGATTTCGCGGACCGTGCCGTCAACGTCGGCCTCGGTCAGGCGGCCTTTGCCACGGAGGTTCTTGAAGGTTGCTGTCAACCGGTCAGAGAGTGAATTGAACACGCGCCGTGCACTTCTTTCAGTGGATCTACAGATGGCGGCCGGTCCGGCACGCCAGCGTCGCGGCTGATGTTCGCCTGAACGAACCGCCTCGACAACGGGACTCGACTATCTAGGGTACCAAGACGAGCCTTGAAGATGGCATGCTGGCTTAGGTGACCAGCCAAACAACTGTAAAGACCCTGCTCATCCTCGGCGCCTCAGGCGACCTCACCGGCAGGCTCCTGCTGCCCGGCCTGGCCCGGCTCGTGGCCCGGGGGCGCGCCGACGGCCTGACCTTGGTGGGTGCGGGATCGGACTTCTGGACGCCGGAACAGTGGCTGGGGCGCATCGGGGAATCTTTTGCCGACGAGAACTCGCAGGCGGACGCGTACGGCAAGCGGGAGCTGAAGCGGATCCGGGCGACCACGAGCTACCACCAGCTCGACGTTACGGCCGCCGGCCAGCTCGCAGGCCTGCTGGCGCAGCTGGAGGGGCCCGTGGCCGTCTACTTCGCGCTCCCGCCGCGCATCAGCCAGCTGGCGTGTGAGGCGCTGGCTCCGGACGAGGTGCCTGCCGGGACCCGGCTGGTGATGGAGAAGCCGTTCGGCTCGGGCGAGGAGTCCGCGCGCCACCTGAACCGGACCCTGGGCGCGCTCGTCCCCGAAGACCACATCCACCGGGTGGACCATTTCCTGGGCAAGGCCACCGTCCTGAACATCCTGGGACTGCGCTTCGCGAACACCTTCCTGGAACCGGTGTGGAACCGGCAGTACATCGAAAAGGTGGAGATCGTCTTCGATGAGGACCTCGCCTTGGAGGGACGCGCCCGCTATTACGACGGCGCCGGCGCCCTCCGCGACATGATCCAGAGCCACCTGCTCGAGATCATGGCCCTGATGGCGATCGAGCCCCCGGCGTCCGTGGACGAGCGGGACCTCCGGGATGCCGTGGCCACTGTCCTGCGCGCCAGCAGCATCAAGGCCCCGTACCGCAAGAGCACCCGCCGCGCACGGTACACGGCAGGTTCCATCGATGGCCGGAAGGTACCGGACTACGCCAAGGAGGACGGCGTTGATGCCGGCCGGGAAACCGAGACCCTGGCCGAGGTGCAGGTGGACATCGACAACTGGCGCTGGCAGGGCGTTCCGTTCATCCTGCGCTCGGGCAAGGCGCTGGGCAGCAAGCGCAAGGAGGCCGTTGTGACCTTCCGGCCCGTGCCGCACCTCCCGAAGGGGTTCACCGGGGTGGACTCCCCCAACAAGCTCAAGATCGGCTTCGGCCCGGACACGCTGCAGTTCGACGTCGACGTGAACGGCCCGGGCAATGTCCTGGGCCTGGACCGGGCCACTCTGAAGGCCGAGCTGAGCGCCTCCGAGCTCCTGCCCTACGGCGAAGTCCTGGAAGGGGTACTGACCGGCGATCCGCTGCTGTCCGTGCGGGCGGATACTGCGGAAGACTGCTGGCGCATCCTGGATCCCGTGCTGAAGTCCTGGGCTGCCGGGAACGTCCCGCTGGAGGAATATCCTGCCGGGACCCCCGGCCCGGAGGGCTGGCCCAGCTGATATGTAGTTGTTGCTTGTCAAGAGGGCAAGGGTGAGCGGTCCAAGGCTGGTTTGTCTTGGACCGCTCTTTTGTGTCCGTTTCCTGCCTGGTCCGGGGGCCGGCGCGTCATTGTCGACGGCGCTGTCAGACTGATATGCGCGG
>NZ_JBFTKM010000008.1:0-163030 GCF_056395945.1 Arthrobacter sp. 05T442 | reverse complement strand
GTGCCGCAAACACCACCGCCTCAAACACGGCTCCGCGTGGACACCCGCCGGGGCGGGCAAGGACAGCCCGCCGGGGTGGATTTCACCGACGGGCCGGTACTACGCGAGCGAGCACCAGGACTGGGAACCACCCCACTGGCCGGACCACATCCCGGCCGCGGACACCGGCCCGGACGAAGGCCTGCCCGCGGATCCGGGACACCATCCGGACCCGCCGCCCACCGGGCACCCCGGCCAGGATCCCGGCCAGGAATCCGGCCCCGACGAAGGCCTGCCCACAGAACCGGATCTGCCCCGGGACCCCTTCCCGGACTGGCACCACTTCACGGCCGGGCACCAATTCCGAGTCACCGACACGGACGACCCGGGCTGGCCAGCACCCCTCAACGACCCCATTCCGGAATGCTTCCTGGTCTAAGGACGAACTCGAGTTGCTGGTCGAAGCCGGGGGCTATCAGGAATGCGCCTCGAGGCTCTCGTGCCGGCTCGACTACAGCCGCGACCTCGACGACGTCACCGTCACGCTCGCGCCCGAAATATAGGCCGTTCCGTCCGCGGCCGCCGTTGCACCCTTCGGCGGATGGACCGGCTTCGGCGGAGCAGCTACGGCGCCGGGTCGGTCACCAGGATGCGCACGGAACACAGGTCGGCGGCGGCCTTCTTCAGGACAGCGGCGCGAGGGTCGGGGACGTCGAGGAACGGCAGCCTGGCCAGCGCCGCGTAGGGCTTCAGCACGGACTCGGCAAGCACAAGTTCGGCGAGCGTCCGGTCGCCGCCCGGTGCCACATATTCGATCCGGTTGTCCGCGAAGATCCGTCCGGCGTGTTCCGCGACGGCCTCCACCAGGGCATCGGCCTGGTTGGCCCTGCGCCGGGCGAAGCGCTGCTGGGACCAGCCGCCCGCCGCCGTGCGCGACTGGACGTGGCGGGTGCCGGTCTTGGATGCGAGCACGGCGCCGCCGCCGATGACCGCCACGGAGTACCCGCCGCGGCGGATAAGTACCGCGCCGATGCGTCTGGGTTGTCCGGCCAAGGACGCGAGCCGGGTCACGGCGTCAGGGCCGCGCCCCGGCCTGCCATCCACCGGCCAGGGCGGCTGGAGCAGCGCGATGGCGCCGTCCGCCGCGCACAGCTGCAGTCCGCCGTCGAGTTCCTTGGCCGACAGGTGCCCGTGGCTGGCGGTGAAGCGTTCCACCCAGCCCGGCAGCCGGGCGCCGGAGACGAAGGCCACGCGGGAGGCGGCGCCGTCATTGACTGTCATGGGTGGATCCTTCGTCTGAACATTGGTTGTTGAAACTAGAAGTAGCCTATCTATGTGGATGATCTCTTTGGCCCGGGGCCCGACAGCGAAGACGGCGACGCCGGGTCCTCCGAGGCAGGCAAGGGTGCGGGCCGGGCGGCCTCGCAGCGTGGTCCGCTGGCGGTCCGGATGCGTCCGCGGACGCTGGACGAGGTCGTGGGCCAGCAGCACCTGCTGGGACCGGGATCCCCGCTGCGGCAACTGGCCGCCGGTACGGACGCAACGGGACCCGCCGGCCCGAGCTCGCTGATCCTCTGGGGGCCTCCCGGGACCGGCAAGACCACGCTGGCGCATGTCATTGCCAAGGGAACCGGCCGGAAATTCGTCGAGCTCTCAGCCATCACCGCCGGTGTCAAGGACGTGCGCCGGGTCATGGAGGAGGCCCTGACCGCCCGGGACCTGTTCAAGACCACCACCGTGCTCTTCCTCGACGAGATCCACCGCTTCAACAAAGCCCAGCAGGACGCGCTGCTGCCCGGAGTCGAGAACCGCTGGGTGGTGCTGGTGGCGGCAACCACCGAAAATCCGTCCTTTTCGGTCGTGTCCCCGCTCCTGTCCAGGTCCCTGCTGCTGACCCTTAAGCCGCTCACCGACGCGGACATTGAGGGTCTGCTCCAGCGGGCCGTCACGGACGTCCGGGGCCTCGGCGGCGAGGTGGAACTGAGCGCCGAAGCCCTGGCGCACCTCGTCCGGCTCTCCGGCGGGGACGCCCGGCGTGCCCTGACCGCCTTGGAGGCTGCTGCCGGGGTCGCGTTCGGGGATGCGGACGACGCCGACGCCGACGCCACCGTGGTGGTCGAACTCAGGCACACCGAACGCGCGCTCGACGTTGCCGCAGTCCGCTACGACAGGGCCGGGGACCAGCACTATGACGTCGCCAGCGCCTTCATCAAGTCAATCCGTGGCTCCGACGTCGACGCGGCCCTGCACTATCTGGCGCGGATGCTGGAGGCAGGTGAAGATCCCAGATTCGTGGCCCGGCGCATCGTGATCTCGGCGGCAGAAGACGTCGGCATGGCCGATCCGACGGCACTGCAAACCGCGGTGGCGGCAGCCCAGGCCGTGCAGCTGATCGGCATGCCCGAGGGGCGGATCGTGCTCGCGGAGGCGGTCGTCCACCTGGCCACGGCGCCTAAGTCCAATGCGGCGTACATGGGGATCAACCAGGCCATTGCGGATGTCCGGGCCGGGCTCGGCAACGGCGTCCCCGCCCACCTCAGGGACGCCCACTACCCCGGGTCGAAGCAGCTTGGCCACGGGCAGGGTTACAAGTACGCGCACGATGCCCCGCACTCGGTGGCCGCCCAGCAGTACCCGCCGGATGACCTGGTGGGCCGCGACTATTACCAGCCCACGGCGAACGGCGCGGAACGGGACATTGCTACCCGGCTGGAGCGGCTTCGGAAGATCATCCGCGGCAACTGACCTGCGGCGGCCGGCCGTGGCGGGGCCGTCAAGGAATCCACCGTTGACTTCCGGTGCATGAGGTCTAACGTGGAAATACGTTCAGCACGGATCTGCTGAACGTCCGTGCGGCGCCGGGGACAGCTGCGCACCACGCCGGCAGTCATACCCTTGGTCTCCCGAACGGCGGCCGGCAACAGCTTAGTTTCCACCCAGCGGCCTCACTCAGTTCCGAGGTAGTGTCCCATGTCCGTAAATTGCGTCACAGCCATGGCAGTAAAGTCCTTCGATGTCCCCGACAGGAAGCGGTGCCCGGACAAAGCCGAATTCGACCTTGTCTCCGTGAACGACTACTCGGTTGCACGGCTGATCCTCGGTCCGGGATGGCGATGGTCCGACTACATCAGACCCTTTGAGAAGACCGACCTCTGCCAGCACCACCACCTCGGATTCTGCATCTCCGGCGTGATGGAAGTCGAGACAGTTGACGGGCTGCGCTCCACGATCCATGCCAATGACACGTACGCGATTCCGCCGGACCACGATGAATGGGTGGTGGGATCGGAACCGTTCGTCGCCGTGGAATTCCTGGGCGCGGCATCGCTCGGCCGGCGCAGCGGCCGGGGCCTGCATGCCAAGGTGTGAGTGCTATCTGAAAGCGATGCCATCGGCAGCGTCATGGTAGGCTGGTTCGTTGTCTGGCAAGGCACGGACGCACAATCCACCAAATCCCTGATTTGATGAGGGTTGCGCTGTGCCCAGTAGCAAAAGGCAGCGGTTGGCCGATGCTCTCCATCGTGGAGGCCAGTAACACTGACACACCGCAGATATTGGAAGGACACAAGTGGCTAACAACACTCGTGCTCGCCGTACAGCACGCCTCTCGCGTGCACTCGGCATCGCTCTGACCCCCAAGGCCGCCAAGTACATGGAGCGCCGTCCGTACGGCCCCGGTGAGCATGGCCGTGCCCGCAAGAAGCAGGACTCCGACTACGCCGTACGTCTGCGCGAAAAGCAGCGTCTGCGCGCGCAGTACGGCATCCGCGAAGCCCAGATGACCCGCGCCTTCGAAGAAGCCCGCCGCACCAAGGGCCTGACCGGTGAGAATCTGATCGAACTGCTCGAAATGCGTCTCGACGCCCTCGTGCTGCGTGCAGGCTTCGCCCGCACCATCGCCCAGGCCCGACAGCTGGTTGTGCACCGCCACATCCTGGTTGACGGCATCCGCGTTGACCGCCCGTCCTTCCGCGTCGGTGAGGGCCAACTGGTCCACGTCCACAGCCGCAGTGAAATCATGCCTCCGTTCCAGGTTGCAGCAGCCGGCGCGCACCGCGACGTCCTGCCGATGGTTCCCGCTTACCTGGACGTCAAGCTTGACGCCCTCCAGGCCCGCCTCGTGCGCCGCCCGAAGCGCTCCGAGGTTCCCGTAACCTGCGAAGAGCAGCTCGTCGTGGAATTCTACGCACGCTAGATCCAAGGCAGCACCTACAAAGAAGCCCGTGGCAAGCGCCGCGGGCTTCTTTGTATGTAAGGTACTTGGGGGAGTTCCCCGGTTGCCGACAGTTTCAGTCGGAGGAACCCGTAGGATCACGACGCAACACGCAGGAATCCACTGCAGTTCAAGGAGATGAATGTCTATGTCTGGTGGCGATATTGCCGGCCTGATCGCGGCCGGAGTGTTTGCACTGCTGGTCCTGCTGCTCGCCGTGCCGATCTTGAAGCTCGGGGGAGTCTTTGACGAGGTGCGGACCTCCATCCGCTCCATCAGCGACGGCGCCACTCCGCTCATGGACGAAGTCACCGCCACCGTCTCCACCACCAACGAGCAGCTGAAGAAAGTCGACGGAATCGCCTCCAACGTCTCGGACGCCTCCGCCAACATTTCGGCGCTGTCGTCACTCGTTGCCGCCACCGTGGGTTCGCCCCTGATCAAAGTGGCTGCCTTCAGCTACGGCGTGCGCTCTGCGTTCAGCGCCCGTAAAAAGCCCGCCACCGGCCGCCGCAGCCGCTAAGTCCAGCTGGAGAAACTGACATGAACAGAATCATCTGGATGGGAATCGGCGTCGCGATCGGCGTCATCGCCTTCCGCAAGATCACCGAGGCGCAGTCAAACCTTGGCCCTGAAGGCCTTAACCGGGCTGTTGGACGGCTCGCCGACGGGCTGTACGACTTTGCCGACGCGGTCCGGGAAGGCATGGGAGAGCGGGAAACCGAGCTCCGCACGGCCCTCGGCATTGACGCGGCCGTTGACGCCCGCATTGGCAAAGGCATCGCCGGCCGGGATGCAGTCCGGCGCTAGCCGGGAGAGAATTAGTACATAGGGTGCCCGGCAGGGCGCGCCGGCACGGCCCTCATGGCCGGATCCACGCCGGAATCCAGTTTGTCCCGCGGACCGAACGCGAGGACCACACAACGCAGTGAATATTGAAGGGTAAGAAATCAGCTCATGAAGTCGCAGGAGATCACCAAGCGCTGGATCGACTTTTTTGTCAGTAAAGGGCACACCGCCGTGCCCTCCGCCTCCCTGGTCTCCAGCGACCCTTCCCTGCTGTTCACAGTGGCCGGCATGGTCCCGTTCATCCCGTACCTGACCGCGCGGGAGGAAGCACCCTTCAACCGGGCCACGAGCGTGCAGAAGTGCATCCGGACCGGTGACATCGAGGAAGTCGGAAAGACCGCACGCCACGGCACCTTCTTCCAGATGTGCGGCAACTTCTCCTTTGGCGACTACTTCAAGGAAGATGCCATCAAGTTCGCGTGGGAGCTCCTCACCACCAGCGTGGACGACGGCGGGTACGGGCTGCCGCCGGAGCGTCTCTGGGTCACCGTCTACGAAGAGGACGACGAGGCCGAGCAGCTGTGGCTGAAGAACACCGGCATGCCGGCCGAGCGGATCCAGCGGATGGGCAAGTCAGACAACTACTGGTCCACCGGCCAGCCAGGCCCAGCCGGTCCGTGCTCCGAGATCTACTACGACCGCGGCCCGTCCTACGGCGTCGAGGGTGGCCCCATCGCCGACGAAAACCGCTACGTCGAGATCTGGAACCTCGTGTTCATGCAGTACCAGATCGACAACGTCCGCTCCAAGGTGGACTTTGACATCACCGGTGAGCTGCCCAGGAAGAACATCGACACGGGCCTCGGTATGGAGCGCCTCGCGATGATCCTCCAGGACGTCGAGAACATGTACGAGACCGACCAGGTCCGTCCCGTGATCGACCGTGCCGCGGCGCTCTCCGGCCGGGAGTACACCTCCGCGGAATCCGCCGAGGACCCGCACCACACCGACGACGTCCGCATGCGCGTAGTGGCCGACCACATCCGCTCCTCCCTGATGCTGATCGCCGATGGCGTCACCCCCTCCAACGAAGGCCGCGGCTACGTGCTGCGCCGCCTCATCCGGCGTGCCGTGCGCTCCATGCGCCTGCTCGGCGTCGAGAAGGCCTGCCTGCCCGAGCTCCTCCCGGCGTCCCGGGACGCCATGAAGGGTGTCTACCCGATCGTGGAGACCGACTTCGAGCGCATCAGCCGGATCGCTTACGCCGAGGAGAAGGCCTTCCTGCGCACCATCGCCTCCGGCACGGCCCGGCTGGAGGACGCCGTCAAGGAGTCCCAGGCCGCAGGCCAGCCGCTCTCCGGCGCTGACGCCTTTGCCCTGCACGACACCTACGGCTTCCCGATCGACCTCACCCTCGAAATGGCCGAGGAGGCCGGGCTCAAGGTCGACGAGCCGGAGTTCCGCAAACTCATGCTCGAGCAGCGCCAGCGCGCCCAGGCTGACGCGAAGGGCAAGAAGGGTGCCCACGCGGACCTCAGCGCCTTCCAGGAGCTGCTCGCGGCCGGCGAGACCGTCTTCACCGGCTACACCGAGCTCAGCGGCGAATCCAGGGTCCGCGGCATCCTCTCCGGCGGCCGCAAGGTCTCCCAGGCCTCCACGGGCGACGAAATCGAACTCGTCCTGGCCGAAACCCCGTTCTACGCGGAAGCCGGCGGCCAGGCTGCCGACACCGGCCTGATTACCGGCGACGGCTTCGTCGTCGAGGTCCTGGATGTCCAGCGCCCGCTCAAGGGCCTGAGCGTGCACAAGGCAATCGTCCGCGAAGGCGAAATTGGTGCGGACGCCCTCGTCCAGGCCGCCGTGGACCGCGAACGCCGCCACGCAGCCGAACAGGCCCACACCGGCACGCACATCGTGCACGCCGCCCTGCACCAGATCCTCGGCCCGGAGGCCCTGCAGCGCGGATCATTCAACAAGGCAGGCTACCTGCGTTTCGACTTCGCCTGGGGTGAGGGCCTCAGCGCCGCGACCCGCTCCGAGATCGAGGAAGTCTCCAACATCGCCATCCGGAACAACTACCGGGTGGAGACCAAGGTCATGGGCCTCGCAGAGGCCAAGGCACTGGGCGCCATGGCGCTCTTCGGCGAGAACTACGGCAACGAGGTCCGCGTCGTGGAGATCGACGGCGCCTGGTCCCGCGAGCTCTGCGGCGGAACCCACGTCGAGAACACCGCCCGGATCGGCAGCCTGTCCCTGCTCGGCGAGCAGTCCGTCGGTTCGGGAAACCGCCGCGTGGAAGCGTTCGTCGGCATGGATGCCTTCCGGCACCTCGCCGCCGAGCGTGCCCTCGTGACCGAGCTAACGGAAATGCTTAAGGTTCCCTCGGGACTCTTGACGGACCGAATCGCCGCTACCCTGGCCAAGCTCAAGTCGGCGGAGAAGGAACTCGAGCGCCTGCGCAAGGAACAGCTCACGGCGGCCGCGGCGCAAATTGTCGGCACCGCGAAAGACGCTGCCGGTGTCAAGGTCATCGCGCACGACGCCGGCCAGGTCAGTGGCGCGGATGACCTCCGCGGACTGGCCCTGGACCTGCGGACCCGCCTCGGGTCCGACGCCGCCGCGGTCGCCGTCGCGGGCGTCAGCAACGACCGTCCGGTGATCCTGATCGCCACGAACGACGCTGCCCGGGCAGCCGGCGTAAAAGCGGGGGCCCTTGTGCGCCTCGCCGCCGGAATCCTTGGCGGCGGCGGCGGCGGCAAGGATGACGTCGCCCAGGGCGGCGGCACAGACGCCGCCAAGGTCGACGCCGCCCTCAGCGCCGTCGTGGATGCCATTACCCGGCGATAACAGGAATCCACGTGACTGAAGCTGCTGTGCCCGGCGACTACCCCCAGGGCGTGAAACTCGGGGTGGACGTCGGGACGGTCCGCGTTGGCGTTGCAATCTGTGACCGCGACGGCATCCTCGCGACGCCGTTGCGCACCCTGGAACGGAACGTGAAGAAGAACACCGACGTGCGGATCCTGGCCGGGCTGGCCGCTGAACTCAGCGTCGTGGAGATTTTCGTGGGGCTTCCGCGGACCCTCAAGGGCGAAGAGCATGCGTCGGCACGAATGGCCACCGACTATGCCAAGCTGCTGGCCAGTGCGTTGCGGAACGCCGGCTACGACGTTCCGGTGCGGCTCGTCGACGAGCGGCTGAGCACCGTGACAGCCCACCGGAACCTGCATGAAGCTGGCATGAGCAGCAGGAATCACCGTAGAGTAGTTGATCAGGTTGCGGCGGCAGGTATTCTGCAACATGCGATTGATATGCAAAAGGCCAGGGGAACGGAGGTCGGAAGCCGCGTGTACGCGGAGTCTGCGCCGGGGCCGACCGGAGGCGGCGCACAGACCGACCCGGCAGTACAGACGCACTCTTCAGAACACGGAAGGCTACAGTGAGCCCGGTCAACAGTGATGACTCCTTCGATGACGCTTTCAGCGGTGCAGGCCGGCCGCTGACGCGCAAAGAAATCAGGGCCCGGGAGAAGTTCCTGGCGACCCAGGGCCATGACGTGATCCCGCCGCAGGCCTTCGAAACCGGCGAGAAGATCCCGACGCCGGCTCCGAGGACTTCCGGAGACGGCCACCCGCAGGCGCCGGAACAGGTCCTGCCGGCGGAAGCCCCGGAGCTCCCCGAGTCCGCGCCGACCGTGCACGAAGTGACGCCTGCCCCGGCACCCCGGGAGGCAGCGCCCGAGGAGCCCGTGCAGGAGGAGGTCCGTGTGGAGCCCGAAGAGCCCGCGCACGAAGGACTCCGTCCTGAGGACGAGGACGTTGTCCGCCAGGATTCCCTGCACTCTGAAACCGAACTGCACGATCCCGAACTGCATCATCCCGAACTGCACGATCCCGAACTGCACGATCCCGAACTGCACGCGGCCGAACTCCACCCTGAAGATGAGGCCCACCATGTCTACGACGACGCCGATGTCCACCACCCGGACATCCACGACGGGTACGAAGACCACGCCGGAACCGGGCACGAGCTGATGGCCGGCGCAGCAACCATCCGCACGTCCAAGGGGCCGTCCAAGAAGGTCCGGCGCCGCCGCCGCTTCCTGGCGCTGGTACTGACTCTGACCGTCTTCGTCGTCGCGATCGTCGTCGGCGCGCAGTTCCTCAAGCCCCTCCTCGGCGCCGACACGATGGCCGACTACCCGGGTCCCGGAACCGGCGACGTGGCGATTACCGTGGCACCGGGTGCCGGCCCCAAGTCCGTAGCCACCGACCTCCAGGACAAGAAGGTCATTGCGAATGCGGACACGTTCCTGAAGGAGTTCGCGGCCTCCGGCGGCGCCCTGAGCCCCGGTGACTTCACGATGCGCAAAGAGATGAAGAATTCCGACGCCGTCGCCATCCTGCTCAACAAGGACAAGGCCAAGGTGATGTACTTCGCCCTCAGCGCCGGCAAGCGGATCAGCGAATCACTGCAGGCGATCTCCGAAGGAACCGGCATCCCTGTATCGGATTTGAAGGCCCTCAGCGATGCGCCCGCCCAGTTCGGCCTCCCGGCCAAGGCCAAGAATCTCGAGGGCTACCTCTTCCCGGGCGAGTACCGCTTCCCCCTCGGGACGTCCGCGAAAGACGTCATCCAGAAGCTCGTCGGCACCACCCTGGACGAGCTCAAGGCGCAGGGCGTCACCGATCCGGCGAAGCAGTTCGATGTCCTGACGGTGGCCAGCATCGTCCAGGCCGAGGGCGGCCAGGCCGACTACGGCGACGTGGCCGGTGCCATCTACAACCGGCTCAAGCCCAACAACACCGAGACCAACGGGCTGATCCAGTCCGATGCCACGGTCACCTACGGTCTGGGCATCAAGAGTTTCCAGGTTGACGAAGCCCAGAAGGCCGATAAGTCCAACCCGTATAACACCTACGCCAACCCTGGACTCCCGGCAGGGCCCATCGGCTCGCCCGGCAAGACGGCCATCGACGCTGCCGCCAAGCCAAAGTCCAACGATTACCTCTACTGGGTCACGATCAACCTCGACACCAAGGAGACGAAGTTCGCCAAGACCCTGGCGGAGCACAACGTCAACGTGGAAAAGTACAACGCGTGGTGCGACGCCAACCCGAACCGCTGCGTATGACCCTGCGGGCGGCGGTGCTCGGGCATCCGATCAGTCATTCGAAGTCCCCGGCACTCCACCGGGCCGCCTACGCCTACCTGGGGCTGGACGTCGACTATTCCGCCATTGACGTGACGGAGGCTGGCCTGCCGGATTTCATGGTCCAGGTGCGCGCGGACGTCCGCGACCAGGACTGCTGGCGGGGCCTCTCGGTGACCATGCCGCTGAAGACGGGCATGGTCGGCCAGGTGGACGAGGTCCGCGGAGTGGCCCGCACCCTGGGCGTCGTGAACACGGTTGCCTTTGAGCACGACGGCGGCTCAACCCGCCTTGTCGGTTACAACACGGACGTCGCCGGCATCGTCAACGCCCTCCGCAACGCCGGCGCCGGCGCAGCACCGGCAGCAGCCATCCTCGGCGGAGGGGGCACAGCGGCTGCCGCCATCGCGGCGCTGAAAGACCTGGGCGCTGCGGCCGCGGATGTGTTTGTCCGCGATGTGGGCCGCGCCGCCGAAGCGCGCGCCGCCTCCGCCGCCCTCGGACTGCCCGTGCGGGTGTTGCCCATCTCGGGCGCGGCGGGCGCGGTCGCCGGTGCCGACGTCGTCATCTCCACCCTGCCGCCCCGCGCGGCGGACCCGCTGGCCGCAGAACTGGCCCAGAAACTGGCGGGGAGCTCCGCCCGGGTAACCGGCGTACTCCTGGACGTTGCCTACGATCCCTGGCCCAGCCGACTCGCCTCGGTGTGGCAGGCGGCGGGCGGGACGGTTGTCCCGGGCCTGGAAATGCTGATCTACCAGGCGGTCGAACAAGTCCGCCACTTCAGTGGCCTGGGCGGGGCCGTCCCGGCCGAGGTCATAGATGTGATGTGTGACGCAGTGGGGGCGCCCCGGCGGGTGTTCTGAGGGCCATACATGGCAGGATGGATTTTATGTTGCGTTGGTTGACTGCCGGAGAATCCCATGGTCCGGCCCTGGTCGGAATTATCGAAGGCGTGCCCGCCGGTGTGGAACTCACCAGCGCGGAAATCGCCGATGCACTCGCGCGCCGGCGCCTCGGCTATGGCCGCGGCGCACGGATGAAGTTTGAGCAGGACGTGGTCACGATCCTCGGCGGCGTCCGCCACGGCCTGACCCAGGGGGGACCCGTCGCCATCCAGGTGGGCAACACCGAATGGCCCAAGTGGGAGCAGATCATGTCTGCTGACCCGGTGGCGCCCGAAATCCTCGCAGACCAGGCCCGGAACGCCCCGCTCACGCGGCCCCGCCCCGGCCACGCGGACTTCACCGGGATGCAGAAGTACGGCTTTGATGAGGCCCGCCCGGTCCTGGAACGCGCCAGCGCCCGTGAGACCGCCACCCGCGTGGCCCTTGGCACCGTCGCTGCCGCCTTCCTCAAACAGCTGGGCATCGAACTCATCTCCCACACCGTGTCGATCGCCAGCGTCGCCGTCCCGGAAGGCCGGCCCCTGCCGGTTCCCGGCAATGTCCTGGCCCTCGACGCCGATCCCTTGCGCTGCTTTGACCGGGAAACCTCCGACGCCATGGTGGCCGAAGTCGACGTCGCGCATAAGGAGGGCGAAACCCTCGGCGGCGTCGTGGAAGTCCTCGCTTACGGCCTGCCGCCGGGACTGGGCAGCTACGTCCACTGGGACCGGCGACTGGACTCACGTCTCGCCGCCGCACTGATGGGCATCCAGGCGATCAAGGGCGTCGAGGTCGGCGACGGCTTCCTCACGGCCTCCCGTCGCGGCTCGGCCGCCCACGACGAGATCGTCAAGGATGCGGACGGCAAGATCATCCGCACCTCCAACCGCGCCGGCGGGATCGAAGGAGGCATGAGCATCGGCGACGTGCTGCGCGTCCGTGCCGCCATGAAACCGATCGCGACCGTTCCGCGCGCCCTCAAGACTGTCGACGTCAGCACGGGGGAGGCTGCCCGGGCCCATCACCAGCGCTCGGACGTCTGTGCCGTCCCGGCCGCCGGCGTCGTGGCCGAGGCGATGGTCGCCCTGGTCCTCGCGGAAGCTGTCACTGAAAAGTTCGGCGGAGATTCCGTGGAGGAGACCGCGCGCAACATCAAGGGTTACCTGGATAACATTCCGGCTTCCCTGGACTCGATCGGCCACTAGTGCCGAACCGGAACGACGCCGGCAGCGTAGCCGGGGCACACCAGGCCGATGTTCCCGCCCGCCCGATCGTCCTCATCGGACCGATGGCCGTGGGCAAATCCGCCGTCGGACAGCAGCTCGCCCAGCACCTGGGGTCCGCCTTTGTGGACACCGACGTCCTGGTTGTCGCCAACCACGGGACCATTGCCGAGATCTTCGCCAGCCGGGGAGAGCATGCCTTCCGCGAACTCGAGGCCCGGGCCGTGGCCCAGGCCATTGAAGACGCGCAGGGAAGCAGCACCGTGATCTCCCTCGGCGGCGGCGCGGTCCTGGATTCGGGCACGCAGCAGCTCCTGGGCCGCTGCACCGTGGTCTATCTCGAATGCGACGCCGACACGGTCGCGGAACGGATCGCCCGGAGTTCGGGCCGGCCCCTCCTGGCCGGCGACGCCATGGGCCGCTGGCACGCCCTGTTCGCCACCCGGCAGCCGGTCTACGAACGGCTCGCCGACCTTGTTCTCGATGTCCGGACCGGAACCGTTCCGGAACTGGCTCACCGGCTGGAAGATGCGCTGGGGGAGTACGCCGCAGCGAAAACCGCTACCGCGCCCACGCCAGCGGCGACGAAGGAAGTTCAATAGTGAGTACCGAATCAACTGTCATCAAAGTCACCGGGCAGACCCCCGGCGAGAATTACGACGTCGTCGTGGGCCGCGGCCTGCTGGCAAGCCTTCCCGGCCTGCTGGGCGAACGCGTCAAACGCGTCCTGGTCATCCACCCGCGGGCGCTCAGGCTCACCGGCGACACCGTCCGTGAAGAACTGTCCTCGGCAGGGTTCACCGCGCTGACCGCGGAAATCCCGGACGCCGAGGAAGGCAAGCACATCGAGGTCGCCTCCTTCTGCTGGCAGGTGCTGGGCCAGAACGACTTCACCCGGTCCGACGCCGTGGTTGCCGTCGGCGGCGGCGCCGTGACAGACCTCGCAGGTTTCGTCGCGGCGACCTGGCTGCGCGGCGTCAAGGTTGTCCACATGCCCACAAGCCTGCTTGGCATGGTGGACGCCGCCGTCGGCGGCAAGACCGGCATCAACACCGCCGAGGGCAAGAACCTCGTCGGCGCCTTCCACCCGCCGGCAGGGGTTCTCGCGGACCTGGACACGCTCGACACCCTGCCGAAAAACGAGATCATCTCCGGCATGGCCGAGGTCATCAAGTGCGGGTTCATCGCCGATCCGGCCATCCTGGACCTCATTGAAAAGGACCCCGCCGCCGTGTCCGATCCCCGGTCCGCGATCCTGCAGGAACTGATCGAACGCGCCATCAGCGTCAAGGCCAAGGTGGTCTCCGAGGACCTCAAGGAGACAGGCCAGCGCGAGATCCTCAATTACGGTCACACCCTGGGCCACGCCATTGAGCTCGCCGAGCGCTATTCCTGGCGCCACGGCGCGGCGGTGTCCGTAGGCATGATGTTCGCTGCCGAACTGGCCCGCAGCGTCGGCCGCCTCAGCGACGCGGACGCCGACAGGCACCGGAATATCCTGGAAAGCCTGGGGCTGCCCATCACCTACCGGCGGGACCGCTGGCAGGCCCTGCTGGACGGCATGCGCCGGGACAAGAAGTCCCGCGGCGATCTCCTGCGGTTCGTGGTGCTCGACGGGATTGCCCGCCCCGGCATCCTCGACGTCCCCGACACGTCGCTGCTCTTCGCCGCTTACCAGGAGATCGCTTCCTGATGAACATGGTCAAGGGCGGCACGAGCGAATGGCCGGACGCCGGGTTCCCCGGGATCCGGATCAACCCGCAGACCCTCATGCCCCAGATCGTTGACGACGAGGCCCTGGCTGCGGCGCTGGCAGAGTCCACGGACCCGGCGGACCTGGTCTTCGTCCGGCTCGTCGAAGGGCACCCGGCGGAGGCTGCGGAGCTTCTCGCCGAGGCTCGGTACAAGGATCCAGGCTCGATGCGGCTGCGCATCTTCGAGGCCGACGTGCTCCGGGTCTCCAACCGGTTCGACCGGTCCGTGGAGGTGTTCCGCAAACTCCTGGCGGAGACCCAGGGGCCACTGGACGAGGCCGCCATCCGCCAGCACCTGGGCCGTTCCTACTTTGCCGGCGGCAATATCGCCGCCGCGGTGGAATCCTTCGCGAAAGCCCTGGATCTGCGCGTGGCAGGCTCCGCCGACGCAGCGCTGATCTACGCCTCCGCCGTGGCACTGCAGCGCGCCCGGGAAGTGCTCGACCAGCAGTCCTGAGCCGCCGTCGGTCAGCTGTCCGGCGGAACCGGTAGAATGGATCTTGGATTTTTGATAACTACGCGCTGGCGGGCCGCTTGGCATGCCTGCCTGGCATAAGCGGCTGGCACCTAGAACCCAGCCAATAGGAAACCAGAGGATACAGTGGCAACCACTAACGACATCAAGAACGGAACGGTCCTCAAGCTTGAGGGCCAGCTTTGGAACATCATCGAGTTCCAGCACGTCAAGCCCGGCAAGGGTGGCGCGTTCGTCCGCACCAAGATGCGCAACGTGATGTCCGGCAAAGTCGTCGACAAGACCTTCAACGCCGGACTCAAGATCGAGACCGCCACGGTTGACCGCCGCGACTACCAGTACCTGTACCAGGACGGAACCGACTTCGTGTTCATGGACACGTCGGACTTCGACCAGCTGACGGTCTCTGCGGCCACCGTGGGCGACGCCACCAACTTCATGCTCGAGAACCAGATGGTCAACATCGCCATCCACGAAGGCAACCCGCTGTACATCGAGCTGCCCCCGAGCGTCGTGCTCGAGATCACCTACACGGAGCCGGGCCTGCAGGGCGACCGCTCCTCGGCCGGCACGAAGCCCGCCACCCTCGAGACCGGCTATGAGATCCAGGTGCCCCTGTTCGTTGAGAACAACACCAAGGTCAAGGTCGACACCCGCGACGGCAGCTACCTCGGCCGGGTCAACGACTAGTGAGCGCCCGCGGTAAGGCCCGGAACCGGGCCCTGGATGTTCTCTTCGAGGCGGAGCAGCGTTCCGTCTCGGCGTTTGATGTACTGAGGTCGCGTCGGGAACAGACCGACCAGATCGTCAACCCCTACACCCTCGAAATCGTCGAAGGCGTTGTGTCCCACCAGGCAGCGATCGACGAGTTCCTGGAAACGTATTCGCAGGGCTGGACCCTGGAGCGCATGCCTTCGGTGGACCGCATCATCCTGCGGATCGGCACCTGGGAGCTGCTCTACAACGACGACGTCCCCGACGGCGTCGCGGTGAGCGAAGCGGTGGCACTGGCCAAGACGCTCTCCACGGACGAGTCGCCGTCGTTCATCAACGGCCTGCTGGGCCGGCTGCAGCAGCTGAAACCCTCGCTGCTCGCCTGATCGGCGATTCCCCCGAAAGGGCCGGTGGCCGCCTCATGGGCGGGCACCGGCCCTTTTTCTGTGCTGTTTTGTGCAGAGGATTCGCGCCCGTGGCCCGGGCGGCTGTGACGCAGACCGCCCCCGGCAGGGGCCGGGCGATGGCGGCCCGTGTGGTAATTTGAAAGGGCAAATGATCCTTTTTTAATTCCGTCCCGTGAGGCGGGGAAAGGGGAGACGAGCTTTGACTACTGTGCCAGCAGCACCGGGTCCGGCAAGGGTTGTGCTCACCAGGGTTGTCCTGAACCAGGCAGACATCGACCGCGCGCTTACTCGTATCGCCCATGAAATTCTCGAGGCCAACAAGGGCTCCCAGGACATCGTCCTGCTCGGTATCCCGCGCCGGGGCTACCCCCTCGCCGTCCGCCTCGCCGCCAAAATCGCCGCCGCCGACCCCGCCGTGGACGCCGCCGCGATCGTCGGCCAGCTCGATGTGACCATGTTCCGCGATGACCTTTCGCACCAGCCGACCCGGCCGCCGTACCCCACGGTGCTGCCGCGCACCGGGATCGACAACAAAGTCGTCGTGCTGATTGACGACGTCCTCTACTCGGGACGGACCATCCGCGCGGCCCTGGACGCCATCATCGACCTCGGCCGTCCGCGCATCGTCCGCCTCGCCGTGCTGATCGACCGCGGCCACCGGGAACTGCCCATCCGCGCCGACCACGTCGGCAAGAACCTCCCCACGTCATCGGCCGAAAAGGTCCGGGTCCGGCTCGAGGAAACCGACTCCGTCGACGGCGTGCCCGTCAACGAAGTGGTCATTGAGGCTCTCGCGTGAGGCACCTGCTTTCCACCGAAGACTTGAGCCTGGCGGACGCCGTCCGCATCCTCGACACCGCCGAGGAAATGGCTGCCGTGGGGGAGCGCGAGGTCAAGAAGCTGCCCGCGCTTCGGGGGCGCACCGTGGTGAACCTGTTCTTCGAAGACTCCACCCGGACCCGCATCTCCTTCGAAGCGGCCGCCAAGCGGCTCTCCGCGGACGTCATCAACTTCGCCGCAAAGGGCTCCTCGGTCTCGAAAGGCGAATCCCTCAAGGACACCGCCCAGACCCTGGCCGCGATGGGAGCCGACGCCGTCGTCATCCGGCACTGGGCCTCCGGCGCTCCGCACCGGCTGGCAGCCACGGACTGGATCGATGCCGCCGTCATCAACGCCGGCGACGGCACCCACGAACACCCCACCCAGGCCCTCCTCGACGCCTTCACGATGCGCCGCCACTGGTCCAAACTCGCCGGCACGCCCTCCGCCGGGGCGGACCTGACGGGCATGAGGGTCGCGATCGCCGGCGATGTGCTGCACTCGAGGGTGGCGCGGTCCAACGTCTGGCTCCTGCGCACCCTCGGCGCGGAAGTCACTCTCGTCGCCCCGCCCACGCTCCTTCCTATCGGCGTCGAAAAGTGGCCGTGCACGGTCAGCTATGACCTCGACGAGACCCTCGCCGCAGGCGTGGACGCCATGATGATGCTCCGCGTGCAGGGCGAACGGATGAACGCGTCCTTCTTCCCCTCCACGCGGGAATACTCGCGGCGATGGGGCTTCGACGACAACCGCCTCCGCGCGCTGGACAGCTTAGGACTGAAGGACACCATCATCATGCATCCCGGCCCGATGAACCGGGGCCTTGAAATTTCCTCAGCCGCCGCCGACTCACCCCGCTCCACCGTGCTCGCACAGGTACGCAACGGCGTGTCCGTGCGCATGGCCGCCCTTTACCTGCTGCTTTCCGGAGACAACCGCGAACCAGCCCCATCCACGCCCGCATTTTCCACCGCCGCCCCTTCGAAGGAGAGCCACTGATGGCCGAACAGCAACAGGACGCCAACAGCGGCGCCTATCTCATCCGCGGTGCCGCAATCCTCGGCGGAGCCGCCGAGGACCTCCTGATCCGTGACGGCATCATCGCCGAACGCGGCCACGACCTCCAGCCCGACGGTGCCACGGTCATTGACGCCACCGGCCTTGTAGCCCTGCCGGGCATGGTCGACATCCACACCCACCTGCGGGAACCCGGCCGCGAAGACGCCGAAACCGTGGAGACCGGCACTCGTGCGGCCGCCCTGGGCGGCTACACGGCCGTGCACGCGATGGCGAACAGCACCCCGGTTGCGGACACCGCCGGCGTCGTGGAGCAGGTCCTCACGCTCGGCCGCACCGCCGGCTGGGTGGACGTCCGGCCCGTCGGCGCCGTCACCGTGGGCCTCGCGGGGGAGCAGTTGGCCGAACTCGGCGCCATGGCCGACTCCCGCGCCCGGGTCCGCGTCTTTTCAGACGACGGCATCTGCGTGCACGACCCCGTGCTGATGCGCCGCGCCCTCGAATACGTCAAGGCGTTCGACGGCGTCGTCGCCCAGCATGCCCAGGAGCCCCGCCTCACCGCCGGCGCCCAGATGAACGAGGGGGAGGTCTCCGCCGTGCTCGGCCTCACCGGCTGGCCGGCCGTCGCCGAGGAAAGCATCATCGCCCGCGACGTACTGCTTGCCCAGCATGTCGGCTCCCGGCTCCACGTCTGCCACGTCTCCACCGCAGGATCCGTGGAGATCATCCGCTGGGCCAAGTCCCGCGGGGTAAACGTCACGGCCGAAGTCACGCCCCACCACCTCTGGCTCACGGACGAACTCGCCCGCAGCTACGACCCCGTCTACAAAGTCAACCCGCCGCTGCGCACCGACGCCGATGTCCAGGCCCTGCGCGCCGCCCTGGCTGACGGCACGATCGACGTCGTCGGCACCGACCACGCCCCGCACCCGAGTGAACACAAGGAATGCGAGTGGGCGCAGGCAGCCATGGGCATGACCGGGCTGGAAACCGCGCTCTCGGTGGTCCAGCACACCATGATCGAAACCGGTCTGATGACCTGGGCTGATTTCGCCCGCGTCACCTCGAGCGCGCCGGCCGCGATCGGCCGGGTCGAAGACCAGGGCCGCCCGCTTGACGCCGGCGAACCGGCCAACGTCATACTCGTGGACCCGGCTGCGCGCTGGACGGCGGACCCTTCTAAGATGGCAACCATGGGCAGAAACTCTCCGTTCGCCGGCCGGGAACTGCCCGGTAAGGTGGTGGCCACGTTCTTCAAGGGTCATCCCACCGTCCTAGACGGTAAGCTCAACAGCCCCTACCGCTGGGCGTCCGGGACCCCCGATCCCGCAGGGGCGGGCCGGAACTGATGGACAGGCTCCTCCCCGTACTGCTCATGGTGGCCCTCGCCGCAGTGGTCGTCGTCCTGCTCGGCCTCGGCTGGCGGAGCCGGCTGCGCCGCCAGTCCGACGTTGAGGCCTTGCCGGAGGCCCCAGCGGAGCTGGCCGCCCCGCTGGCCGTGGCTGACGGCCAGTACGTCACGTCCACCAGTGCCGGTGACTGGCTGGACCGGATCGCCGTCCACAACCTTGGCATCCGCACCAACGCCGAACTCAGCGTCCACCCCGAAGGGGTGCTCTTCAACCGCGCCGGCGCCGGCCCGGTCTACATCCCGGCCGCACGGCTCACCAGAGTGCGCCTGGAAAGCGGCATGGCCGGAAAATTCGTCGAAAAGGACGGGCTGCTCGTGGTCAGCTGGATGCTCGGCTCCCGCGAACTGGACACCGGGTTCCGTACCCGGCGCGCTGAGGACAAGACAACCCTCCTCAACGCCCTGCAAGAATTGATCTCCGCGGCCCCCCAGGCCAATGCCGATAGTGGAAAGTAACGAAGTGAGCGAATCCCACGAAGTGAAAGACGCCGTAGTGAACACCGAAGTGACAAAGAACGCACCAGCATCCACCCCCGCAGCACTAGTGCTCGAGGACGGACGGATCTTCCGCGGCGCCAGCTACGGCGCCACCGGAACGGCCCTGGGGGAGGCGGTCTTCGCCACCGGCATGACCGGCTACCAGGAGACCATCACCGATCCCTCCTACGCCCGCCAGCTCGTGGTCCAGACCGCCCCGCACATCGGCAACACCGGCGTGAACAAGGACGACGCCGAATCCCGGCGCATCTGGGTCGCCGGCTATATCGTCCGTGACGCCGCCCGCCGGCCCTCCAACTGGCGCTCCGAGCGATCCCTCGACGACGAGCTTGTCGAGCAGGGGATCGTCGGCATCCAGGGCGTCGACACCCGGGCCATCACCCGCCACCTGCGCGAACACAAGACCATGCGCGCCGGCATCTTCTCCGGGGACGCCGCCCGCGCCACCGACAAGGAACTCCTCGACGCCGTGCTCGCCAGCGCGCCGATGGAGGGCTCCCGGCTGGCCGAGGAAGTCAGCGTGGACACCGCCTACACGGTGGAGCCCAAGGACTTCGGCTGGGACGGCGAACCCCGGTTCAGCATCGCCGCGATCGATCTCGGCATCAAGCGGATGACTCCGGTCCGCTTCGCCGAGCGCGGCGTCCGCGTGCACGTGCTTCCGGCCACGGCCACGCTGGCCGACGTCAAGGCTGTCAACCCGGACGGCGTCTTCATGTCCAACGGACCCGGAGACCCGGCCACTGCGGACAACCAGGTGGCGCTGCTGCGCTCGGTGCTCGATGAGAAGATCCCGTACTTCGGCATCTGCTTCGGCAACCAGATCCTGGGCCGCGCCCTCGGCTTCGGAACCTACAAGCTGCGCTACGGCCACCGTGGACTCAACCAGCCCGTGATGGACCGCCGCACCGGCAAAGTGGAGATCACCTCCCAGAACCACGGCTTCGCCGTCGACGCGCCGCTCAACGGTGCCACCCGGGCCCCCGAGGAACGGTACGGCCGTGTCGAGGTCAGCCACGTGAGCCTCAACGACGACGTCGTGGAAGGACTGTCCTGCCTCGACATCCCGGCCTTCTCGGTGCAGTACCATCCCGAAGCCGCGGCCGGCCCGCACGATGCCGCGTACCTCTTTGACCGCTTCATCGAGCTGATGGCCGGCGCCGGCACGGCGGCGTCTTCCGCTGCCCCGGCGGCCGATGCCAAGACTTCCACCGATTCCAAGACTGAGGACAAGAAGTAATGCCCAAGAGAACTGACCTCAAGAGCGTCATGGTCATCGGGTCCGGCCCGATCGTGATCGGCCAGGCTGCCGAATTCGACTACTCCGGCACCCAGGCTCTGCGCGTCCTCAAGGAGGAAGGCCTGCGGGTCATCCTCGTGAACTCCAACCCGGCCACCATCATGACGGACCCCGAGTTCGCCGATGCCACCTATGTGGAGCCGATCACGCCCGAGGTGGTGGAGAAAATCATCGCCAAGGAGCGGCCCGACGCCCTCCTGCCCACCCTGGGCGGCCAGACCGCGCTCAACACCGCCATCGCGCTGGACAAGAACGGTGTGCTGGAGAAGTACAACGTCGAGCTGATCGGTGCCAATATCGCCGCGATCGAGCTTGGCGAGGACCGCGAGAAGTTCAAGGGCGTCGTGGAGCGTTGCGGCGCCGAGTCGGCCCGCAGCCACATCATCCACACCATGGCCGAAGCCCTCACCGCGGCCGAGGACCTGGGCTACCCCATGGTGGTCCGGCCCTCCTTCACGATGGGCGGCCTCGGCTCGGGCCTGGCGTACGACGAGAACGACCTCCGCCGGATCGTCGGCCAGGGCCTGCAGTACAGCCCCACGTCCGAAGTGCTGCTCGAAGAGAGCATCCTGGGCTGGAAGGAATACGAGCTTGAGATGATGCGCGACAAGAACGACAACGTCGTGGTCGTGTGCTCCATCGAGAACTTCGATCCCGTCGGCGTCCACACCGGTGACTCCATCACCGTCGCCCCGGCGCTGACCCTCACGGACCGCGAATACCAGCGGCTGCGCGATATTTCCATCGCCGTTATCCGCGAGGTCGGCGTCGACACCGGCGGCTGCAACATCCAGTTCGCCGTCGAACCGGACACCGGACGCGTCGTTGTCATCGAGATGAACCCGCGCGTGTCCCGTTCCTCCGCCCTGGCCTCCAAGGCCACCGGCTTCGCCATCGCCAAGATCGCCACCAAGCTCTCCCTCGGCTACACCCTGGATGAGATCCCGAACGACATCACCCAGAAGACCCCGGCGTCCTTCGAACCGACCCTCGACTACGTCGTCGTGAAGGTCCCGCGCTTCGCGTTCGAGAAGTTCCCGGCCGCGGACCCCACGCTGACGACCACCATGAAATCGGTGGGCGAGGCCATGGCCATGGGCCGGAACTTCACCGAGGCGCTGCAGAAGGCGCTGCGGTCCCTGGAGCAGAAGGGCTCCCAGCTGGACTTCAGCCACGTCCCGGAATGGGAAGTCCCGGAACTGATCGAAAAGTCCAAACGGCCCACCACCGAACGCCTGCACCAGGTCCAGCGCGCCCTGCTCGGCGGCGCCACCGTGGAGCAGCTCTTCGAAGCCACCAAGATCGACCCCTGGTACCTGGACCAGCTTCAGCTGCTCAACGAGATCTCCGTCGAAATCCGAAAGGCCAGCGCGCTGACCCCGGACATGCTGCAGCGCGCCAAGCGCCACGGCTTCTCCGACGAGCAGATCGGCGCCCTGACGCACAACTCCGAGGACGTCGTCCGCGGCGTCCGGCAGGCCCTCGGCATCCGCCCCGTGTACAAGACCGTGGACACCTGCGCCGCTGAATTCGCCGCGTACACGCCGTACCACTACTCCTCCTATGACGAGGAGGACGAGGTGGCGCTGCACGCCAAACCGTCCATCATCATCCTGGGCTCCGGGCCCAACCGGATCGGCCAGGGCATCGAGTTCGACTACTCCTGCGTCCACGCATCCATGGCCCTGCGCAAAGCCGGCTACGAGACAGTGATGGTCAACTGCAACCCGGAAACCGTCTCCACCGACTACGACGTCTCCACCCGCCTGTACTTCGAGCCGCTGACCCTGGAGGACGTCCTTGAGGTCATCGCGGCCGAGGAGCGCACCGGCGGCGTGATGGGCGTGTTCGTCCAGCTGGGCGGCCAGACCCCGCTCAAGCTCGCCCAGCAGCTCGCTGACGCCGGTGTGCCCATCCTGGGCACCTCGCCCGAGGCGATCGACCTCGCCGAACACCGCGGGGCCTTCTCCCAGGTCCTCGACAAGGCCGGGCTCATCGCGCCCAAGAACGGCACCGCAGTGTCCTTCGAAGACGCGAAGAAGATTGCCGACGAGATCGGCTATCCCGTGCTGGTCCGCCCGTCCTATGTCTTGGGCGGCCGCGGCATGGAGATCGTCTACGACGAGCCGAACCTCTCCCGCTACATCGCCAACGCCACCGAGATCACCCCGGAGCACCCGGTCCTGATCGACCGGTTCCTCGAGGACGCCGTCGAGATCGACGTCGACGCCCTCTACGACGGCACGGACATGTACCTGGGCGGCATCATGGAGCACATCGAGGAGGCGGGCATCCACTCCGGCGACTCGGCCTGCGTCCTGCCGCCCATCACCCTGGGCAACAACGTGCTGGACCGTGTCCGGACCGCCACCCTCGCCATCGCCGAGGGCGTCGGGGTCCGCGGGCTGATCAACATCCAGTTCGCCCTCGCCTCCGACGTGCTCTACGTGCTCGAAGCCAACCCCCGGGCCTCACGGACCGTGCCGTTCGTCTCCAAGGCCACGGGCGTCCAGATGGCGAAGGCGGCCGCCCTGATCGGCACGGGCGTCACCATCAACCAGCTCCGCACGGCCTACAAGATTCTGCCGGAAACCGGCGACGGCTCCACGCTCCCGCTGGACGCGCCGGTCTCGGTCAAGGAGGCCGTGCTGCCGTTCAGCCGCTTCCGCACCCCGGAAGGCAAGGTCGTCGACTCACTCCTCGGCCCGGAAATGCGGTCCACGGGTGAGGTCATGGGCATCGACAAGCACTTCGACACGGCCTTCGCCAAGAGCCAGGCAGCGGCCAACAACGCCCTGCCTACCGAAGGCAAGGTCTTCGTCTCGGTCGCGAACAGGGACAAGCGTTCGGTAATCATGGGCGTCAAGCGGCTCTCCGACCTCGGCTTCGAGATCGTCTCCACGGGCGGCACGGCCGACGTCCTGCGCCGCAACGGCATCCAGGCCACCCCGGTCCGGAAGGTCGCCGAAGGCTCCAGCGCCGAAGGCGAGGGAACCATCGCGGACCTGATCGTGGCGGGCGAGATCGACATGGTCTTCAACACGCCCTCCGGCGGCGAAGCCCGCAGCGACGGCTACGAGCTGCGCG
The DNA here is from genome assembly GCF_056395945.1 of Arthrobacter sp. 05T442. NCBI lineage: Bacteria > Bacillati > Actinomycetota > Actinomycetes > Micrococcales > Micrococcaceae > Arthrobacter > Arthrobacter sp. 05T442. The sequence continues at coordinate 139,308 of NZ_JBFTKM010000008.1, read as the reverse complement.
CCGCCGCGACGTCGATCGGCATTCCGTGCATCACCACGGTGGCCGAATTCAACGCCGCCGTCCAGGCCATCGAGGCGCTGCGCACCTACGAATGGTCCGTCACGAGCCTGCAGGAGCACGCGGCGGCCCTCGCGGCCTCGCAGAACGCGGCCTCGCAGAACGCGGCCTCGCAGAACGCTCACACGCATGCCTGAGGCTCCCACCGCTGATACGGCCAGCCGGGAGCCCTTCGGCTCCCGGCTGGGCCGGGCCATGGCGGTCCGCGGTCCGCTGTGCGTCGGCATCGATCCGCATCCGGCGCTGCTGCAGCATTGGGGCCTGGGCGACGACGTCGCCGGGCTGGAACGGTTCTCGCTGACCGTCCTGGAGGCTGTCGGCTCGCTCGCCGCGGCGGTGAAGCCGCAAGTGGCGCTCTATGAGCGGCATGGCTCTGCCGGGATTGCCGTCCTGGAGCGCACGCTGGCCGTGGCGGCGGAGATTTCCGTCCTGACCATCGCGGACGCCAAGCGCGGCGATATCGGCTCCACCATGGCCGCCTACGCCGACGCCTGGCTCCGGGACGGCTCGGCATTGGCCGCGGATTCCGTGACCCTGAGTCCGTACCTGGGCTTCGAGTCGCTGCGTCCCGGCCTGGACCTCGCGGCCCAGTCCGGGCGCGGCGTGTTCGTGCTGGCGTTGACCTCCAACCCCGAGGGCGCCTCCGTGCAGCACGTTGGCGGGGCGGACTCCGTAGCCCGTCGCATCGTGCAGGCCGCGGCTGCAGAGAACCGCCGGTACACGGGGGCGCTGGGCTCGGTCGGGCTCGTTGTCGGGGCCACGGTCGGTTCGGCCCTCACCGAACTTGATGTGGATCTGGCGGCGGTGCGCGGACCGATCCTGGCCCCCGGGCTGGGCGCCCAGGGCGCGACCGCCGCGGACCTGCGGCGCACCTTCGGATCGGCCTACCCCCAGGTCCTGGGCACCTCCAGCCGGGACATCCTTGGGGCCGGACCGGAAATCCGGGCGCTCCACGACGCGGCCCGCCGGACCCTTGACGAACTGTTGGCCGCCTAGCTGTCCTGTCCGCGCTGTGCCCGCCGCCGGCGTCCGGCAGTTGTCCATTGATTTCTGCCGCTCCGAGACGGTAGGTTCAGGACACGGCAACGGCGCGGGGGCTGTCTGACGGACCGGTGTGAACGGCCCGGCTGACTGGCCGGCCCGGACGGCCCGTCTGACCAGGCAGGGAGGACTTCAGTGAGCTTGCAACCCCTCACTCCGCAGCAGCGTGCCGACGCCTTGCGCAAGGCCGCTGCGGCCAGGGCCACCCGGGCCGCGGCCAAGGAACGGCTGAAATCCGGCCAGACGACGATCGCCCAGGTCCTCAGCTCCGGAGCATCCGATGATGCCATCGCCCGGATGAGGGTCGTGGAGATGCTGGAGGCCCTGCCGGGTATCGGGCGGGTCCGTGCCGCGGCGATCATGGGACAGCTCGGCATCGCGCAGTCCCGGCGGGTACGCGGGCTGGGAATCCACCAGCGCCGGGCGCTGGTAGATTTTGTAGACGACAAACAGCCCGCTCCGCCGGGCTGATCCCCGAACACCGCCCAAAGGAATATGTGAGCAAGAAACCGGGACTGACAGTCCTCGCCGGCCCGACGGCTGTTGGCAAAGGCACCGTGTCCACCTACATCCGGGACAACTATCCCGGCGTGTGGCTCTCCGTGTCGGCGACGACGCGCCCGCCGCGGCCGGGTGAGCAGGACGGGATCCACTACTTCTTCAAGTCGCCCGAGGAATTCGATTCGCTCGTCGAAGACGGCGAACTCCTCGAATGGGCGTTCGTCCACGGCCGCAACCGCTACGGCACCCTCCGCAGCACCGTGAACGCGGCGATCGCCGAGGGCCGTTCCGTGCTCCTGGAAATCGATCTGCAGGGCGCCCGGCAGGTCAAGAAGGCCGTCCCCGATGCCCAGTTCGTGTTCCTCGCGCCCCCCAGCTGGGACGAAATGGTCCGCCGGCTGGTCGGCCGCGGCACGGAAACGGCCGAAGAACAGCAGCAGAGGCTGGAAACCGCTAAACTAGAACTTGCCGCTGAACCGGAGTTTGACCACACCGTCATCAATGATGACGTTCGTCGGGCAGCGGACGAGCTTGTTTCACTCATGGGGCTGACCCCGAACCCGCGCTAGGCGACGGGACGTATCGGCCCGTTAGAATTTGGAGAATTCGTGTCCACGAACCTTGAAGGCATCATCAACCCGCCGATCGACGAGCTGCTGAAGGCTGCCGACTCGAAGTACGGCCTGGTGATTTTCGGTGCCAAGCGCGCACGCCAGATCAACGCCTACTACGCCCAGCTGCACGAGGGCCTGTTCGAGTACGTCGGCCCGCTGGTCGACACGAAGCTGAACGAGAAGTCGTTGTCGATCGCGTTGCGGGAGATCAACGAAGGCAAGCTCGTTTCCACGCCGATCGAACCTGCAGAGTAGTAACGGCAAAATACATAGACTGCCTGTTGACGGAGGTCACGTGCGCATAGTCCTCGGAGTCGGGGGAGGGATAGCCGCCTACAAGGTGGCGTCGCTCCTCCGGCTTTTTACTGAAGCCGGCCATGACGTCACGGTCATCCCCACGGAGGCGGCAACGCGTTTCGTCGGTGTCGCGACGTGGGAAGCCCTGTCCGGCCACCCGGTCAGCAGCACCGTCTTCGACGCGGTCCCCACGGTTAACCACGTCCGGCTCGGCCACGAGGCGGAGCTGATTGTCGTGGCTCCGGCCACTGCCGACCTCTTGGCCCGCGCGTCGTCCGGCCAGGCGGATGACCTCCTGACCAACACCCTGCTGATGGCTGGGGACTGCCCGGTCCTCATGGCCCCGGCCATGCACACCGAAATGTGGCAGCACCCGGCAACCCAGGCCAACGTCGAAACCCTGCGCAGCCGCGGCGTCACCGTGCTGGAGCCTGCCAGCGGCAGGCTGACCGGGGCGGACTCCGGCCCCGGCCGGCTGCCCGAGCCCCAGGCCATCTTCGAGGCTGCGCTGGCGCTGGCCGGTGCGCAGGCTGGTGCGCAGTCCGCCCGGTTGTCGGCCCCTGGGTTGCCGGGTGCGCCGGCCGTGCCGGACGCGCCCGCCGCTCCGCCGTCGGATCTGCCGTATCCTGCGTCGGCAGAGCCGTCGGCAGCCCGCCCGTTGGCCGGGCTGACTGTGACCATCAGCGCCGGCGGCACCCGCGAACCGCTGGACCCCGTCCGCTTCCTGGGCAACCGGTCCTCCGGCAAGCAGGGCGTGGCACTCGCCATTGCCGCCCGCAACGCCGGCGCCAGGGTCCGGCTGCTGGCCGCCCATATGGAGGTTCCGGCGCCGGAGGGCGTCGAGATCGTCAAAGTCGAGACAGCCCTGGAATTGCGGAAAGCGGCGTTGCACGCTGCCGCGGATTCCGACGTCGTGATCATGGCGGCCGCCGTGGCGGACTTCCGTCCCGCCGACGTCTCGGGCACCAAGATCAAGAAGCGCGACGACGGCGCCAATCCGGTCATTGCCCTGGTGCGCAACCCTGACATCCTGCAGGAACTCGTCGAGGTCCGCGACGCGGCTTCCCGCGATCAGCTCATCGTCGGCTTCGCCGCGGAAACGGGCGACGCCGAAGGTGATGTACTGGAGTACGCCGAGGCCAAGCTGCGCCGCAAGGCCTGCGACCTGCTGGTGGTCAACCATGTGGGCCAGGACAAGGTCTTCGGCGAGGACACCAACGCCGTAGTCATCCTTTCCCGCTCCGGCTCCGAACCCCAGGAGGCGTCGGGTTCCAAATCCGATGTTGCGGCTGCCGTGATTGACCGGGTCAGCGCCGAGTTGAGCCGGGTTGTTCCGCCGGCTTGAGCCGGCGTAACCAACGTCTCCTTAGCATGGGGACACACGCCGCCGGACGTCCGTTTTCCAACCAGTAAGGTAGTTGAGTGACTTTACCGCTGCACATTCCTGACTTCCACGGGTCCACGCCCGCCTCGCTCCGGCTGTTCACGTCTGAGTCGGTGACCGAAGGGCACCCCGACAAGATCTGCGACCAGATCAGCGATGCGATCCTCGACGCCCTGCTGGCCAAGGACCCCGAGTCCCGGGTCGCCGTCGAGACGCTGGCCACCACCGGCCTGGTCCACGTGGCCGGCGAGGTCACCACGGACGCCTACGTCGAGATCCCCCAGATCGTCCGGGAGACCATCCTCGGCATCGGCTACGACTCCTCGGCCAACGGCTTCGACGGCGCCCGCTGCGGTGTATCCGTCTCGATCGGGCAGCAGTCCAACGACATCGCCGGCGGCGTGTTCAACTCCCTGGAAGCCCGGGAAGGACGCCAGGAAGACGACTACGACCTCCAGGGTGCCGGAGACCAGGGCCTCATGTTCGGCTACGCCAGCGACGAAACCCCCTCCTACATGCCCGTCCCGATCTGGCTCGCACACAGGCTCTCCGAGCGCCTCACCGAGGTCCGAAAGAACGGCCAGCTGCCCTACCTGCGCCCTGACGGCAAGACCCAGGTCACTGTGGGCTACGACGGCGACCGCCCGGTCTCGGTCGAGACCGTCGTCATCTCCAGCCAGCACGCCGAAGGCGCCAGCCTCGACCAGCTCCGGGCCGACCTCGCGGAGTACGTCGTGGATCCCGTCATGGCGCTGTCCAACCTGGACATCTCGCGGGCCCGGAACATCCTGAACCCGGCCGGTGCTTTTGTCATCGGCGGCCCGGTCGGCGACGCCGGCCTCACCGGCCGCAAGATCATCGTCGACACCTACGGCGGCATGGCCCGCCACGGCGGCGGGGCCTTCTCCGGCAAGGACCCGTCGAAGGTGGACCGCTCCGCTGCCTACGCGATGCGCTGGGTCGCCAAGAACGTAGTGGCCGCCGGGCTCGCAAAGCGCGCTGAAATCCAGATCGCATACGCCATCGGCCAGGCGCGCCCGGTGGGAACCTACGTGGAAACCTTCGGCACCGAGACTGTGGATCCTGCCCGGATCAGCGCCGCCATCGCCGAAATCTTTGACCTGCGCCCCCGCGCCATCATCGACGCCCTGGACCTCAAGCGCCCGATCTACGCCAAGACCGCCGCCCACGGGCACTTCGGCCGCGAAGATCCCGACTTCACGTGGGAGCGCCTGGACCGGGTCGATGACCTGAAGGCTTTCTTCAACGCCTGATTCACGAGCCTGACCCCCATTGTCGGTGCGCAAAATGTCACTGGCATGTGATGTGCTGAAGCCAGGCCGCCATTCCGGCGGCCTGGCTTCCCATTTTCGGGTCGTCGTCGGTGCTGGGTTGTTGTTCGTTTCTTGTTTGCCGTGGCCCGGCTGGAGTTGAACGGAGGTAGGAGCGATGACGAAAGTCCGCGGCGGTGCGACGGTGCCGGATGAACCCTTCCAGCTGTCCTTGCTCCAGGGCTTTCCGTCGGCGCCCGCAGCCGCCTCCGGTCCGGTCCTCGCCGCCGATCGGCCCGTGGCAAGGGTGCTGCTCGAATCGTCCCTCCCGCATCTGGACCGGCCTTTCGACTACAGCGTTCCGGCCACCCTCGACGCGGAGGCGCAACCGGGCGTCCGGGTCAAGGTGAAGTTCAACGGCCAGGAACTGGCGGGATACGTGCTCGAGCGGAGCGCGGAATCCGACGCCGGCCACACCCTGGTGCCGCTGCACAAGGTGGTTTCGCCCGCGCCGGTGCTGACGCCCGCCGTCGCCGAACTGGCCGGCCGGGTCGCTGCGCGCTACGCGGGAACGGTCAGCGACGTCCTGCGTGTCGCCGTTCCGCCCCGGATGGCCAAACTGGAGAAGGAGTTCGCTCCCGGCGGGCGGCTGGACGCGGCGTTGTTCGCGGCCGGCGAGGAGCCAGGGGCCACGGTTCCGTCGGGGCTGCAAGCCTCCCACTGGTCCTCCTACCGCAACGGGCCGGCGTTCCTCCAGCACCTGGGCTCCGGGGAGTCACCCCGTGCCGTGCTGAACGCGCTGCAGGGCTTCGGCCCGGGCGGCTGGCCGAGACTGATCGCGGAGGCCGTGGCTGCGGTCCGCCTGTCCGGCCGGGGCGCCGTCGTCGTCGTCCCCGACTACCGGGACCTGGACCGCGTGGAGGCCGCGCTCCTGGAGTTGCTCCCCGCGGGCGACGTCGCACGGCTCACCGCCGACGACGGCCAGACCCCGCGGTACCGGAGCTTCCTGCGCATCCTCAGCGGCGCCGCCGGGGTCGCCGTGGGCACCCGGTCCGCGGCCTACGCGCCGGTCCATAACCTGGGGCTCGTGGTCTGCTGGGACGACGGCGACGACCTCCACATCGAGCAGCGTTCGCCGTACGCGCACTCCCGCGAGGTGCTGCTGCTGCGCGCAGGCCAGGAAGGGGCTGCCTGCCTGTTGGCGGCCCACTCCCGAAGTACCGAAACGGAACGGCTCGTCGAATCCGGCTGGGCATGGCCGGTGGAGGCAGAGCGCACCGTGGTGCGGCGGACGGTCCCGCGGGTGCTCAACACGGCGGACAGATTCGAACTCGAGCATGATCCCCTCGCCCGCATCGCCCGGCTGCCCGGGGCTGCCTGGCGTGCCGCAAAGGACGGCCTGGAACGCGGACCGGTCTTGGTGCAGGTGGCCCGGGCCGGCTACGCACCGTCACTGGCGTGCGAAACGTGCCGTGAACCGGCACGCTGCGCCGCCTGCAGCGGCCCCCTGGCGATCGCCGGGGCCAGCGGAAGTTCGGCCGTGCCGCAATGCCGCTGGTGCTCGGCGCCGGCCCAGGCGTGGCGGTGCACCACCTGCAACGGCACCCGGCTCCGCCGCGGAGCCGCCGGAGCCCTCCGCACGGCCGAGGAGCTCGGCCGTGCCTTCCCCGGAAAGCCGGTCATCACCTCCTCCGGTGACCAGGTCAAAGCCACCGTTCCCGACACGAAGGCCCTCGTGGTGGCCACTGTCGGGGCCGAGCCGGTCGCCGCCGGAGGTTACGCAGCAGCCCTGCTGCTCGACGGCGATTCCCTGCTGCGGCGCGAGAACCTGCGCGCCGGGGAGGACGCCGTGCGCCGCTGGTTCAATGCGGCAGCCCTCGTGCGACCGGCGCCGGAAGGCGGGCTGGTGGTCATCACCGCGGATGACGCTGCCGGGATCGGGGCCCTGCTGCGGTGGGATCCGTCCGGCTACGCCCGGCGTGAGCTGGCGCTGCGGCAGGAACTTCACCTGCCGCCCGCCGTACGGATCGCCTCCATCACCGGCGGCCGCACCGCCGTCGGGCACTTCACCCGGGCCGTCGAAGAACGGATGGCCGCGCAGGGAACCGTGCTCAGGACCGCCGGCCCCGCGCCCCTCGTGATGGCCGGGCCGCCCTCCGGGACGCCGGGTGCCGCGCCCGGCGGGGCCACGCCCAGCGGGGCAGCGTCCGGCGCCAGACCGGGCGCGCGGGAATCCGGTGAGGACGTCCGGACCCTGTTGTTCATCCCGTACGCCCAGGCCGCTGCCGCCACCACCGCGATGCGTGCTGTCAAGGCTGCGGCCGCCGCCAAGCGCACGGATGACCCCGTCCAGCTGCGGCTTGACGGGGTCGACGTCCTCTAAGCCCGGCGAGAGCCCCCGGGTTTCCCCACCTTTGCCGGCTTCTGCCGGCGCGTGTCTGCCTTAAATGCCGGCGCGTCCCGGCGTCCCGGCGTCGCGGTCGCAATGGCGGGAAAACTCCGTGCGGTGGCCCGAGCGCGGTGGCCTGAGCGCGGTGACGCCGGCGCCGGGCTCTAGCGCTTGTTCCGGCTCCGGAGCGTGACGGCTTCCCCGGCGACTTCCACGAGCCTGCGCGCGGATTCGTCCCAGCTGAAATCCGCGGCGCGTTCCACGGATCGCCGGGAGCGGGCCTTCCACACCTCAGGATCCTCCAGCTGCCGCACGGCCGCAGCGAATCCGGCCGGCGAGTCCGCATGCACATAGCCGACGGCGTCCTTGCCCACCTCCCGGAAAATTGGGATGTCGCTGGCGATCACCGGGGTGCCGTGGGACATGGCCTCCACGAGGGGCAATCCGTAGCCTTCGGCCCGGGAGAGGCTGATCAGGGCCGTGGTGCGTGCCAGCATGGCCTCGTATTCGGCGTCGGTCACGCCGTTGTGGAACACGATATTCGCGCCCGCCGGAGCCAGGGCCTCGAGCTCGGCGCGGCGCTGCGGGGTGATGCGGCTCAGCAGGTGCAGGGTCATGTCCGGCAACTCCGCCATGCCCCGGATCATGGTCTCCACGTTCTTGTACGGCATGAAGGACCCCATGTAGAGCAACGTCTTGTCCGCTCCGGCACCGGGGTCCCGGGGCGTGTGGCCGTGCTGCGGGGCGTTGCCCACGATCCTGACGGGACGCTTCGTGAGCCGGTACTTGGCGATCAGGGCCGCGGTGGTGGAGCTGATGGTCGCGACGACGTCGGCCCGGTTCAGCAGGAGCCGCTGGGGCCAGAAGGCCTTGTGGTAGAGGCGCCAGAGGACACGGACCGGGGCCGGCAGGAATCCGGGAGGGGCCGGGTGCTCGTAGTAAATGAGGTCGTGCAGGGTCAGTACCAGGGCGTACTTCCGGCCCCAGCTGCCCATGGTCTGCATGGGGCACACCACGACGTCGGCGCCGAGCCGGTTGACCTTGGCGGCCACGAGAAGCTCGGACGGGGACAGCGGGCTGTTGATCAGGGTGTATGGCACATCAGGCAGGAGGGCCAGCTGCCGCGGGTCGCTGATCAGCATCGAGACGTCTGCAATCTTGGCCGCGGCCGCGATGAGGCTGGAACCATACCGGCTGATGCCGTCGTGGTGGTCCACCCGGGTGAAGCGGGCATCGATAAGAATTTTCACGCGGCGTTGTCCTTCAGGAAGCGTCGGATGAAGCGGGCGGCGGGCTCCGGGGTCTCGTAGTGGATCAGGTGTCCGACGCCGGGGATGACGTCCAGGGTCCCGTCCGGCAGGAGGGCCAGGAGTTTATGCTGGTCCGGCAGGGTGGCGATCTCGTCCTTTTCGCCCGCGATCAGGAGCACTGGGAGCTTAAGCCCGGCTGCCACCTCGGATACGTTGCTGCCAACAGAGGCCTTGAACGCCTCCAGCAGGCTTTCCCGGTCCGCGAAGGCCGAGAAGTAGGAGCTGTGCTGGGCATGGACGAAGCGGCGGAGTTCCTTGTCCCGGGTCTTGGCCATGGCCTCGCTCATGACCCGGACGATCAGCTGGCTGCGCAGCAGGGCCTGACCTACGCTCCGGGGCAGACGCGCGGCGGCCTCGTAGTACAGCACAGCGAGCCGGGTCATCAGTCCCTTGGGTCCTTCCAGGGCGGGGGAGGCGATGGGGTTGATCAGGATGAGCCCGGCGACCGCGCCGGGGTGGGCCGCGACGAAATGGCTTGCCACGATCGAGCCGAAGGAATGGCCCAGCAGGACCGTGTCCGGTCCAAGGCCCAGCGCGGCCATGAAGTCGGTGACAAAGCGGACGTAGCCTGCCACGCTGTGCTCGGCAGCCGTGAAGGCGGCGGAACTGCCAAACCCGGGCAGGTCCGGCATGATGAGGCGCATCTCGGGCAGCTGGTCGGCCACCCGGAGGAGGCCGTGGTGGTCCCCGCGGAAGCCGTGCACGACCAGGACCGTCCGGGTTTCCGGGGTCACGCGGACGGGCTCGTAGTTCCAGTAGGCAACGCGGACGCCGTCCAGGTCCACCTCTGCGGCCCGGGTGCGGGCCTCGAGGTCATCGCTGAACAGGGGCGTGGGGGAGGACTCGGTGTGCACTTGTTCCATTCGGTCGAAGCCTAGTTGACGTTGTCGGGGTGGGAGCCGGTGCGGAAACCGCGCTCGAGGGCAGCGATTTCGGTCATGTCCAGGGCGGACAGTTCAAATCCGAACACATCGTGGTTCTCGCGGATCCGGCCCGAAGAGCTGGCCTTCGGAATGGCGATGTTACCGAGCTGCAGGTGCCACCGGAGGATGATTTGCGCCGGCGTCCGGTCGTGCTCGGCCGCAAGGGCCAGGATCACTGGATCCTTCAGGACCTGGCCGCGGCCAAGAGGACTCCACGCCTCAGTGCGGATGCCAAGTTCTTCATGCTTGAGACGCAGTTCGGCCTGCTGGAGCCAGGGGTGGAGCTCGATCTGGTTGACGGCCGGAACCACTTCGGCCGTTTGCAGCAGCCGGTCCAGGTGTTGCGGCTGGAAGTTGGAGACGCCGATGGCGCGGACTTTCCCCTCGCGGTACAGCGTTTGGAGGGCCCGGTAGCTCTCGGTGAACAGGCCGCGCTTCGCGCAAGGCCAGTGGATCAGGTAAAGGTCGATGTACTCCATGCCAAGGTTGGAAATGGAGGTATCGAAGGCGCGCATCGTGGCGTCGTAGCCTTGGTCGTCATTCCAGACCTTGGTGGTAACGAACAGATCCTGGCGGGACACGTACGGGGCGGACTCTCCGCGTTCCCCGCCGGTGCCTTGGAATCCGGACAAAGCGCCGATGCCTTTGCCCACGGCCGTCTCATTGCCGTACATGGCCGCCGTGTCGAAGTGCCGGTAGCCGGCTTCGACCGCCATGGTCACGAGGTCCGCCGCGTCAGCCGGGGGCACCTTGTAGAGCCCGAACCCCAACCGGTCGATCATCACGCCGTTGTTCAGGGTCAGCCGGGGGGAGAGTCTCATAGCAATGACTTTACCCACTGGCGGAGCCGGGGTGCGGACCGGAGCCGGGGCACGGACCGGAGCTGGGGCCGCTCTCCGGGTCGCCGCTCCGGCGGGGCGGCTCAGGCCAGGCCGTCAAACCTCACCAGCCGGCGGGCGCTGGCCTCGTCAAGGATCAGGTCGGTGGCCAGGCCCGCCGCCAGCGCACCGCGCAGGCCGTTGATCTTGGAGGCGCCGGAGACCACGCAGATCCGCCGCCGGACCTGGCGGAGCTGGGCGAGGTCCGGCCCCGTCGAGCGCTCGTTAAGTGTGATGCCGTCCGAGGAGCCGTCCGCCCGGAAGAAAACAGTGGCGACGTCTCCCACGACGTCGGACGTGGCCAGGATGTTCAGGTCGTCTTCGTCGAGGTAGCCGCCGGCGTAAACGTGGCTGGGGTAATCGGCGTCGACCGACCCCACCCCGAAGATCGCGATGCTCATGCGGGCCTGCAGTTCCAGGATGCGCTGAACACTGCGCTCATTCCACATGGCCTTCTTGGTTGCGGCATGGTCGAAGAACGCCGGTACGGGGAACTGCTCAACCCGGGCGCCGTAGGCGCTGCCGAACCGCCGCATGATGTCCGAGGCGTAGGTGATGCCGGTGGTCTGCATATTGCCGGCGCCGTTGAGCTGGACGATCACGCTGTCGTGGGTGATCTTCCGGGTCAGGTGCCGGCTGACGGCGCTCAGGGTGGAGCCCCACGCCACGCCGATGATGGCGTTGGAATCCACCAGCGGCCCGATCGTCCGGGCCGCCTGCATTGCCACCCGGTCCAGTGTTTCCGCCTCGTTGAGCGTGTCCACGACGGGAACCACGTGCACATCCACCCGGTACTCGGCCCGGATCATGCTTTCGAGTTCGGGGCCCGTGTCCAGCGGACTGCGGATCTGGATCTGCACCAGACCCGATTCGCGTGCCGAGGACAGCAGCCGCGAAACGGTGGACCGGGACGTCCGGAGTTCCCGGGCGATCGCGTCCATGGTCAGGTCCTGCAGGTAATAAAGCTGGGCCGCCCTGAGGGCGTCGGAGTGGCGAGAAGCCGTCATCCCAATTCCGTTCTGCACGTTTGTGCATAGTGCTTGACTCCATTTTCCATTATTCCAAACAATAGAGTTGAACGGCGCCGCGCCCCAGGGCGCGGCGCGCAGAACCAGACCCAAAGGAGCAGTTTTGGGACAGAAGGATTCATCTCCCACCTCGGGACCCGCGAGTAACCGGGCATCGGTGCAGAGGCTGCAGGAGCGGCGGCATGCACAGGTGCTGATCATCGGCGGCGGCATCAACGGCGTGGGTACTTTCCGGGACCTGGCGCTGCAGGGCGTGGACGTAGCGCTCGTGGAGCGCGGCGACTTCTGCCAGGGCGCCAGCGGCGCCTCCTCGCACATGATCCACGGCGGCATCCGGTACCTGGAAAACGGTGAGTTTCGCCTCGTCCAGGAGTCCGTCGTCGAGCGCAACCGGCTCCTGCGCATTGCCCCGCACTACGTGAAGCCCCTTCAGACCACCATTCCGATCTTCAGCACCTTCTCCGGTGTCCTTGCCGCTCCGCTGCGCTTCCTGACCCACAAGCAGCAGGGCAAGCCCAAGGAGCGCGGGGCCTTCCTGATCAAACTGGGCCTGAGCATGTACGATTTCTTCTCCCGCGACGGCGGCACCGTGCCGCGCCACCAGTTCCGCGGCCGCAGGCGCGCACTGGCCGAGCTGCCCCGGCTGCACCCGGGCATCAAGTACGCCGCCACCTACTTCGATGCCTCGGTGCACAACCCGGAGCGGCTGACCCTTGATGTCCTGCAGGACGGCGAAAAGGCCGGCGGACTGCAAGCACGCGCCAGCAACTACCTTTCGCTCGTCTCCCTGAACGGCGAAGGAGGCGGCGCGGGCGCTGGCAGCACCGTCACGCTCCGTGATGAGCTCTCCGGCGGGGTTTTCGATTTCACGGCCGACATCATCGTGAACACAACCGGCGCCTGGGTGGACCTGACCAACGAGGCGATGGGCGCGGCGTCGTCCTTCATGGGCGGGACCAAGGGCTCGCACATCGTGCTGGACCACCCGGAGCTCCTCGAGGCCTGCAAAGGCCGCGAAATCTTCTTCGAGCACACGGATGGCCGGATCGTACTGATCTACCCAATGGGTGACCGGGTCCTCGTCGGCACCACCGACGTCGACGCCGACATGGCAGAGGACGCTGTCTGCACCGAAGCGGAAATCGACTACTTCTTCGACCTGATCGGCCACGTGTTCCCGGATGTGGCCGTGGACCGCGGGCAGATCGTCTACACCTTCTCCGGCGTCCGCCCGCTGCCCAGGCACGACGCGACCCAGCCCGGGTTCGTCAGCCGCGATTACCGGATCGAGCGGCGCGCAGCCGAAACAGGCCAGACCGGCGCCGCCGTGCTCAGCCTCGTGGGCGGTAAATGGACCACATTCCGGGCCCTCGCCGAGCACCTGAGCAACGACGTCCTCGCCGAACTCGGCATGGAACGTAAGGTCTCGACGGCGAAGCTCCCGATCGGCGGCGGCGCGGGGTTCCCGGACAGCGAGGACGGAGTCCAGCGGTGGATCAAGGCGCACATGTCGGCGGGCCGTGACGCCGCCCGTGTCAGCGGGCTGCTGACCCGGTACGGGACCCGCGCCGAGGAAGTCATCGGCTTCCTGGAGGGTGCCCCGGACCGGCTCCTGCATTCCACCCGCGAACTCAGCACCCGCGAACTGGAGTTCATGGCCCGGAACGAGCAGATCGGGCACCTGGTTGACGTACTGATACGGCGCTCGTCCCTGGCCTTCCGGGGACTTGTGACCGGCGAACTGTTGAATGAGGTTGCCGACATCCTGTCCGGTCCCTTGGGCTGGGATGCCGCCAGACGGGCCTCAGAAATCGCCCACGCCCAGGAGGTGCTCCAGCGGTTCCACGGCGTCCGGGTCCACAGCCTGGTCGCCTGACACGACTTGCGTGCCCGGGCAGGGACACCCGGGTGCAAGCACTGCGCGGTCCGCCCTGGCGGCCGGCGCAGTGGCTGGCCGGCGGCGCCGACATGCTGCCGGCCCAACGGCCTTTCAAACTCGCGAAGGGCCGACAACAGAAAATAGAGGAGTCAATGATGTCTCTTGGAATTGTTTTCCTGTCCGAAGTATTCGGAACCGGGATGCTGACCCTGTTGGGCTGTGGCGTAGTGGCAAACGTTGCACTCAAGGGCACGAAGGGCAACAACGGCGGGTTCCTGATGGTCACGTGGGGATGGGGTATCGCCGTTTTCTCGGGTGTCTATGTGGCCTCCAGGTCCGGCTCGCATCTGAACCCGGCCGTCACTCTCGGCTTTTTGCTCAACGGCAAGGCGGAGTACGCTCCCGGGGTCAAGGTCGACTTCGGCTCGACACTGACCTACTTCGGCGGGGAATTGCTCGGCGCCTTCCTTGGCGCAGTCGTCATGTGGCTGGCCCACAAGCAGCACTTTGACGCCGAACCCTTGCCCGCCAGCAAACTGGCCGTCTTCTCCACCGGTCCGGCCATCCGTTCCAACGTCTGGAACCTGATCACCGAGATCATCGGCACCTTCGTGCTCGTCTTCGTCATCCTGACGTTCGGCGGGACACCGTCCGGACTGGGCCCCCTGGCGGTGGCCCTGCTGGTTGTCGGCATCGGTGTTTCACTCGGCGGACCCACAGGGTACGCCATCAACCCTGCCCGCGACCTCGGCCCCCGCATCGCCCACGCCCTGCTGCCCATCAAGGGCAAGGGTTCGTCCGACTGGAGCTACTCGTGGATCCCGGTCGTGGGCCCGCTCATCGGGGGCGGACTCGCCGGCGTCGTCGCCGCGATCGTGCCCATCATTATGACCGCCGCAAAGTAGTTACCACCCCAGCTTCACGCAATCCAACCACCAGGCCATAAAGACAAGGACGTCAACATGAACCAGTACGTAATCGCAATCGACCAGGGCACCACGAGCACCCGCGCCATTGTTTTCGACCACGGCGGCAACATCGTCTCCTCCGGCCAGATGGAGCACGAGCAGATCTTTCCGCAGGCCGGATGGGTGGAGCACAATCCCGCCGAAATCTGGAACAACACCCGTGAGGTCATCGCCTCCGCCCTCTCGAAGGCGAACCTGACCCGCCACGACATTGCCGCCGTCGGGATCACCAACCAGCGCGAAACCGCCGTCGTCTGGGACAAGACCACCGGAGAGCCTGTCTACAACGCCATTGTCTGGCAGGACACCCGCACCCAGCCGATCGTGGACGAGCTGGCCAAGGACGGGGGACCCGAACGCTTCAAGCAGAAGGTCGGGCTGCCGCTGGCAACCTACTTTTCCGGCACGAAGATCAAATGGATCCTGGACAACGTCGACGGGGCACGCGCCAAGGCCGAGGCCGGGGACCTGGTCTTCGGCAACACCGACTGCTGGGTGCTCTGGAACCTGACCGGCGGCACCGACGGCGGCGTGCACGTCACGGACGTGACCAACGCCTCGCGGACCATGTTCATGGACCTCGACACACTGTCCTGGGACCAGGAAATCCTGGCCGCCTTCGGGGTTCCGGCCTCCATGATGCCTGCCATCAAGTCCTCCTCCGAGGTCTACGGCACGGTGCACACGTCCCAGCTGCTCCGCGAGGTTCCCGTCGCCGGCATCCTGGGCGACCAGCAGGCGGCGACCTTCGGCCAGGCCGCGTTCGACGCCGGGGAAGCCAAGAACACGTACGGCACGGGCTGCTTCCTCATCTTCAATACCGGCGAGGAGATTGTGCACTCCAAGAACGGGCTGCTGACCACGGTGGGCTACAAGCTCGGCGACGCGGCACCGCATTACGCGCTGGAAGGCTCGATCGCCGTCACCGGGTCGCTCGTGCAGTGGCTGCGCGACAACCTGGGGATGATCAGCAGCGCCCCGGAAGTGGAGACCCTTGCCGCCGCGGTCGAGGACAACGGCGGGGTCTACATTGTTCCGGCGTTCTCCGGCCTGTTCGCCCCGTACTGGCGCTCCGACGCCCGCGGTGCGATCGTGGGCCTGACCCGCTTCGTGAACAGGAACCACATCGCCCGCGCGGCGCTGGAAGCCACCGCCTTCCAGACCCGCGAGGTGCTCGACGCCGTCAACGCCGACTCCGGTGTGCCGCTCACGGAGCTGAAGGTCGACGGCGGCATGGTGGCCAACGACGCCCTCATGCAGTTCCAGGCCGACATCCTCGGCGTTCCGGTGATCCGGCCCAAGGTCGTCGAGACCACCGCGCTGGGCGCTGCCTACGCGGCCGGCCTCGCCGTCGGCTTCTGGAAAGACCTGGGCGAGTGCTCGGCCAACTGGTCCGAGGACAAGCGCTGGGAACCGAAGATGGAACCGGCCGAGCGGGACCGCCAGATGCGGCTTTGGAAGAAGGCCGTGACGAAGTCCATGGACTGGGTCGACGAGGACGTGAAGTAGGCGCCAGATGAGTTGAGTCAGAGGGGCCGGTGGCTCCCGCCCGCCCGTCCCCTGCTGCTCCCTGACACTCGCAAGCTCGTGTCGGGGCCCTCGCAGCAGGGGGCCCACCGCGGTGCCCACCACACCATGGCGGGGAGTCACCGGCCCCTCTTTCGTTTCATCGCTTTGCCCCGCTCGTGGCGACTTACGTTTAGCCGGTGGTGCGGGTGCGCTAGAGTATTCGTATGCGTGCGATCCTTCTGCTTAGCTAGCCGCCCGGTAGCCCGATATACACGGAATACCGAGCGGCAGCCCCTCCATGTCGAGGGGCTTTTGTGTGTCCGGGGCTTTCCCGGGCCGGAGGCAGGGGATCAAGGGGTCGGGGCGGAACAGACGCCCGGACAGAACAGAAGAGGCCAGCAGTGAGCGTTCAGCCGGAGACA
Source organism: Arthrobacter sp. 05T442 (assembly GCF_056395945.1). Lineage (NCBI taxonomy): Bacteria > Bacillati > Actinomycetota > Actinomycetes > Micrococcales > Micrococcaceae > Arthrobacter > Arthrobacter sp. 05T442. The sequence goes on along the minus strand of NZ_JBFTKM010000008.1, from coordinate 122,837 downwards.
GAGACCGGAACAGCAGCAGCCGCGGCGGAGGCCCCCGAAGAGGGTGCCTACAGCTTTGCGGCGATGGAAGCCAAATGGCCGCAGGTCTGGGAAGACCTGAAGGTCTTTACCCCGGTCGACGACGGTTCGAAGGAACGCCGCTACGTGCTGGACATGTTCCCGTATCCGTCCGGTGACCTCCACATGGGCCACGCCGAAGCGTTCGCCATGGGCGACGTCGTCGCGCGCTACCTGCGCCAGCAGGGGTACGACGTGCTGCACCCGATCGGCTGGGACTCCTTCGGCCTGCCGGCCGAGAACGCCGCCATCAAACGCAACGCCCACCCCAGCGAGTGGACGTATGCCAACATCGAGACCCAGGCTGCGTCGTTCAAGCGCTACGCGATCTCCGCCGACTGGTCCCGCCGCATCCAAACCTCCGACCCGGAGTACTACCGCTGGACCCAGTGGCTGTTCACCCGGTTCTACGAACGCGGCCTGGCGTACCGCAAGAATTCGCCCGTCAACTGGTGCCCCAAAGACCAGACCGTGCTGGCCAACGAGCAGGTCGTCAACGGCGCATGCGAGCGGTGCGGCACCCCGGTCACCAAGAAGTCCCTGAACCAGTGGTACTTCAAGATCACCGAGTATGCCGACCGGCTGCTCGATGACATGGACGAGCTGCGCGGCCACTGGCCGGAGCGCGTCCTGGCGATGCAGAAGAACTGGATCGGGCGTTCCGAGGGTGCCCATGTCAACTTCGTGGTCGAGGCCGACGCCGGCAAACCGGCCAAGGACGTCACCGTGTTCACGACCCGGCCCGATACGCTCTACGGCGCCACGTTCTTCGTCGTCGCGGCCGATGCCCCGCTGGCGGTCGAGCTGGTCACTGACGAGCATGCTGGGGCCCTCGACGCCTACCGCGAGAAGGTCAAGGCGCTGTCTGAGATCGAACGCCAGTCCACCGAACGCGAAAAGACGGGCGTCTTCACCGGCCGTTACGCCATTAATCCGCTGAACGGCGAGAAGCTGCCCGTCTGGGCCGCGGACTACGTCCTCGCCGACTACGGCACCGGCGCCATCATGGCCGTCCCGGCCCACGACCAGCGCGACCTCGACTTCGCCCGCGCGTTCGACCTGCCGGTCCGGGCCGTGCTGGACACGGGCGCGGAAGATCCCGCGGTCACCGGCACTGCGACCACCGGGGAAGGCACCCTGATCAACTCCGGCGCGCTGGATGGCCTGCCCAAGGCAGAAGCGATCCCGGCCGCGATCGGGATCCTGCGTGAGCAGGGCACGGGGGAGAAGTTCGTGAACTTCCGCCTGCGCGACTGGCTGCTGAGCCGCCAGCGCTTCTGGGGAACCCCGATCCCGATCATCCACTGCCCCGACTGCGGCGAGGTACCCGTTCCGGACGACCAGCTGCCCGTGCGCCTGCCGGACAACCTGCGCGGCGAAGACCTGTCCCCCAAGGGCACGTCGCCGCTGGCCGCCGCCGAGGCGTGGGTCAACGTCGAATGCCCCAGCTGCCACGGCCCGGCCAAGCGCGACACGGACACCATGGACACGTTCGTTGACTCGTCCTGGTACTTCCTGCGCTTCGTTTCCCCGCAGTACACCGGGGGACCCTTCGACCCGGCCAAGATCAATGACTGGATGCCGGTGGGCCAGTACGTGGGCGGTGTGGAGCACGCAATCCTGCACCTGCTCTACGCGCGGTTCTTCACGAAGGTCATCCACGACCTCGGCATGATCGACGCCGACGAGCCTTTCAGAGCCCTGCTCAACCAGGGCCAGGTCCTCAACGGGGGCAAGGCCATGAGCAAGTCCCTGGGCAACGGCGTGGACCTCAGCGAGCAACTGGACAAGTTCGGCGTCGACGCCGTGCGGCTCACCATGATTTTCGCCTCCCCGCCGGAGGACGACGTCGACTGGGCCGACGTTTCGCCGTCGGGTTCGGCGAAGTTCCTGGCCCGTGCCTGGCGGCTGGGCCAGGACGTCGCAAGCGAGCCGGGCGTCGACTTCACCACCGGTGACCGCGCCCTGCGCACGGTCACCCACCGCACGATCGCCGACGCCGCGGCGCTGCTGGACCACAACAAATTCAACGTGGTCGTCGCCAAGCTGATGGAACTGGTCAACGCGACCCGCAAAACCATTGACGCAGCCACCGGCGCCGGCGGGGCAGACCCGGCCGTCCGCGAAGCCGTGGAGGCTGTCGCAGTCATCCTGAGCCTCTTCGCGCCGTACACGGCCGAGGACCTCTGGAACGTGCTGGGGCATCCCGCTTCCGTGGCCAATGCGGGCTGGCCCACGCACGACGAATCCCTGCTCGTGGAAGACACGGTCACAGCCGTCGTCCAGGTCCAGGGGAAGGTCCGGGACCGCCTGGAGGTTTCGCCGGACATCTCCGAGGACGAGCTGCGCGAGCTGGCGCTGTCCTCCGAAAACGTCCAGCGTGCCATGGACGGCCGTGGCATCCGGACCGTGATCGTCCGGGCGCCTAAACTGGTCAACATCGTCCCGGCATAGCCCCGGCCCGGCCGCCGGTGCACCCTCACCGTCGGCCGGGCACAGCATCAGTCCGCGGCAGTAATCCCCGACAGTAGTCCGGCAGCAATGCCCGTCAGCCCGTCCCGGCAGCAGGAGGTGGCACGTGCCCGACCGCGAACAGCCGGGCTGGCCGTGGCTGCGGGAGCGCCTTCTCCGGCTGCGGCACGCGACCCGGCCGGGAGCCGTCGCCGACGTCGTTCCGGTCCCCGCGGTGCGGACCGCCGTGGTGACGGACTCCGCCGCAGCGCTGCCGGCCGACTGGGTGCGGGCCTTCAGCGCCGACGGCCGGCTCACCGTGGTCCCCATGCCGGTAATGGTGGGATCCGAGATCTACGGCGAAGGCGAGGACGATATCGCCGAGACGATCGCCGTTGCCCTGGCCAGCGGCACCCCCGTCAAGACCTCGCGTCCCTCGCCGGGACAGTTCGAACAGGCCTATCTGGCCGCCCAGCAGCGAGGTTTCGAGTCGGTCGTCTCCGTCCATATCTCCGGGGAGCTTTCCGGCACCGCAGACTCTGCGCGCCTTGCCGCCGCCCGCGTCGGCATCCCGGTGGATGTCCTTGACTCACGGACGGTGGGGATGGCCCAGGGCATGGGCGTTCAAAGCGCTGTGGTCGCCGCCGCGGACGGGCGGGGCGCTGCAGAGGTCAAGGCCTTCGCGGAGGAACGGCTGGCCCGCACGAAAGTGTATTTCTACGTCCCGAGCCTGGATCAGCTGCGCCGGGGCGGACGGATCGGGGCGGCAGCCTCGCTGTGGGGCACGATGTTCGCCATCAAACCCATCCTTGCGGTCGACGACGGCAAGATTGTTCCGCTGGAAAAGGTCCGGTCCGCGGTGCGGGCGATTGCCCGGCTCGAGGAAATCGTCGCCGCGGACGCCTCCGGCCGCCCTGCTGGTGAAGCCCGGCTTGCAGTCCACCACTTCGGCAACGAGTCGGAGGCTGAACAGCTCGCCGCACGCCTCGCGGTGCTGGTGCCCGAGTGCCCGCCGGCGCAGATCAGCGCCCTGCCGGCCGTGCTTGCTGCCCATGCCGGGCTCGGCGTGCTGGCGGTGATCGTGGGGGAGAGCAGCACTCCGCCTGACGGCGGTGTCCTGGCACCCGGGCGGCGGTCCGGGGTTGCCGACGGCGCACCGCCAGGCGGTACGGCGCAGGAGTAGCCTGAGGCTGCATCCGGTGGTGTCGGCGAGGGCCCCGGGAACTGCCGGCACCGGCCCCGGGCGATGACAAGGTCTCGGCCACGCTGGAAGGCTGGCTTTTACGGGGACCGCGGTAGTAAAGTCTCCCCACCGACCAAGGAGTCCCCATGGCTATGCAAGTCCACCACGTCGCCCAGTTCGACAGGGATGTCGCGGAAGAGGTCACCAAATGGCTGAAGTACCTCAAAGGCCAGGTGACCAGTGTCCAGTTCCTGACGACCACCGTGCCGGACCCCAAAGCACCCGACAAGTGGCGGGTGCAGTACGAGGCCTACATCACGTACCAGCAGTAAGGGCTAAGGGTACAGCGTGTACGTGGGCTGCCAGCCCGAACCGTAAACCCAGGCCGTAGTCGTCGCCTGTTGGCTGCTCCCCGCTTCGAACCACCACAGCACCTTGACGTTGCAGTGGAAGACGACCGTTACGTTGGCCAGTGCCCCTTCCTCGGGAACGGAACCAATCGATGTGGCGGCGGTCTGGGTGTTCCAGATGAAATTCTGATCGGCCGTCATTCCCGCATTGCCGTTGACGTAGACGTGCGAAATTCCATAGACGCCGTAATCAGGACAGTAGGCACCGGCCACCGAAAAGCCAACGGTTTGGATTGAGGCTGCCTGCGCCGGCGGAGCCAGCAGGGTTGCGCCCAGGACTGCAAACAATGCGGCCGGAAGAGTCGCCTTATTCATGGCACACCAGCTCTCGACGCCTGGCGGGACTGCCAGACGAATAGTGTTGCCCCCAGCCGGCAAGGTCATTCTTCGAATTACGATGCCGACGCTACCACCGGGCTGCGGTGCAAGAAAGCGTAGGGACTACGTATGGCTTCACGCTGACTACTTGTTTCCACATAGGACGAATCCAGGGTGTACGCGTGCCATGGCTCTTCCTAGGGTGGGTCCTATGTCACGCCGGACGCCGGGAGCCGAATCCGCCACGGGCCTCAGGGCCGGACGGGACCGTTGGTCGGCCACCTTGGGAGGTGCGCGGGACGCGCAGGACGCCGGCGGGCCGGATGCCGGCGGGCCGGACGCCGGCGCGCGGGATGCCGGCGGGCAGGGAGGCCGCCTCGGAGGGCTCCTGGAGTTGCCTGCGGCTCCCGGGCCTCATGATTTGCCACGTAGTGCCCGGCTGAGAAGCCGGACCGGGTTCAGGGCGGCGGTCCTGCTCGGCGTCCTGGCGGTCCTGCTGGGCGGCTGGTTCTGGTGGCACACCGCCACAAGCAGCCCTGAGGTCCTGCCGCTCAGCGAGACCTCCCCGGCGGCTACTGGCCGGGCAGGTGCGGCCGACCCGGCCGTCACGGGAGCCACGGCCACGGGCAGGGACCAGTCTCCGGCGGACAGTTCCACGACGGTGCCGGGCAGGATCATCGTCCACGTTGCTGGCGCAGTTGCCAACCCTGGGGTGATCGAGCTGCCGGCGGGAAGCCGCCTGCATGAAGCCATCGCAGCGGCAGGCGGCAGCACCGATGCAGCGGATCCGCAGAAACTCAACCTGGCTTCTGTGCTGGAGGACGGCCAGAAGATTGTTGTGCCGACCCGCGGGGAGCCGGATCCGGCGGAGCCCGTTTCCGGTGCGACAGCCGGGCCTGCCGGACCCGGCGGCAGCCCGGGCACCCGGGGCGGAAAGATCAACCTGAACTCCGCCAGCGTCGAGGAACTCGGAACCCTCCCTCGCGTCGGTCCGGTGCTTGCCCAGCGGATCGTGGACTGGCGTAAGCAGCACGGCCGGTTCAAGACTGTGCAAGAACTCGATGCCGTCGACGGCGTCGGTCCGAAAATGCTCGAAGCCCTGCTGCCTCTCGTGAGCGTGTGAGATGCCTGCGTCCGACCGGCCTGCAGCGCACCAGCCTGGAGCGCAGAAAGAGGGAGTGGCAAGCCAACGGCCGGTCATGTTGCCGCCGGACCTGTTGCCGCCGGAGCTGAAACAGCGCAGCCGTTGGCACCGGTACGTGGACTCCGCAGTTGGTGTCCCGCGGTCCGGGGATCCCGCGAGCTCGGCGCGTGGCTGGCGCGCAGCCGGTCCGGGGGAGGTGCCGCCCGGGGCGCGGCCCCTCCGGGAGAAGACGCCCGGGGCGCGGCCCCTCCCCGGGGCGCGGCACTTCCCCGGGGAGACGCCGCCGGGTGGGCGGCGGGAGGCCGTCAGCTGGTTCAGGAACAACGTCCGGGCCCGCCTGTTGAGGGAACGTGCTGGCCCGCGCCGTGTGGAACCATGGCCGCGCAGAACGGACCTGCGTCTTGTTCCTCCGGCCATGCTGGTGTGGGCTGTTGCCGCGGCCGGTAGCTGGCTCGGACCGGTCGAGCTGGCAGCCGTCTGTACGTCGCTGATCACCGCTGCGGGGGTTGTCTTGTTCGCCGTCGTCCGGCGAAAGACCCCGTGCCACCATAACCCGGCCCCGCCAGCCCCGCGGAGTTTCCTGTCCACGCTGGCCGTCGCGATGCTCCTGTCCGCCGCAACGGGTGCCCACGCGGCCGTCGCGGCCTCCCAACGCCACGATGGTCCCATCGCCGAGGCCGCTGCTGCCCACGCGGCTGTCGTCGTTGAAGTGGAGATCGCGGGGGCCCCGGCGCGGCTCAGGATTCCCGGCGCCTCGGGGCTGGCGGACCGCTTCGCAATTCCCGCGACGCTTCGCGTGATGTACGCGGATGGGCTCCGGGTCGCTGCCGACGCCAAGCTGCTGGTCGTGGGCGGCCCAGGGTGGGAGAGCGCCGTCCCGGGCGAGCGCGTCCGGTCAACCGGGAAGCTCGGGCCGTCCGGTCCCGGCCAGGAGGAGGCAGGGATTCTGTCTGCCTCGTCGGTCCCAGCCCTGCTCCGGGCCCCGGATGCCTGGCAGCAAGGTCCCGCGCGGCTGCGCAGGAACTTCACCGCAGCCTCCGAAAAACTCGGCGGAGACGCCCAGGGCCTCCTCCCCGGGATGGTGACGGGAGACACCAGTGTGCTGGACCCGCAGCTGGACGCCGCGATGAAGACAGTCGGGATGACGCACCTGACGGCGGTCAGCGGGGCAAATTGCAGCCTGGTCCTCGGAACCTTGCTGCTGATCGCCCGGACTTTGCGGCTTCCGCGGCCGGCAGCCGCAGTCCTGTGCGCCACGGGGCTCGGGCTGTTCGTCCTGATGGTCGGTCCGGACCCCAGCGTGTTGAGGGCTGCCCTCATGGGGGCTATCGGCCTTGCCTCGGTGGCCTTCGGCCGTGCCGGCCGCGGCCTCAGCTTCCTCTGCGTTGCCGTGATCGTCCTGCTGCTGGCCGACCCGGTGCTGGGCACGAGCTTCGGATTCCTCCTGTCCGTGCTCGCCACCTTGGGCATTGTGGTCACGGGACGGCGCCTCATGGACTGGTGTCCGCCGGTAGTGCCGCGCTGGGCGGCTGCGGGACTGGCCGTTCCCCTGTCCGCGCAGATCTTCTGCGGCCCGGTGATCGTGCTGTTGCAGCCCCAGTTTGCCGCTTACGCCCTGCCTGCCAATGTGGCCGCGGCAGCACTGGTTGTCCCCGTCACGCTGCTCGGGACCGCCGCCGTGCCGCTTGTGTCCTTGGTTCCGGCGGCCGCCGACCCCCTGATCGCACTCGCAGGGCTCTTCGCGTCAGCGGTGGCAGGGATAGCACGCTTCTTCGCGTCCCTCCCCGGAGCGGCCCTGCCCTGGCCGGAAGGCGCCTTTGGCTTGTGCACCATGGCGCTGTTGTCCGCCGTCTCACTGGGGGCGACCTGGCTGGCCCTGCACCCCGCCGCGGGCGTGCGGCTGGCCCTCTCGGCACACTCCGGGACGGTCGCCCTCCTCGACCGGAAGCCCTCGCTGGCAGCCGTGCACGCCGTAGGGCGGTCCGGCCGCCGTGGCTTGGTGGACCGGTCCGGGCGTGGCAGGCTTAGAGTCTGCAAACCAACGTCCCGGAGGAATCACGAGTGGCTGCTGCCCAGACCCAACGCCCCAGGATTTCGGCGTCGAAAACCGCCACCTGGCGTGATGTGACACCGGCCGCGGTGGTCCTGGTGGGCGGGCCGGAAGACTACCTGGGCAGCCGTGCCATGGACCGCATCCGTTCGCAGGTCCGTGAGGCCGCGCCCGACGTCGAAGTCACCAGGCTCAACGCCGGCAGCTATGCGGCGGGCTCGCTGGCCATGAACGTCAGCCCGTCCCTCTTCGGCGAGCAGAAGCTCATCGAGGTCGAAGGGGTGGAGGCGATGAACGACGCCTTCCTCGCCGACGCCCTGAGGTATGTGGCGCAACCCGAGCCTGACGCCGTCCTGGTCCTGCGCCACGGCGGAGGAGTCCGCGGCAAGAAATTGCTGGACGCCATCAAGGCCGGCGGCTGGCCGGTGGTCGACTGCCAGCCCCTCAAAAAAGACGCGGACAAAATCGCGTTCGTGACCACCGAGTTCAAGGCAGCATCCCGCCGGATCGAGCCTGATGCCGTACACGCCCTCGTCAACGCCGTGGGCGCCCACCTGGCCGAGCTCGCGGCTGCCTGCAGCCAGCTGATCGCCGACGCCACCACCGCTGTTGATGCCGCCATGGTGAACAGGTACTACGGCGGCAGGGTGGAAGCCACGGCCTTCAAAGTCGCCGACGCCGCAATGGCCGGCAACGCACCGCTGGCACTCTCCACGCTCCGTCACGCCCTTGCCACGGGCGCGGACCCGGTTCCGATCGTGGCGGCTCTGGCATCGAAGCTGCGGTCACTGGCCAAGGTCGCGGGCGCGCATGGGTCTTCTTCGCAGATTGCGAAGCAGTTGGGTATGCAGTCCTGGCTTGTGGAGCAGGCGCAGCGCGAAGTCCGGCGCTGGACCCCCGAAGGGCTCGTCCGCTCCATCCAGGTCACCGCCGAGGCTGATGCGCAGGTAAAGGGTCTCTCCCGGGATCCCGTCTACGCCGTGGAACACGCCGTAACTGTGATTGCGGGTTCGGTGCGTCGTTCCTGACATCCGCGTCGTTGCCCGGATTCCGGGCCTAATAGCTTAAAGAGATGTGGCCGGCACCCAGGGGGTGCCGGCCACAATCATCAGTTCAGTTGAACTGGAAACCTTACAGCGCGTTGACCTTCTTGGAGATGGCCGACTTGCGGTTTGCGGCGTTGTTCTTGTGGAGAACGCCCTTGCTGACAGCCTTGTCCAGCTTGCGGCTGGCAGAAAGCAGTGCAGTAGCAGCAGCATCCTTGTCGGTGGACTCAACGGCGGTGTTGACGGCGCGGATGGCCGTCTTCAGCTCGGACTTGACTGCGTTGTTGCGCAGGCGGGCCTTCTCGTTGGTGAGGATGCGCTTCTTCTGGGACTTGATATTAGCCACGTGTGAACTCTCTTTTTCAATGCGGAAAATGGTCTAGAGGGCTTTCAGATTGGCCATTGACTGAGCGGCGTGGGGATACCTATGGCGACCAACCATATGTGGCCGTCGACCTGCACGGACACACAGCTGTAAATCATAGCAGAAACCCTGTTGCCGTGACGATCGCGGCATCTCGTCCGGCGGCGGACACCAGGCGTCCACCAGGCCGCGCCCGGACTCCAGGCCGGGATCCGCGCCGGACGCCCCGCCGGGCTCGCGGGCCAGGACCGGCACGGCCCGCGGGTCAGGACCAGCCGTGCCGTGCCCGGAGTGCGGAGGCGATGGGGGCGAAGCGGCCGGCATCGAGGACGGCCCCTTCGCGCCGGATGTCCTTCGGGTTGATCCGCAGGACGCGGTCGAGCTTCGCTTCGCTGGGGCGCCGCTCGCGGTCCCAGGGTCCCGTTCCGATGTCCACGTACTCGTCCGCGCGGCGGGAATCGCCGTCGTGGTCCTTGCTGGTCAACATGAGGCCCAGCAGGTACCGGCCGCTGGTTCCTACCAGCAGCACCGGCCGGTCCTTGCCCTGGGAATGGTCCTCTTCATAGGGAACCCAGGTCCAGATCACCTCGCCCGGTTCGGGGAGCCCGTTCGGAGACGGCGAATAGCGGACGGCCGCCGTTCCCTGGAAGTCGCCGGGGTACTTTGCGGTTAGTCCGGTGCTCGGGGTGCCGCCGGAGCCGCGGGCAGCGCCGGTCCGGGCTCCGGGCCTCGCAGGCCGTTGCCCGGGACGGGTCTTTCCGGCCGGCTTCCCTTGGGTAGGCGGCGCGGAGCTGCCGAGCCTATCCAGGAGGCGCAGCGCGCCACGGACAGCATTGCCGATCGAGCGGAGATTCAGAGCCATGGGGAAACCATACCGGCACTACCGGCCTCCGACCCTTCCGCGCCGCCAAGGCAAATCCAGCCGCGGTGCCGGCAGCCAACCCTTCCGCGCCGCCAAGGCAAATCCAGCCGCGGTGCCGGCAGCCAGGGGCGATCGGGCGATCGGGAAATGCACTTCCGGGGCCCGGACGTGGGAGACTAGGAGTTCAGATATGCGGCATGTTGCAGGCTGGCGGATTGCCGCCCGCGCAGAGCCGTGGAAATGCCAACAGTAAGGACCCTGCGTGTCTCCCATGGCCCGCACCGCCCCGGTGCCCGCCGCAACAGATCCGGCCATCATCCGGAACTTCTGCATCATTGCGCACATTGACCACGGCAAGTCCACGCTGGCGGACCGGATGCTCCAATTCACCGGCGTCGTCCAGTCCCGCGACATGAAGGCCCAGTACCTGGACCGCATGGACATTGAGCGCGAACGCGGCATCACCATTAAATCCCAGGCTGTCCGCATGCCATGGGAGCTCGACGGCACCAGCTACGCGCTGAACATGATCGACACTCCCGGGCACGTCGACTTCACCTATGAGGTCTCCCGCTCGCTCGCGGCCTGCGAAGGTGCGATCCTGCTGGTTGACGCGGCCCAGGGCATCGAGGCCCAGACCCTCGCCAACCTGTACCTGGCGATGGAAAACAACCTCACGATCATCCCGGTCCTGAACAAAATCGACCTCCCGGCAGCCCAGCCCGAGAAGTACGCGGCGGAACTCGCCAACCTGATCGGCGGCGACCCCGACGACGTGCTCCGTGTCTCCGGCAAGACGGGCATGGGCGTCGAAGTCCTGCTCGACAAGATCGTCCGCGACCTGCCGGCTCCCGTGGGCGACCCGGACGCCCCGGCCCGGGCCATGATCTTTGACTCGGTCTACGACACGTATCGCGGTGTGATCACCTACGTCCGCGTAGTCGACGGAATGCTGCACCCCCGCGAACGCATCCAGATGATGTCCACCCGCGCCACGCACGAGCTCCTCGAGATCGGTGTCAGCTCCCCGGAGCCCACCCCCTCCAAGGGCCTCGGCGTCGGCGAAGTCGGCTACCTCATCACCGGTGTGAAGGACGTCCGCCTGTCCAAGGTGGGCGACACCATCACCAATCTGGCCAAGCCGGCCACCGAGTCCCTTCCCGGCTATGCCGACGCCAAGCCGATGGTCTTCTCCGGCCTGTACCCGCTGGACGGCACCGACTACCCGGTGCTCCGGGATGCGCTGGAGAAGCTGATGCTCAACGATGCCGCGCTGGTATATGAGCCCGAGACGTCCGCCGCGCTGGGATTCGGCTTCCGGGTCGGATTCCTGGGCCTGCTGCACCTGGAAATCACCCGCGAGCGGCTCGAGCGCGAGTACAACCTGGACCTGATTTCCACCGCCCCCAACGTGGAATACGAGGTGACGCTGGAGGACAAGAAGGTTGTCCACGTCACGAACCCCAGCGAATACCCCACCGGCAAGATCGCTGAAGTGCGCGAGCCGATGGTGTCCGCCACCATCCTTGCGCCGAACGAGTTTGTCGGCGCCATCATGGAGCTGTGCCAGAGCCGGCGCGGCGTCATGGGCGGCATGGACTACCTCTCCGAGGACCGGGTGGAAATCCGGTACCGCCTGCCGCTGGCCGAAATCGTCTTCGATTTCTTCGACATCCTCAAGTCCAAGACCCGCGGCTACGGGTCGCTGGACTGGAAGGCCGACGGCGAGCAGGTCGCCGACCTCGTTAAGGTGGACATCATGCTCCAGGGCGAGCAGGTCGACGCCTTCTCAGCCATCACGCACCGCGACAAGGCCTACGCCTACGGCGTGATGATGACCGGCAAGCTGCGCGAACTGATCCCCAGGCAGCAGTTCGAGGTGCCCATCCAGGCCGCCATCGGCTCCAGGATTATTGCCCGTGAAAGCATCCGCGCCATCCGCAAGGACGTCCTCGCCAAGTGCTACGGCGGTGACATCACCCGAAAGCGCAAACTGCTGGAAAAGCAGAAGGAAGGCAAGAAGCGCATGAAGATGGTGGGCCGCGTCGAGGTGCCGCAGGAAGCCTTTATCGCCGCCCTCACCACGGACGAGTCCAAGGACAAGGCCAAGAAGTAGCGGTGCCAGCAATGATTGTTGCCACAACACCGGCGGGCCGGGCCCGTGCCTAGCGTTCTTCCCCTGGGAGACCCGGCTCCGCCGGACGGGCTGCTGCCAGCGCAGGCGCGCGAGGGCGCCGGTCAACGTGCCTTCGGGCTGTACGTGCACATCCCGTTCTGCGCGGTCCGCTGCGGGTACTGCGACTTCAACACCTACACCGCCACCGAGCTGGGCGGCGGGGCCTCCCAGGACGCGTACGCCGCCACAGCGATCGCGGAAGTTGCTTTCGCTGCCCGGGTCCTGAAGGAAACTGGCCTGCCTGAACGGCCGCTCAGCACAGTCTTTTTCGGCGGCGGCACGCCCACGCGGCTCCCGGCTGAGGACCTCGCCGGCATCCTCACCGCCGCCATCGCGGCGTGGGGACTGCAGCCCGGCGCCGAGGTCACCACGGAGGCCAACCCGGATTCCGTCACCCCCGAGTCCCTGCAGCTGCTGGCCGACGCCGGATTCACCCGGGTGTCCTTCGGCATGCAGTCGGCCGTTCCGCATGTCCTGAAGGTCCTGGACCGCACCCACACCCCCAGCCGGGTGCCCCAGGTGGTCCAATGGGCACGGGACGCAGGGCTCGCAGTCAGCCTCGACCTGATCTACGGGACCCCGGGGGAGTCACTGGTCGACTGGCGCTGCTCGCTCGAGACCGCCTTGTCCTACAACCCGGACCACATCAGCGCCTACGCCCTGATTGTCGAGGACGGCACCAAACTCGCCGCGCAGATCCGCCGCGGCGAAGTCCCGGGAATCGACGACGACGACCACGCCGCCAAGTACGAGCTCGCCGACGAACTGATCACCGCGGCCGGGCTCGCCTGGTACGAGGTCAGCAACTGGTCGCGGACGCCCGGGCAGGCCTGCCGGCATAACCTCGCCTACTGGCGGGGGGACGACTGGTGGGGCATCGGGCCGGGTGCGCACTCCCACGTCGGCGGCGTGCGCTGGTGGAACGTCAAGCACCCCACCGCCTACGCCAACCGGCTCGGCGCCGGCGTCTCGCCCGCCGCGGGACGCGAAACGCTCGACAGCGAAACGCGCAACGTGGAACGCGTCATGCTTGAGGCCCGGCTGAACACGGGACTGGACATCCCGAGCCTCGGCGGCCTGGGCGACACCGGCAGGCACGCCGTGGCGGGGCTGATCGCCGATGGACTCGTGGACCCCGCCGCGGCTTTCAAGGGCCGGCTGGTCCTCACACTCAAGGGCCGGCTGCTGGCCGACGCCGTGGTCCGCAGGATCCTGCCGGACTAAGGCGCAAAGAGCCGGCCGTTGCCCCGTGGGGGCAACGGCCGGCTCTTGTCTTGGGAGCGGCGCCGCGGAGTTCGCGCCTACTTGATCCAGCGCAGGTTGAACTCGTAGCGGTGCGGCTGCCCGCGGTTGACGTGAATGCCCGCGGCCACCGAGAAACAGGTGACGGCGATCCAGATCACCGTGGCGAGGACCGCGAACAGGTTGCCGACCACGGGGATGAAGACGAGGAGGTTGGCGAGCACTGCCGCGATCGTCGGGGGCAACGTGAAATTGAGGGCTTCCTTGGACTCCTGCGCCGTGAAAGGCCCGCGGTCCTTGAATATCAGGTAGATCAAGAGCGAGGGAACACAGCCCAGGATGCCGCCGAAGTGTGCCAACGTGGCCCACTGCCGGTCCTCGCTGGCCGTCAGCGGCAGCGCATTTGCGGGAACGCCATGGTACGGGGGCTGGCCATGGCTGGCCTGGTTGCCCGTGCGTTCGCGTTCGTTCTCTGCCACGGTAAGTCCTTCGGATTGCGGTGATGCGTTGCTGCCTGGAAGCGCCGGTGCCGCGCAGGATGTACGGCTCCGTTTCAAGAATACTTGCTCTGGCCCCTAAATGATGTTCGGTGCCGCGTCGTGGATCCCTACGGCACGGTGAGGAAGTCGATGACCTCTTCGACCCGGCCGAGCAGGGACGGCTCCAGGTCGGCGTAGCTGCGCACGGCGCCCAGGAGTTTCTGCCAGCCGAGCCCGATGTCCTCCTTTGTGGTGTGCGGCCAGCCGAACGCCGTCAGGATGCCGGTCTTCCAGTCCATCCCGCGGGGAATAACCGGCCACTTCTCGATGCCCAGGGTCGCGGGCCGAATGGCCTGCCAGACGTCCACGTAGGGGTGGCCCACGATCAGCACATTGCCCGCCGCGCCGGGGGAGGCCATGACGGCGTCGGCAATCCTGGATTCCTTCGAATTAGGGACGAGGTGGTCCACCAGGACTCCAAGCCGGCGCCCCGGGCCGGGCCGGAACGCTGCAACCGCTGCCGTGAGGTCATCAATGCCGTGCAGTGGCTCGACCACGATGCCCTCGACCCGGAGATCGTCGCCCCAGACCTTCTCGACGAGTTCGGCGTCGTGCTTGCCTTCCACCCAGATCCGGCTGGCCTTGGCCACCTGCGCACGCTGGCCCTCCACACGGACCGAGCCCGACGCCGTGCGGCCTGCTCCGGCGCCCGGTGCCGCACCCCGTGGAGCCGGCGGCATGAGCCGGACGGGCTGGCCCTCCAGCAGGAAGCCGAAGCCCAGGCGGAAGGACCTCGACTTGCCCCGCCGATCCTCGAGCGCCACAACATGCATGCCGCCGGACTTTTCGACCCGGGTGACGGCCCCGACCCACCCGGACTGCACATCCTCGAGCACCATGCCGCGTTCCACAGGGATCTCGGGCAGTTGGGTCTTGGCGGGGGCGGACATGTCCTGGGGTCCCCAGTTCTGGTACGACATCTCTTACACACTGCTTTGCACTCGGAATGTACGGCGGTCAGTGAAACCATCCGGGGACGCGCGGCGTACGCCGCGCGACGGGATGCGCTGCCAGGGCCGCTGCGTCCCCCGTGCCCGGAGCGCTGTGCCCGGAAACACGGATCCGGGAGCAACGCCTGGAGCGAATCCAATGCTAACAACGCGGCGAGTCATATTAGACTGGTTAGCACTTAGGCATGTCGAGTGCTAACCGTAGGCCGCCCGCCAGGTGCGGCGCGGGGCAGGCGCCGCACGCCAGACCGGATACTGGACCGACGATTGGAGGCGGAGCGTGAGCGAACCACGCAAACTCGAAGTGCTGCGCGCAATCGTGGAGGACTACGTCCATTCGCGTGAACCCGTTGGCTCCAAGGCGCTCGTTGAACGGCACCACCTTGGCGTGTCCAGCGCCACGATCCGCAACGACATGGCGGCGCTGGAAGATGAGGGCCTCATCACAGCACCGCACACGAGTTCAGGCAGAATCCCTACGGACAAGGGCTACCGGCTCTTTGTCGACCAGATTTCGGCCGTCAAGCCCCTCTCCCATGCGGAACGCCGCGCCATCCAGGCGCTGCTCGAGGGCTCGGATGACCTCGACGACGTCCTTGACCGGACTGTGCGGCTCCTGTCGCAGCTGACCAACCAGGTCGCCGTCGTGCAGTACCCGCTGCTCAGCCGCGCCAAGGTCCGGCACGTCGAATTCGTGCTGCTGGCACCCAGGAAGGTGTTGGCGGTTTTGATCGCGGACACCGGGAAGGTCGAGCAGCGGGTCATCGACGTCGGCCAGGACCTCCCCGACGAGGCGCTCTCGGAGCTGCGTACCCGCTTCCTGGGCATCCTGTCGGGGCTGCCGCTGAACCTGCTGCCCCAGTCCCTGCAGGCCGTCGTCGCCAGCTGCCCGCCAGTCCGGCGCGGCGCCGCCCAGGCCCTGGCCCGCGGCCTGGAGGCCCTCGCCACGAGCGGCCGCGAAGAGCGCATGGTCATGGCCGGCACCGCCAACCTTGCCCGCTCCAACGTGGATTTCCCGCTGAGTATCGGCCCGGTCCTGGAAGCACTCGAGGAGCAGGTGGTGATGCTCCGGCTGCTCAGCGAAATGGCCGAGGATCCGCGCGGCGTCACCGTGAGCATCGGACGTGAGAACCCCTACGACGGGCTTGCCGAGGCTTCCGTGGTGGCCACCGGGTATGGCCCGGACGCCACAGCGAAGGTCGGCGTGCTGGGGCCCACCCGGATGGATTATCCGACCACCATGGCCGCGGTCCGCGCGGTGGCCCGCTACCTTTCGAGGATCCTCGGGCCCTGACCGGCCATTTGACCGACAGCCGGCCCCCGGGCTTCGGCACCAGACTTCTTGCCCCACAGGCAGTACTACAAGGAAGAGATACGAACTTTGAGCAGCCATTACGACGTTCTTGGAGTCTCCCGCGAAGCAACGGGTGAAGAGATTAAGAAGGCTTACCGCAAACTGGCGCGAACCCTGCACCCGGATGTGAACCCGGGGGAGGACGCCTCGGACCGGTTCAAGGCCGTCACCCACGCGTACGAGGTCCTCTCCGATCCGCAGAAACGCCGGGTCTACGACACCACCGGCAATGAGAACGGCACCGACAACGGCTTCGGCGGCGGCAGCTACGCCGGCCAGGGGTTCGCCTTCCAGGACATCTTCGACACGTTCTTCGGCGGCGGAGGCGGCCAGGGCGGCCCGGCGTCCAGGGTCCGCCGCGGCCAGGACGCCCTCATCAGCGTCCGGATCGACCTCCGTGACGCCGTGTTCGGCGTCAACAGGAAGCTTGAGGTTGACACTGCCGTCACGTGCCCGACCTGTGAAGGCTCCTGCTGCCGCGCAGGCAGCCACCCGGAACGCTGCGACATCTGCGGCGGCTCCGGACAGGTCCAGCGCGCTGTCCGGTCCATCCTCGGCCAGGTCATGACGTCGGCCCCCTGCGGCTCCTGCGAGGGCTTCGGGACCGTCATCAAGGACCCCTGCAACGAGTGCAACGGCCAGGGCCGGATCCGCAGCCGCCGTTCCCTGACCGTCAAGGTTCCCGCCGGTGTAGCCACGGGCACCCGCATCCAGTTGTCCGGACAGGGCGAGGCGGGCCCTGCCGGCGGCCCCCCGGGCGACCTTTACGTCGAAATCCGCGTCAACAACGACGCCACCTACGTCCGCGACGGCGACGACCTGCACGCCAGCCTCAACATCCCGATGACGGCCGCCGCCCTGGGCACGGAGCTGAGCCTGGACACCTTCGACGGGCCGCAGGAGATCGACGTCAAGGCCGGGACCCAGTCAGGGGAGGTCATCACCCTCCGCGGGCTCGGCGTGACGCACCTGCGCGGCTACGGCCGCGGGGACCTCAAGGTCCACCTGCAGGTGGATACCCCCGGTAAGCTCGACACCGCCCAGGAAGACCTGCTGCGGCAGCTCGCCAAGCTGCGCGGCGAGCAGTTCACCGACGGAAAGCTGGCCGCGAGCGGCGGTGTGTTCGCGAAGCTGCGGGACAGGCTCGGTAACCTGTAGCGGTGAGCAACCCGGTCTTCTTCACCCCCGCAGGATCCCTGGACCAGCAGGTCCCCGGGTCGACCTTTGTCCTCGAGGGCTCCGAGGCGCGCCACGCCGTCACGGTGAAGCGGCTTTCCGCCGGGGAGTCCGTGGACATTGCCGACGGCGCCGGCAAGCGGCTCACCGGCACCGTGACAGCCGTGGCGCCCGGAACGCTGACCGTGGAGTGCTCTGGCATCTCCGCCGAGCCCCGGCCTGCGATCAGCCTTGTCCTCGTCCAGGCCCTCGCCAAGGGAGACCGCGACGAGCTCGGGGCCGAGACCGCCACAGAATTGGGCATCGACGCTGTCATCCCCTGGCAGGCGGAGCGTTCCATCGTCCGGTGGAAGGCCGAACGTGCCGCCAAGGCGCATGCCAAATGGCAGTCGGTGGTCACGGCGGCGGCGAAGCAGGCACGGCGTGCCTGGATTCCCGAGGTGCGTGCCGCCGTCGACGGCGCCGGCCTGCAGTCGGCCGTTGCCGCCGCCGACCTCGCGGTCATCCTGCACGAGGACGCGGTGCGGCCCCTCCGGGAGGTACTGCAGGCGTGGGCGGACACCCAGGAGCCCGACGGCGGGTCCGCCCGGCAGGGCCGCGAAGTGCTCCTGATCGTCGGCCCGGAAGGCGGCATCAGCCCGCGGGAAGTCACGCGGCTCTGCGACGCCGGTGCGGTTACCGCCCTGCTGGGGCACCACGTGCTGCGCTCATCCACCGCCGGCCCGGCCGCGACCGTGCTGGCAAGCGACGTCCTCGGCCGCTGGTAGGCGGCCGGCAGCCGTCACTGGCTGGCCAGCCCGCCGGACCCACCTCAAAGGCCTGCTTGCCGGACGTGTTCGACGGGCTTATTTGACGGTGAAACCGCGGGTGTCGACGTTCAAGTCCTGGGCGGTGCCGGCCGGGTCCAGCTGGGACACCCGGACCTCGTAGTTGCCCGGTGCGAGGTTCACGGACAAGTTGAACACACCGGACTGGGCTGCGTCGGCGGAGGCGGTCGTACTGCCGTTGAGGTATGCGGACTTGGCGTTGCTGCCGTCCACGCGCAGGATCTCCCAGTGCAGCTTCCCGCCCGGGGCAGTGCTCCGCCCGTTGATCTTGACGGTCCCTTCGCCGATTGATGTTCCTTCCTGCGGATCGATGATCCACACGGGAGCGACCATTCCGGCGCTGCGGGAGGTTGGCGAGCCGAGCCGGACATGGTTGAACGCCACATAGTCGGTGTGCCCGTCGACGAGCACCACCACCTGGATCTGTTGTCCGGAATCAATCAGCCCCGCGCTGGCGGCCGCCGCCGTCGCGGTGTAGACGAGTTGCTGGATTGCGCGCTCGGCCATTGCCGCATCCACGTTGCTGTTGAACGCATCCGCCGACACGTCCACCGTGATGACGTTTTTTCCGGAGATGGACGTGGCCAGCTTCTTCGGGTTCTGCCAGGGCGTGAAGTAGTCCGGGTCGAGGGGTTTCTGGGACATCATCACCCGGAGGGCGCGCGTCACCGGGTTGTCCTGTTCCGGAACGTCACGGAACTCCCGGTACAGGAACACATTCTCATTGCTCCGGCCGATCCAGTAGACCGGGGCCTTGTTGGAGGTCTGGGTGGTTTCGAGCGGAGCGCTGGTGCTCGGGGCCCCGGAGGAGGCGGGGCCCGGGACGACCTGGGAGGGGCTGCTGGAGTTTGTGATCCCGGACTGCGGCGTTGCCACGCAGCCGGACAGCACCATGGCCGCGGGCAGCAGCAGGAGCAGCACGCCCGGGCGGATGCGCCCGACTGCCGCTGACTGTCCAACTGCACGCTGCCTGATTGCCGCTGTCCTTTCTTCGATGCTTTCCCCGGCCAACTGCCCGGCAACCCTGCCAGGTCCCGGGGCCCGTTCCTGCCGCCCGCACCCGGGCCGTGGCCGATTTCCAGCATGGCACACCGGTCCGGCGCAGCACCGTGCTTTGCCGGCGGGGGCCGGAACTGCAACGGGAACGATATGAGGCCGATACAAAGTTGATACCTAAATTGGCGAAAAGCGGGCCGGAGGCCGTCCGTTCGGCGGCCCCCGGCGTGCGGCGCGCCGTGCTGGCGTAAGATGGAAGGACCTGCTGAACCCGGCCCCGAAGGCGAGCACCGCCGTCGGACCGGTTCGGGGGGACAGACCATTTCCGTACTGGAGGGGACCAGAGGCCCGCGGGCCAACACCATGACTGAAGCAGCGAACAGCAAGGCCCGGATGAGCGCCGGAGGGCGCACCGCGGGTGAATTCCCACACTCCCTGCCGGGGCTGCGGACGGAGGTGGTCCTGTTCGACGATTCGGATCAGATGGTCCAGTCGCTGGGCAGCCACGACGAAGCCTTACGGTTCATCGAAAACCAGTTCCCGGCCGTTGACTTCCACGTCCGCGGGAACGAACTCTCGATCAGCGGGCCCTCCGCCGACGTGCCGCGGATCATGCGCCTGCTCAACGAGGTGCGCGGCCTCGTCGCCAGGGGCACCGTCATCACCCCGGCGGTGCTGCAGCAGCTCGTCTCGCTGCTCCGCAGCCAGTCACTGCAGAACCCCGTTGACGTGCTGACCACCAACATCCTCTCCACCCGCGGGAAGACCATCCGAGCGAAGACCCTGAACCAGAAGAACTATGTGGACGCCATTGATGCGAACACGGTGATTTTCGGGATCGGACCGGCGGGCACCGGCAAGACGTACCTGGCGATGGCGAAGGCCGTCCAGGCCCTGCAGCAGAAGGAAGTCAGCCGCATCATCCTGACCCGGCCTGCCGTGGAAGCGGGGGAGCGGCTCGGCTTCCTGCCCGGTACCCTGAGCGACAAGATCGACCCTTACCTGCGGCCCCTGTACGACGCCCTGCACGACATGATGGACCCCGAAT
This sequence comes from Arthrobacter sp. 05T442, assembly GCF_056395945.1. Taxonomy (NCBI): domain Bacteria; kingdom Bacillati; phylum Actinomycetota; class Actinomycetes; order Micrococcales; family Micrococcaceae; genus Arthrobacter; species Arthrobacter sp. 05T442. The sequence goes on along the minus strand of NZ_JBFTKM010000008.1, from coordinate 102,644 downwards.
CCATTCCCCGCCTGATGGCGGCCGGAACCATCGAGGTCGCGCCGCTGGCCTACATGCGCGGGCGCACGCTCAATGACGCCTTCATCATTCTTGACGAGGCGCAAAACACCACCCCGGAACAGATGAAGATGTTCCTCACCCGCCTGGGCTTCGGCTCCAAGATGGTGGTCACCGGCGACATCACCCAGGTGGATCTGCCGTTCGGCACCCGATCGGGGCTGCGGATTGTCGAAGAGATCCTGCAGGGCATTGAGGACGTCAACTTCACAGTGCTGGACGCATCCGACGTCGTCCGGCATCGCCTCGTGGGCGACATCGTCAATGCCTACAGCATCTGGGACGAGATCCAGCGGAGCCGGGTCAAGCACTCCGTTGCCCGGGAAACGCGGGGAGAGCGCGCATGAGCATCGAGGTCAACAACGAATCCGGCGTCACCGTCGACGAGGCCGAGCTGGTGTCGCTCTCGCGGTTCATCTTCGAACGCCTCTTCATCCACCCCCAGGCCGAACTCTCCATTTTGCTCGTGGACGAACCGGCCATGGAGAAGCTGCATATCGAACTGATGGACGAGCCCGGATCCACGGATGTGCTCTCAGTCCCCATGGACGAGCTCACCCCGGGCACTCCGGACAAGCCAACCCCGCAGGGGATGCTCGGCGACATCGCCATCTGCCCCCAGGTGGCAGAGGTCCAGGCCCGGGACGCCGGCCATTCCACCCAGGACGAGATGCTGCTGCTCACCACCCACGGGATCCTGCACCTGCTTGGCTATGACCACGCCGAGCCGGAGGATAAGGAAGAAATGTTCGGGCTGCAGCGTGAGCTGCTTTCGGCCTTCACCGGCAAAGAGGCCCCCTCAGAGACGATTCAGTGACCCCACTGATCCTTGCCGGCATGGCGCTGGTGTTCCTGAGCTTTGCCGCCGTGCTGACCGCGGCCGAGTCCGCCTTCAATTTTCTTCCCCGGCACGAGGCCGAACAGGCGGTCATGCACAGCCGGGGGACCGCGCTCAAACGCATCCTGGCCCAGCCAGTGGCTCACATGCGGGCCCTCAGGTTCTGGAGAATCTGGTTCGAAATGGCCTCCGCCGTCGCCGTGACCGTACTGCTGCACAGCGTGCTCGACAATGTCTGGCTCGCCGGGCTGGCCGCTACCGGCATCATGGCGCTGATCGGATTCGTGATTGTCGGCGTCTCGCCGAGGCAGCTGGGCCGCGTCCACGCCACCGGCCTGGTCCGGTTCAGCGCCCCCCTGGTCCGCTCGCTGTACGCGGTGCTGGGCCCGATTCCGGGGTGGCTGGTCACCCTGGGCAGCGCTGTCGCGCCCGGTGCGCCGGCTGACAACGAGGCGTTCTTCAGTGAAGAGGAATTCCGCGAACTCGTGGACCGTGCGTCCGAGTCAGACGTAATTGAGGACAACGAGGCCGAAATGATCCAGTCGGTCTTCGACTTCGGGGACACGCTGGTGCGCTCCGTGATGGTGCCGCGCACCGACATCCTCTGCATCGACTCCGGATCCAGCCTGCGGCGCGCGATGTCGCTGTTCCTTCGCTCCGGGTACTCGCGGATCCCGGTGATCGGCGAGAACACGGACCAGATCCTCGGCATCGTGTACCTCAAGGACGTCGCCGCCGTGATCCACAATCTCCGCCCCGGCGAGGAACCGCCCCTCGTGGATGAGCTCGCCCGCGAAGTCCGCTACGTGCCGGACTCCAAACCGGTCAGCGAGCTCTTGCGCGAGCTTCAGAAGGAATCGACGCACGTCGCGATTGTCATCGATGAATATGGCGGAACGGCCGGTCTGGTCACGCTCGAGGACCTGATCGAGGAAATCGTCGGCGAGATCGTGGACGAATATGACACCGAGAGCGCCGAGGCCGTCGAGCTCGGTGACGGCAGCTACCGCGTCAGCGCCCGCATGAGCATCGATGACCTCGGCGAGCTTTTTGACATGGAGCTCGACGACGACGAAGTGGACACCGTGGGCGGCTTGCTCGCCAAGGCGCTCGGGCGGGTTCCGATCGTCGGCAGCACCGTCCAGGTCCACGGACTGACGCTCCGCGCCGACCGGCTGGAAGGCCGGCGGAACCGCGTCAGCCACATCATTGCCGCCGCCGTTGCCAAGACCGCCGTTCCGAATGAAACTGACCTTGAAGACCTTATCGACGAGGCCGCACCAATCCAACAGGGAGCCCCACGTGAGCAAGCAGAATAAGACCGACGGCGAAGCAGCCTACGGCGGCTACCGCGCCGGATTCTCAGTACTGGTAGGGCGACCGAACGCCGGCAAGTCCACCCTCACCAACGCCCTGGTGGGCAAGAAGGTCGCGATCACCTCCGCCAAGCCGCAGACGACGCGCCACACCATCCGCGGCATCGTCCACCGGGACGACGCCCAGCTGATCCTCGTGGACACCCCCGGGCTGCACCGCCCGCGCACCCTCCTCGGCAAGCGGCTCAATGAGCTCGTTGCCGACACCCTCGCCGAAGTCGACGCGATCGGCTTCTGCCTGCCGGCCAACGAGAAGATCGGCCCCGGAGACAAGTTCATAGCGGCCCAGCTCGCGGCCGTCGGAAACAAGCCGATCATCGCCATCGTGACGAAGGCGGACCTCGTGGACCGCCAGGCCCTGACCGAGCAGCTGCTCGCCGTCGCGGAGCTCGGCCGCAGCGTCCTGGGCGAAGAGGGCTGGAAAGACATCGTTCCGGTCTCCGCCACGGACGGCTTCCAGGTGGGCACCGTGGCGGACGTGCTGATCAGCCACATGCCGCCGTCGCCCCCGCTATACCCGGACGGCCACCTGACCGATGAGCCGGAAGCCGTGATGGTCGCCGAACTCATCCGGGAGGCCGCCCTGGAAGGCGTCCGCGACGAGCTGCCCCACTCCCTGGCCGTGGTGGTTGACGAGATCGTGCCGCGCGAGGGCAGGCCCGAGGACAGTCCGTTCCTGGACGTCCGGGTCAACCTGTACGTCGAACGGCCCTCACAGAAAGCCATCATCATCGGCAAGGGCGGCGCCCGCCTCCGCGAAGTCGGCACGACCGCCCGCAAGGGCATCGAGGCGCTCCTGGGCACCCGGATCTATCTTGACCTGCACGTGAAGGTCGCCAAGGACTGGCAGCGCGACCCGAAGCAGCTCGTAAAACTTGGCTTCTGAACAGGGCCAACGGGGGCCTCGGGCCCGCCCCGCCGCTCCCAAAAGGCGAACATGGGCGTTTTCCCAGATTCGGACACTAAAATAGGTTGACTCCCGTTCGTGAAGGAAGGCTTAACAAGTGGTTCGACCCCGTGAAGACCGTGCAGGCGGCAACGGCTCGCCGGTCCGGTCAGGCGCGGCGGCCCGGCATACGGAAGATCCTTCCGTCGGTCCGGCACGCCATCTCGGCGCTGTCCGACGTACTCCCGGTTGGCTGAAGATCGGCACGGCAGTGGTCGCCGTCCTCCTCGTCGGCGTCATCGCCTTCGGCGCCTACTGGACCATCCGGTTGCAGGGCAACATCAGCAAGGCGCCGCTGACGGCGGGAAGCACCAAGACCGAGGGCGCGGTGAGCGACTCAACAGACCGGATGCAGATCCTGGTCCTGGGCTCCGACACCCGCGACGGAAAGAACTCCCAGTACGGCAGCGCCGACGACTCCACCGGGTACGGGCATTCGGACGTCATGATGCTCCTGGACATCTCGGCTGACAACAAGCGCGTCAATGTCATCAGCTTTCCCCGTGACCTGCTCGTCGACGTCCCCAAGTGCAAGGACCCCAAGACCGGCACCGAGTACCCGGCCCAGAAGAACGTCATGATTAACTCGGCGATGTCCGAGGCCGGCATCGGCTGCGCCGTCGACACCGTCAACAAGATCACAGGGATGGAAATCGACCACTTCATGATGGCCGACTTCAACGCCGTCAAGGAACTCTCCAACGCCGTCGGCGGCGTGGATGTCTGCGTCAGCGATGCCGTTTACGACCCGGATTCCAAGCTCCGGCTGCCCAAGGGGACCTCCCAGGTCCAGGGCGAACAAGCCCTGTCGTTCGTCCGGACCCGCCACGCCTTCGGCGACGGCGGCGACCTCGGGCGCATCAAGGCCCAGCAGGGCTTCCTGTCCTCGCTGACCCGGAAGATCAAGAGCGACGGCACACTCACCAACCCGGGCCGGATGCTGAACATCGCTGATGCCATCACCAAGAACCTGACCATTGACGACGGCCTGGCGTCCGTTCCGACCCTGTTGACCGTGGCGAACAGGCTGAAAGACATCGACGTCAGTAAGGTTGCGTTTGCGGCGGTCCCGACCGTCCCGGCGGCGTCCGATCCGAACCGGCTCCAGATGTCGGAGCCCGGAGCCTCCCAACTCTTCGCCGCGATGCGCAAGAACGTGGACCTGACAGACCCGACGGCGAAGCCGAGTGGCTCGGCGGAGCCGAGTGCCAGCGCGGAGCCGACGGCCACTCCCTCCGCCCCCGCCTACGACAAGGCCTTGCAGGCGGTCACCGTGGCCAACGGATCGGGGGTCCCCGCACGGACCCAGGAAGTTCTGCAGACCCTGACCATCGGGGGCTTCACCCAACTGGGCCAGATCACCGCCCGGCCCGTTGCCAAAACGGCGGTCTACTACGGCGCCCAGTACGCCGACGTGGCCGGGGACGTTGCCGCCCTGCTCGGGATTCCCGCGGGCCAGGTCCTTCCGGCCGCCGGTGTGGCGGGCGTCCAGGTCTACCTGGGCAGCGATTTTGCGAGCAGCCCGGCCACCGGGGATGCCCCGGTGGCATTGCCCACAGACATCGTCAACCAGACGGCCGGGGACACGGTCTGCCAGCAGGCGAACCCGGCGCTGATCACGCGCTGATCAGCTGCGGGGCCGGCTGCCTGCCGGCCCCGCCCATGGTTACCAGATGCTGACGCGCTCCTGGGCCGGCATCCACATGCCGTCGTGTTCGGTGACGCCGAAGGCCGCATGGAATGCGTCGAGGTTCTTCGCAATGGCGTTAGTGCGGAACTCGTTGGGGGAATGAGGGTCGGTGGCGAGCCGGCGGATCGCTTCCTCAGTCCGCATGACTTGCCGCCAGCTGGCAGCCCATGAGGCGAAGAACCGCTGGTAGCCGGTAAGGCCGTCCAGTACGGGCGGCTCTGCCCCCTCGAGGCTGATGAGGTACGCCTTGTACGCAATGGTCAGGCCGCCAAGGTCGCCGATGTTCTCGCCCAGGGTCAGCCGGCCGTTGACATTATGCCCGGGCGCGGCGCTGGGGGAGAGCGCGTCGAACTGCGCCACGAGCTTCGACGTCAGTGCCTCGAACGCTGCACGGTCTTCCCCGGTCCACCAGTTCCTGAGCAGGCCGCGGCCGTCATACTGCGAGCCCTGGTCGTCGAAGCCGTGGCCGATCTCGTGGCCGATCACGGCACCGATGCCGCCGTAGTTCACGGCGTCGTCGGCGTCAGCGGTGAAGAACGGCGGCTGGAGCATGGCGGCCGGGAACACGATCTCATTGAGCAGCGGATGGTAGTAGGCGTTGACCGTCTGGGGGGTCATGAGCCACTTCTCCCGGTCCACGGGTTTGCCGACCTCGTCGAGGTGCCGGTCGACGTCGGCGTTGTGCGCGCGCTCCACGTTCCCCAGCAGATCGGCCGGATCTATCTCCACTGCCGAATAGTCGATCCACTTCTCCGGGTAGCCGATCTTGGACCGGAAGGACTCGAGCTTCTTGAGCGCCTCCAGCTTCGTGTCCTCGCCCATCCAGGCCAGTCCGGTAATGGACTGCCGGTACGCCTCGATCAGGTTCGCGACGAGCGACTGCATGCGCGCCTTGTGCGTTTCCGGGAAATGCCGGGCGACGTAGATCTGGCCCACCGCCTCGCCGAGGGCGGCCTCGACGACGGCGACGCCGCGCTTCCAGCGGTCCTTGTTGCGCGGGGTGCCGCTAAGGGTGGTGCCGTAGAACGCGAAATTCGCGTCCACGAACTCCGCGGAGAGGTACGGTGCTGCCGCGCCGATGACACGCAGGGCGAGCCACTCCTGCCACGTGGCGAGAGGCACCGTGTCGAGCAGGGATGCGGCCCCGGCGAAGAACTCCGGTGTGCTTACGACGATCTCGGCGCGCTTTTCGGCCGCAATGCCGGCCGCGTCGAACCACGTGGCGAGGAGGGGAAAGAGGTGTCCCGCCTCATCGGCGGACTTCAGGTTGTAGGTCTTCTGCGGATCCCGCAACGTGACGTTGTCCCAGTGGTGCGAGGCGAGGGAAGTCTCCAGTTCCACCACACGGCCGGCGGCGGCTCCGGAGTCGGCCACACCTGCCAGGGCTAACATCGCCTGGACGTGTTCGCGGTAGGCCCGGACCACGGGAGCGAACTTCTCCTCCCGGTAGTAGGATTCGTCCGGAAGGCCGAGCCCGCCCTGGCCGGTGTACAGCAGGATCCGGTCCGGGTTGCCGGCGTCCGGGGCCGGGTAGATGTAGAAAAGTCCCGGAACATCGGCACGGAACAGGCGGCCTGCGAGCATGATCAGTTCGGTCATTGACGTCGTGGCGAACACCTCAGCAAGACGGTTCCGGATCGGCTCCGGGCCCTTGGCCTCCACAGCCGCTTCGTCCATGAAGCTGTTGTAGAGGTCGCCGATCTTCCGCTCGATTCCCGTGGCATCGTCGCCTTTTCCGGCGGCCTGTTCGATGATGTCCTTCACGGCCAGCTCCGAGGCATCGCGGAGGGCGGTGAAGGCGCCCTCAACTGCGCGGTCGTCGGGAATCGCGGAGCTCTTGATCCAGCCGCCGTTGACGTTGAGGTACAGGTCGTCCTGCGGCCGGACGGTGGCGTCGATATAGGACAGGTCGATCCCCGAAAGTGGCACGGATTCTCCTTTGAGAGGCGGGCCGGCACCGGGCCGGTGGCGGTCCGAGGTCTGCATGGTGGACGTTGCGCTGGTATGGCTCCTTCATCTTACGCACCCGTGTTACTGTGAAAAGGTGCGCGCAGAACTGCTCCTTCTTAGCTGCCGCGGCGAGGCTTTAGACGCGATCTAGCGCAAGGCCCACCCTCGCTGCGGAGTTTGTGTTGCCCGGCCACCCTTTTAGCAGGAATCACAGAAAAGGCCCCGATAGTAATGCGAAACGCACAAAAACCCTCAGGAATGCCGGTCCACCGCTACGTCCCGTTCCAGGACATGATCACGGTTGACGTCCCGGACCGCACCTGGCCTGACAAGGTCATCACGAAGGCCCCGCGCTGGTGCGCCGTAGACCTGCGGGACGGCAACCAGGCCCTGATCGACCCCATGAGCCCGGCCCGCAAGATGAAAATGTTCAAGCTGCTCGTCCGTATGGGCTACAAGGAGATCGAGGTCGGCTTTCCCTCGGCATCCCAGACTGACTTCGACTTCGTCCGGCTGCTGATCGAGGGCAACCACATCCCGGACGACGTCACCATCCAGGTCCTGACCCAGGCCCGCGAGCACCTGATCGAGCGGACCTATGAGTCCCTCGTCGGCGCCAGGCAGGCCATCGTCCACCTGTACAACTCGACGTCGGTCCTGCAGCGCCGTGTGGTCTTCAACCAGGACGAGGACGGCATCCTGGATATCGCGCTCCAGGGCGCCCGGCTGTGCAAGAAGTACGAGGAGACCCTCGCCGACACCCACATCACCTACGAGTACTCGCCGGAATCTTTCACTGGGACCGAACTCGAATACGCAGTCCGGGTCTGCAACGCAATCGCCGACGTCTTTGAGGCATCCGCCGACAGCCAGGTCATCATCAACCTGCCCGCCACGGTGGAAATGGCCACGCCCAACGTCTACGCCGATTCCATTGAGTGGATGAGCCGCCACCTGCACCCGCGCGAGGGCATCATCTTGTCCCTGCACCCGCACAACGACCGCGGCACCGGGGTCGCCGCCGCCGAGCTGGGGTATCTGGCCGGGGCGGACCGGATTGAAGGCTGCCTGTTCGGCAACGGCGAGCGGACCGGCAACGTGGACCTCGTAACGCTGGGCCTGAACATGTTCGTCCAGGGCGTGGACCCCATGATCGACTTCTCCGACATCGATGAAATCCGCCGCACGGTGGAGTACTGCAACCAGCTGCCGGTCGCCGAGCGTTCCCCCTACGGCGGTGACCTCGTCTTCACCGCGTTCTCCGGCTCGCACCAGGACGCCATCAAGAAGGGCCTGGAAGCCCTCGAAAAAGATGCCGCCGCTGCCGGCAAGGACGTCGCCGATTACACCTGGCAGGTCCCGTACCTGCCGGTCGATCCGAAGGACCTCGGACGCAGCTACGAGGCCGTCATCCGTGTCAACTCCCAGTCCGGCAAGGGCGGTGTGGCCTACCTGCTCAAGAACGAGCACAGCCTGGACCTGCCACGCCGCGCCCAGATCGAGTTCTCCGGCGTCATCCAGAAGCGGACCGACACGGTCGGCGGCGAAGTCAGCGGCGCCCAGCTCTGGCAGGTCTTCCAGGACGAGTACCTGCCGTCCGGCTCCGCGGACCAGCAGTGGGGGCGGTACGCCCTCGGCGCCGTCAGCACCGAATCCGATGAGGACGGCACGATGACCCTGACCGCCGCACTGAAGGTGGACGGCACCCAGGTCCGCCGCTCCGGAACCGGAAACGGGCCCATCGCGGCACTGCTGGGCATCCTGCGTGAAGACGGCGTCGACGTCCGGGTGCTCGACTACACCGAGCATGCCCTGTCCGAAGGCGGCAGCGCCCTCGCCGCGGCGTACGTAGAATGCGCGGTGGGGGAACGGGTGCTGTGGGGCGTCGGCATCGACGCCAACACCACCACGTCCTCGCTCAAGGCCGTCATCTCGGCCGTGAACCGGGCCATCCGGGACGTCCGCGGCTGACCGCCGATTGAGACTCCGCGCGCTGCGCCGGCGGGACGTCCCGGCGGCGCAGCGCGTTCCCTTGCCGTGTTTCCCGAAAGACAGTGCGAAGATTAACTGTGGCCCAACAATCCTTTGCAGCGCGCACCTACCGCGACGACGCCGTTGTGTTGCGCACCCACAAGCTGGGCGAAGCGGACCGCATCATCACATTGCTGACCAAGCACCACGGCCAGGTCCGGGCAGTCGCCAAAGGGGTCCGGCGCACCAGTAGCCGCTTCGGCGCCCGGCTGGAGCCCTTCATGGTTGCCGACCTCCAGCTGCTTTCCGGGCGCAGTCTGGACATAGTCACCCAGGCCGTCGCCAAGGGAGTCTATGGCGGCAACATTGCCGCCGACTACGGCCGCTACACCGTGGCAGCAGCGATGACCGAAACTGCCGAGAAACTCACCGACGTTGACGGCGAATCCGGAACCGCCCAGTACAACCTGCTCGTTGGCGCGCTGGCGTCGCTGAGCCGGGGCGACCACGCGCCGGAGCTGATCCTGGATTCCTACCTGCTGCGTGCCCTGTCCACCGGAGGCTGGGCCCCGAGCTTCACGGACTGCGCGCGCTGCGGCGCGCCCGGGCTGCACAACGCCTTCTCTGCCCCGCTTGGCGGCATGGTATGCCCCGAGTGCCGTCCGCCGGGATCCCCGGCACCCGCCGCGGAAACAGTCCTCCTGCTGGGCGCGCTGCTGACGGGAAACTGGACGGCGGCGGATTCCTCCGAACCGGTCCACCGCCGCGAAGCAGCCGGCCTCGTCGCCGGCTACCTGCAGTGGCATCTTGAACGTGTCCTGAAATCCCTCAAACATGTGGAGCGAACCTAACTGTGGCCCTGGGAAGAAATTTAGGCAGGAACCTGGAAAAGAATGCGGGAAAACAGGGCCCGGTGCGGCAGCGCAGCACCCCGGTGGCCGCCCCCTACCCGCACCCCTCCGGCGAGGTGCCCCCTGCCATCCCCGCTGAGTTGATTCCGCGGCACGTCGCGATCGTCATGGACGGCAACGGCCGGTGGGCAAACCAGCGGGGACTGCCACGGATCGAAGGACACAAGGCCGGTGAGCCGGCCCTGCTGGACGTCATGGCCGGCGCGATCGAGCTCGGAATCGAGCACGTCAGCGTCTACGCTTTCTCAACCGAAAACTGGCGCCGCTCTCCGGAAGAAGTCCGCTTCCTTATGGGATTTAACAAGGACGTGCTGCGTCGCCAGCGGAACCAGCTCGATGAGTGGGGCGTCCGCATCCGATGGTCCGGCCGCCGCCCGAAGCTGTGGGGCTCGGTGATCCGCGAGCTCGAAGAAGCCGAGGACTACACCCGGGGCAACACCACCTGCACGTTGAACATGTGTGTTAACTACGGGGGACGTGCCGAGATCGCCGACGCCGTGTCCGCGATCGCCGGGGAAGTGGCAGCCGGGCGCCTCAAGCCCGGGGCGATCACCGAAAAGACCATCCAGAAGTACCTGGACGAACCCGACCTTCCGGATGTTGACCTGTTCCTGCGCAGCTCCGGCGAGCAGCGGTTGTCCAACTTCATGCTGTGGCAGTCCGCGTACGCCGAATTCGTCTTCCTGGATACGCTCTGGCCGGACGTGGACAGGCGCACCTTGTGGGACGCCGTCGAGATCTACGCGAAACGGGACCGCCGCTATGGCGGGGCGATCGACGCCGCGGCCGGCAGCCCGGTGGCCTAATCCAGATCCTGGTCCCGGGCCGTCATCCTACGTCGCTGCCGTCCGCGACGTAGGCCCGGATCCAGCGGGCGAGCCGGGCATAGGCGTCGGCGCGCACGCGTGGCGCGGACAGGAACACGTCATGCAGCGCGCCGTCGATCCGCTCCAGCGTCACGGTGCGGCCCAGGCTGAGCGCGCGGAGGGCGATGGTATTGACATCCAGGACCGCGTCCATGCGGCGCATCGACTCCCTCCAGAACATCCCGTTGGCGCTGGCGCCCGAGATGAGCACGAGGATCGGGACGTCGATGTTGAGCCCGCGCGCCACCTTGGCCTGGCCGGCGAGCACGGCACTGAGCCAGCCGGCGCGGACCGGGAAGGCATGCGGGGGCCGGTACGTCTCATCCAGGGCCCATTCGCCCTCGGCCGAGCTGCTGATGCTGCGCCAGTAGAACGCCCGCTCAGGGAGGCGGATGACGGATTCGGGCCAGAGCCGCGCGAAGGGCTCCACCATCGTCCGGGCGGCGCGGCGCAGCGCGGGGCTGCCGTGCACCTCCAGCCACGGGCTGTCGAGGACCAGCTGGGCGGCCTTCCCCGGGTGCCGGCTGGCCCACAGCGCCGCAATGAGGCCCCCGGTGGAATGCCCCATGAGGGTCAGGAGCGGCGAGGGTGACCCTTCCGGGCGGAGCGAACCGATGATGCCCAAGGCCGCCGTGATCTCGGCGTCGTAGTCGTCAAGATCGGCGACGTAGCCGCCGTGGGTGCCCGGGCGCAGGCTCCGCCCGTGGTTGTGCATGTCCAGGGCGAAAAACCCGAATCCCTGGCCCGTCCAGAACTCCGCGAGTTCTTCGTTGAAGAAGTAATCGCTCCAGCCATGCAGGAACAGCACCGCCCGCCGCGGGAATCCGCCCGGGTGGTCACGGCCGCCGGGGACATGCCGCACGAGGGTGGCCGTCCGCTGGACGCCGTCCGGTCCGGCTGCCTGAAACGCGCAGGCCTGGAAATCCTCGCCCAGGATGTCCGTCTGCCAGTCCATGGTGCCCACCTAGACGGCCGACGCCGCAGCGCGGCCGGCCGAGCGGCCGGAAAAGAGGCATCCGCCGAGGAACGTACCCTCGAGCGCGCGGTAGCCGTGGATGCCGCCACCGCCGAACCCGGCAGCTTCACCTGCGGCGAAAAGTCCGGGCACGGGCTGCCCGGTGGAGTCCAGGACCCGCGACCGCAGATCCGTCTGGATCCCGCCCAGGCTCTTGCGCGTCAGGACGGAAAGCCGGACCGCGATCAGGGGGCCGTGGCGGGGATCGAGCATCCGGTGCGGAGGTGCCACACGCATGATCTTGTCGGTGGCAAAGCGGCGGGCGGCGCGGATGGCAGCCAGCTGCGGGTCCTTGCCAAGGCCGCTGACTACTTGCCGGTCGCGGGAGCGGAGGAGCCGGTCCAACGCCGCCGGTTCAATCAGCTGCGCGCCGGTAAGCCGGTTCATCCGCTCCGCCAGTTCCGCAGGCGTGCCGGCCTGGAGGAAGTCCACCCCGCGATCCAGGAACCGCTGCAGCGGCGTGTCGCTGCCGCGCCGGAGCCGTGAGGCCAGCAGCCGCACGTCCTTGCCCGTGAGATCGGGGTTCTGCTCCGAACCCGAGAGGGCGAATTCCTTCGTGGCGATGGTCTTGTTGAGCACAAACCACGAATAGGAGTGGCCGGTGCCCAGGATGTGCCGGAGGGCGCCGAGGGAGTCGAATCCCGGAAAGAGGGGAGCGGGGAGCGTGCGCCCCGTTGCGTCCAGCCACAGGGCGGACGGGCCGGGCAGGATCCGGATGCCGTGCCGCGGCCACACCGGGGAATGGTTGTGGATGCCCTCCGGATAGTGCCACATCCGGTCACCGTTGATGAGCCTGCCACCGGTCCGGGCTACGGCGGGCAGGAAGTCCCCGTCCACGGAGGCCGGCACGCCGCTCAGCATGGCCTCCGGCGCTCCGTGGCCCGTGGGCTGTCCCGGCCACTGCTTCCGCACAGCCCCGTGGTTGCCGCCGATGCCTCCGGTCGTGACCACCACGGCCGATCCCGAAGCTTCGAAACCGCCTGCGATGCCCCGCGACGACTCCTCGCCGCGTGCTGCGCCGCTGCGCTCAAGGACCTCGCCCCGCACGCCGCTTACGCGTCCCGCCGTCGTCACGAGTTCCGTCGCGCGGTGCCGGAAATGGAAGGCCACTCGGCCGGCGGCCTCGCCTTCGCGCAATTTTGCCAGGAAGGGGGCCACGAGGGCCGGTCCGGTGCCCCATGCGACGTGGAAGCGCGGCACGGTGTTGCCGTGGCCGTCGGGACCGTAGCCGCCACGTTCTGCCCACTGCACGAGAGGGAAGAGCCGCACGCCGAGCGAGGAGAGCCACGCGCGTTTCTCCCCGGCCGCGAAATTGACGTAAGCCTCAGCCCAGTCCCGCGCAAGCTCATCTTCCGGCCGGTCAAATCCGGCAGAGGACAGCCAGTCGGCCAGGGCCAGGTCCTCACTGTCCCTGACGCCCAACCGGCGCTGCTCCGGGGAATTGACCAGGAAGAGTCCGCCGAAGGACCAGTGCGCCTGGCCGCCCACGGACGCCTCAGGCTCCTGATCCAGGACAGCCACCCGCCGGCCGGCCGCATACGCCTGCGCCGCGGCCACAAGCCCGGCGAGCCCTGCGCCCACGACAACCACATCAGCTTCGATCAGGGGCCCTGGAGTGCTGCGGATATCCGTCGTGACACCATCATTGCTGGTCATGGCTTCATGCTAACGCTCCGCCACCAGGGCGGCTCGTTGCGCCGCCGGGCGGTCACACAGGCGGGGGGACCGGAGTGCGGGTTTGGTCTGGGCGGTCCGAACGGCAAAACTAGAGCCATGCGCGTATACCCGACATTCTTCAGGCTGGCCTTTTCGTGGATGGACGCCGAACGCGCCCATCGGATCGGCTTCAAGGCCATCCGCCTGGCCCACAGCTGCGGCGCCGGACGGGTGCTGCAAAAGTTCACGGCCCCCGCGGCCTCGCTTCAGACGCAGGCCTTTGGCCTGACGTTCCCGTCACCCTTCGGGCTGGCTGCCGGCTTCGACAAGGAGGGCCACGGCATCGAGGCGCTGACCGAGCTCGGCTTCGGCCACGTGGAAGTCGGAACCATTACCGGAGAAGCCCAGCCGGGAAACCCGGCACCGCGGCTGTTCCGCCTTGTCGAGGACCGGGCCGTCATCAACAGGATGGGGTTCAACAACGACGGCGCCGCCGCAGTTGCGCCGCGCCTCAAGTCCGCACGGGCTGCCCTGCAGCGCCGCCACCCTGCCGTCCGTCCGGTGATCGGGATCAACATCGGCAAGAGCAAGGTCGTCGAGCTTGAGGACGCGGTCGCGGACTACCTCATCAGCGCCCGCAGCCTTGCACCAGCCGCGGACTACCTCGTTGTCAACGTCAGCTCCCCGAACACTCCCGGGCTCCGGCTGCTGCAGGACGTCCAGACGCTGCGCCCCTTGCTGATGGCAGTGGGGGAGGAAGCCGACAAGGCCGCCGGCCGCCACGTGCCGCTGCTGGTGAAGATCGCGCCGGATCTGAGCAACGAGGACATCGACGACGTCGCACGCCTCGCCTTGGACCTGAAGCTGGACGGCATCATTGCCACCAACACCACGATCGCCCGCACCGGACTCGTCTCGAGCCCGGACAAGGTGCAGGCCTGCGGTGCGGGCGGCCTCTCCGGGGCGCCCCTGAAGAAGCGATCCCTGGAAGTGCTTGCCCGGCTCAAGGCCGCCTGCAACGGTGACCTCGCCCTGGTCTCCGTCGGCGGCGTCGAGTCCGCGCAGGATGTCCAGGAGCGGCTCGACGCAGGCGCCACCCTGGTGCAGGGATACACGGCGTTCCTTTACGAGGGGCCCTTCTGGGCTGCACGCATCAACCGCCTGCTGGCGAAGCATCCAAGCCGGCGCTGAGGCACCCCGGCACAAGAAAGCCCCGGCAGTTGACTGCCGGGGCTTTCTGTTGGCGGTCCGCACTGGTGCAGGGCCGCCCGGGGACGTCGGGTGTGGGGTGCCGGGTCAGGCGGGAAACTCGCCGCGCTTGACCACGGGCTTGGGCAGCCGGAGGCGGCGGAACTGGAGCGAGCGCATCGAGCCGTACCAGACGGTGCCGCGCTCGACATCGCCGAACTTCCCGGCCAGGCGCTTCTTGAGCTTGCGGGAGAGGATAAAGACGTCCACGAAGACGGCCAGGAACATGACCCAGAAGGCGCCCAGCACATAGATCATCTGGTCGCTGGAGGCCGGGACGAGGAGCGAGACGACCACGAAGACGAGGGCGCCGAACATGAGGTACTCGCCCAGGCTGAAGCGTGCGTCGACGAAGTCGCGGGCGAAGCGCTTCTGCGGGCCCTTGTCCCGCAGCGGCAGGAACTTCTCATCCCCGGTGTCCATGGCCTGCCGCATCTTGAGCCGCTGGTCCTGCATGGCCGTGCGTTCCGCGGCCTTGGATGCCTTGCGGTCTTCCGGCACGAGCGGGCGCTTGCGGGCGGCCACCTGCGTACTGCGCTTTGGCGTGGGTGCTCCCTTGCCGATGGCGGCGCCCCGGGCTGCTGCCCCGGCGGCCTGCTGGTCAACTACGTCCTGCGCCGATGGCGCTTCCTTTTTACGTCCAAACACCCCTAAAGAATACCCCGCGCCGGCGGGCGCGAGACCCAGCCCACACCGCGTCAGGCGGCCGAGGGGCTGTTTGCGGTGATTCCGGACGCGGGTAGTCTTTTCGCCATGACTTCATCAACCGCGGGGAACCCGCAGTCCACCACCGCCCACGTCGGAAACTTCGACGCCGGGGCCCTCCGTCACGCCGTCACCGAATCGTTCGATGAGACGATCAGCCAGTTGAAGGACCTCGTCGCGATCCCGGGCATCGCCTGGCCGAGCTTCGACCCGGCCCCGCTGAACCGAAGCGCCGATGCCGTCGCCGAACTCGTGCGAGCCAGCGGTTTCGACGACGTCCGGATCCTCCGTTGCGACAAGGAGGATGGCACCCCCGGCGGGCCGGCCGTCGTCGCGCGCCGTCCCGCCGCCGAGGGCAAGCCGACCATCCTTCTCTATGCCCACCACGACGTGCAGCCCACCGGCGATCTTGCGCTGTGGGAAACCGGGCCGTTCACCGCCGTCGAACGCGACGGACGCCTCTACGGCCGCGGTGCCGCGGACGACAAGGCCGGCATCCTGGCCCACATTGCAGCCTACTCCGCAGTGACCCGGGTGCTGGGGGATGAGCTGGGCCTTGGAGTGACGTTCTTCTTCGAAGGAGAGGAAGAAGCCGGATCGCCGACGTTCCGGACCTTCCTTGAGACCCACCGGGAAATGCTGCGCGCGGACGTGATCGTCGTCGCCGACTCGAGCAACTGGAAGGTCGGAGTGCCGGCCCTGACTACGAGCCTGCGCGGCCTCGTGGACGGCACCATCGAGGTCAGGGTCCTGGATCACGCCGTGCACTCCGGGATGTTCGGCGGCCCCGTCCTGGATGCTCCGACGCTTCTCGCCCGCCTCATCGCGACGCTGCACGATGACGAGGGCAGCGTGGCTATTGAAGGCCTGGTTAGCCGGGACGACGTCGACGTTGACCTCACCGAAGCCGAATACCGCGCGGATGCCTCCGTGCTCGACGGCGTGAAGCTCGCCGGTACCGGCAGCATTGCCTCACGGATGTGGACCAAGCCCGCACTGTCCATCATCGGCTTTGACGCCCCCGCGGTGGATGTCGCCTCGAACACGCTGCTGCCGCGGGCCCGTGCCAAGTTCAGCATGCGGCTGGCCCCCGGCCAGGATCCGGCGGCCGCCATGGAAGCCGTCCGGAATCACGTTCAGTCCCACGCGCCCTTCGGCGCCGAAGTGGTATTCACCCCGGGGGAGAGCGGCAACTCGTTCCTGACAGACACGGCCTCCAAGGCCGCGAGCCTTGCCATGTGGGCCCTCGGGGAGGCGTGGGGCGTACCGGCGGTCGAGATGGGGATCGGGGGCTCCATTCCCTTCATCGCCGACCTGACAGATCTGTACCCTGACGTGCAGATCCTGGTGACCGGGGTGGAGGACCCGGATTCCCGCGCGCACAGCGCCAACGAATCCCTCCACCTGGGCGACTTCCGGAACGCCATCATCGCCGAGGCGCTCCTGCTGGCACGCCTGAACGAGGAAGGCGCGGCCTGACCGGGCGGCCGGCGTGTATTCCGGGGGAACATCCAGCCGGCTGCGACGGTTACGTCAGGAGTTAGAGCTACAGGGCTGATCGACGTAGCATGTAGCTGTAGCCCATACCGTTTAAGTAGGGGCGGGCGCCGTGAGAGCGGAGCCGCCACCACCGTTGCAAGAAGGTAGGCCATGAGCACTACAACCAATGAAAACAGCGCCGACAGCACCGTCACGGCGGCCGGTGACCTGGCCACCCACGAGGTCCAGCTGACCGATGTCGCGGCCGGCAAGGTCCGCAGCCTCCTCGAGCAGGAAGGCCGCACTGATCTGCGCCTCCGCGTCGCCGTGCAGCCCGGCGGTTGTTCCGGCCTGATCTACCAGCTCTACTTCGATGAGAGGCTCCTCGACGGAGATGCCGTCCGCGACTACGACGGCGTCGAAGTAGTCGTCGACAAGATGAGCGTCCCCTACCTCAGCGGGGCCAGCATCGACTTCGAGGACACCATCTCCAAGCAGGGGTTCACGATCGACAATCCGAATGCCGGCGGCTCCTGCGCCTGCGGTGATTCCTTCCACTAAGGCCGGGCATACTGCCCGGCCTTAGTGCCGTCCGGATTCCGGTAGCGGGGACCCAAAAAATGGGTCCCGACGCACGGTGCGGACATGTGGGCGAAAACTCCCGGGGAGCGGTAAGCTCTACACCGAGTAGTAAAACTTTTCGTGTGCCCTGGCCGTCAATGGCGGTAGGGCGACAGCAACAAGTAGGAAGGGCCGTCTGTGAGTTCGCAGAACCGAACCGGCAGCCGACGCAAACAGATCACTACGATCACTGGCTTGGCACTAGCCGGCGCGTTGGCTTTGACTGGATGTTCACCAGAGGTACAGAAGGGGTGGCTGCCCACCGAGCGTGACACCACCAGCAACACTGGCACCATCATGGACCTCTGGGTCAACTCATGGATTGCCGCGCTGGTCGTCGGCATCATCACCTGGGGCCTGATGATCTGGTGCATCGTCGCGTACCGGCGCCGGAAGGGCACCGTAGGATTCCCCCGGCAGAGCAGCTTCAACCTGCCGCTGGAGGTCTTCTACCTAACCATCCCGCTGTTCATGGTCCTGGTGTTCTTCTACTTCACCGACCGTGACGTCCAGTCAATCGATGACCGCTCCAAGCCCGCCGACGTCACGGTCGACGTCCGTGCAAAGCAGTGGGCGTGGGACTTCAATTACAAGAAGGGCGACGTCATCACGGGCGACGTCCACGAAGCCGGCGTCCAGGCGCACCTGACCGGCAACGAGGTGGACAAGGAAAAGCTTCCCACGCTCTACCTTCCGGTCAACAAGTCGGTCGACCTCGAACTGAACGCCCGCGACGTCATCCACTCCTTCTGGGTCCCGGCGTTCCTGCAGAAGCGGGACGTGATCCCCGGCAAGACGAACTACATCAGGTTCACCCCCACCAAGGAGGGGACCTACGACGGCAAGTGCGCCGAACTCTGCGGCGAGTACCACTCGGAAATGCTGTTCCGCGTCAAGGTTGTCTCCCAGTCAGAATTCGACACCCACCTGAACCAGCTGCGCCAGGACGGGAACACCGGCCTGCTCGGTGACGAGTACGACCGCAACCCGGTCCCGACCGAAACCAAGTAAGGGGAGCGACGTGGCAACTTACACTCAATCCGCCGGGGTCCTCGAGGCTCCCGTAGTACCCAGGTCCAAGGGACGCATCGTCGTCAACTGGATCACCTCAACCGACCACAAGACGATCGGGTACATGTACTTGATTGCCTCCTTTGTGTTCTTCTGCCTTGGCGGCATCATGGCGCTGCTGATGCGCGCCGAGCTCTTCGAACCGGGAATGCAGATCCTGCAGACCAAAGAGCAGTACAACCAGCTCTTCACCATGCACGGCACGGTGATGCTCCTGATGTTCGCAACGCCGCTGTTCGCCGGCTTCGCCAACGTCATCATGCCGCTCCAGATCGGCGCGCCCGACGTCGCTTTCCCACGCCTGAACGCCCTCGCCTTCTGGTTCTTCCTCTTCGGCTCCACCATCGCCGTCTCCGGGTTCATCACACCCCAGGGCGCGGCGTCGTTCGGCTGGTTCGCCTACGCCCCGCTGTCCAACACGACGTTCAGCCCCGGCATCGGCGGCGACCTCTGGGTCTTCGGCCTGGCCCTGTCCGGCTTCGGCACCATCCTTGGCGCGGTCAACTTCATTACCACGATCATCTGCATGCGCGCCCCGGGCATGACCATGTGGCGCATGCCGATCTTCACCTGGAACGTTCTCGTGACGGCAATCCTCGTCCTCATGGCCTTCCCGCCGCTGGCCGCCGCACTGTTCGCACTCGGCGCTGACCGCCGCTTCGGGGCGCACATCTTCGACCCCGCCAACGGTGGCGCCGTCCTCTGGCAGCACCTGTTCTGGTTCTTCGGCCACCCCGAGGTTTACATCATCGCGCTGCCGTTCTTCGGTATCGTCTCGGAGATCTTCCCGGTGTTCAGCCGGAAGCCGATCTTCGGCTACAAGGGCCTCGTCTACGCAACGATCTCCATTGCCGCGCTTTCCGTCACCGTGTGGGCACACCACATGTACGTCACCGGCTCGGTACTGCTGCCGTTCTTCTCCTTCATGACGATGTTGATTGCCGTTCCGACCGGCGTGAAGTTCTTCAACTGGATCGGCACCATGTGGGGAGGCTCCATCACCTTTGAGACACCCATGCTCTGGAGTATCGGCTTCTTGGCGACCTTCCTGTTCGGCGGCCTGACGGGCATCATCCTGGCCTCGCCGCCGCTGGACTTCCACGTCTCGGACTCCTACTTCGTGGTGGCACACTTCCACTATGTCGTCTTCGGCACCGTGGTGTTCGCGATGTTCGCAGGGTTCTACTTCTGGTGGCCGAAGTGGACCGGAAAGATGCTCAACGAACGCCTCGGCAAGATCCACTTCTGGATGCTCTTCCTGGGCTTCCACGGCACGTTCCTGATCCAGCACTGGCTCGGCGTCGAGGGCATGCCCCGCCGCTACGCCGACTACCTGCCGCAGGACAACTTCACCTGGATGAACCAGTTCTCCACCATCTCCTCGTTCGTTCTCGGCGCCTCGATGATCCCGTTCCTCTGGAACGTGTACATCACCTGGCGCAGCAGCGAACGCGTTGAAGTCGATGACCCGTGGGGCTTCGGCGCCTCCCTGGAGTGGGCTACATCCTGCCCGCCCCCGCGGCACAACTTCACCTCACTGCCGCGCATCCGCTCGGAGCGTCCTGCCCTGGACCTCCACCACCCGGAGCTCTCCCTGTCTTACACCGCTGACTCTCCTTCCCCGGCAGCAGCAGCGCTCGGTAACGCCGACCAGAAGGACACCGCAAAGTGAAGATCGAATCAAGGATTTTTGGCCTCGGTGCCTTCTTCTTCGTCCCGATGGCGTTCATCTATGGCTACCTGACCCACTGGTCGGAATGGGTCGGTGCCCTGGCGATCCTGCTGGTTGGCGGACTGGTCGGCATGATTGGCGCCTACCTCGGGTTCACCGGCCGACGCGTCGGCATGCGCCCCGAGGACCGCAGCGACGCCGAGATCCACGAAGGAGCCGGCGAGCAGGGCCACTTCAGCCCGTGGAGCTGGTGGCCGATGGTCCTGGGCCTGGCATGCGCCGGTGGATTCCTCGGCCTCGCCGTGGGATTCTGGATCACGTTCATTGCCGGTGGCCTCGCTATCGTCGCACTCGTAGGCTGGGTCTACGAGTACAGCCGCGGCGACCACGCACACTAGCGTCCTGCAGGACTTAATTTCATAGCGCAAACGACGGCGGGCCCCACCAATGGTGGGGCCCGCCGTCGTTTGTGCCGCCTGCCGGACGACGCCGGGCCGGACGACGCCGGCAGCGTCGCCGGGCGCTTGCCGCGCCGCCGTGGGCGCCTCCTACGCGGACGCCCGGGGGGTGCTGGGCGACTCCAGCAGTGCGCCCAGGTCCTCGAGGGCACGCACGGCGTCAGCGGGGCTGTAACGGGCCGGCAGGGCGTCGAGGGCCACGGCGAGTGCGACTTTGCAGCCGCAGTGGAAGTCTTCCGTCATGACCTCCAGCAGCGAGCGGGCGTCGACGCCGGGCTTTCCATCCTTGCTGATGGTGACCGGGAGCCCGGTGGCCGTGACGGCCCGGACAAACACTGCGGCGGACCGCGCGTGGAGGCCTACGGCTGCCCGGACGGTAGCGTTCCGTGTCGGCAACGGGCCTCCTCTGTCATCCCATACGTCGAGGGTTGTGGCGGCGCTTCAGCGCGCGGTCCCTCCGTTCCTCCAAGGGTAGCGTCGGGGGAGCAGCAGGGACGACAGCCCCGGCCGGAGTGGTCTAGACCTGACCTGGGCTTGCCCTACCCTTGATATATGAGCGAATTCTCCCGGCGGAACCATGGCGTCCAATAACGCTGCACGGATGGGCGGCGAGATCGACCGGCAAAGCGGCGTGCCCATCTACGTCCAGCTGCGGGAAATCCTTCGGTCCCACATCGTGGCTGCCTGTCCGCCCGGTTCTGCCTTGCCGTCCGAGCGCGATCTCGCGGAGCGGTTCGGGCTCGCCCGCATGACCGTCCGGCAGGCCATCGACGCCCTTGTGGGCGAGGAGGTGATCGAGCGTGTGGTGGGCCTTGGCACCTTTGTCCGCAAACCCAAGCTCGATCTCCAGGTCAAACTGACGTCCTACAGCGAAGAGATGCAGCGACGCGGCATGGTCCCGGCCGCCAAAGTCCTCAGCTTCGAACAGATCGGGGCGAGTGCCTTCCTGGCCCGCGAACTTCAGTTGGAGGAGGGGACGCCCGTTGTCCGGTTTCGCCGCCTGCTGCTGGCCGACAACGAGCCCATGAGCGTGGACGAGAACTTCATTCCGGCGCACCGGGTCCCCGGACTGCTCGACGGCGAGCCGCCTACGTCGCTCTATAACGTGCTGAGTGAACGGTACGGGCTCGTGATGGAATGGGGCGAGGACATGATCGAGGCGACGGCCTCGTCGCCGTCAACGGCGCGGTTGCTCAACGTTGAGGTCGGTTCGCCGCTGCTGAAGATTCAGCGCCACGCGTTCGTCGCCCGGGCCATGGTCGACTATTCGGTGTCCTATTACCGTGCCGACCGCTACAAGCTCTGGGTGCCTCTGCAGCGCCCCGGCGTGCGTCCTACCCGCAACTATGCCTCCGGGTACCGCCCCTGAGTCAGGCAACGCCCCTCCAGGCAACACGCCTGTCCACGCAGCGCGGCGCCGCCGATGGCCCAGCCCGCGGACGAATATGGGCGGGAAGGATCCCCGCGCCGGTTCCGGAAACGCAGTAGGCCCGGTCCCACCGGGACCGGGCCTACTGCTTGTACTGACCGAAGAGCTACTTAGTGACTGAGGGTCTTCTGGGACTCTGCAGACTCGATAGGCTCGTGGCCGCCGTGGTGGCCATGGGCCGTCTCAAGCTCGGCCGGAGTGGCCGGAGCGACACGGTCCTCGAAGAACATGCGGGACAGCATAGCGCGGCGCTTCTCCTTGCGGTCCACCACGCCGTGTTCGTTCGGCACTGCGGGGAGCGGAACCGGCGATTCGAAGCCGACCAGCTTGTAGCGCTTGTACTCGTCCAGCGGGGCGTGGACCTCGATGAACTCACCGTGCGGCAGGCGCACAATGCGTCCCGTTTCACGGCCGTGAAGGGCGATTTCGCGGTCCTTCCGCTGCAGGGCCAGGGCTACGCGCTTCGTGACTGCGAAGGCGATGAAAGGGCCGATGAAGAACAAGGTACGCAGCCAGTAGGTCACATCGTTCAGCGCGACATGGAAGTTCGTGGCGATCAAGTCGGAACCGGCGGCGGCCCACATCACGCAGTACCAGGTGAAGCCGGCAACACCGATTGCGGTTCGCGTGGGAGCATTCCGGGGACGGTCCAGCACGTGGTGTTCGCGGTTGTCCTTGGTGATCCAGCGTTCCAGCCACGGGTACGTGAACAGCACCGTGAAGATGATGCCGGCCGGAACCAGCGCCGGCAGCAAGACGTTCAGCGTCAGCACATGGCCGAAGATCACGTACTCGAAGTGGAAGTTACCGATCACGCCCGGCATCAGGCGCAAGGCACCGTCAACGAAACCGATGTACCAGTCAGGCTGCGTGCCCGCGGACACGGGTGAGGGGTCGTACGGCCCGTAGTTCCAGATCGGGTTGATGGTGAAGAACCCTGCCATGAGGGCAATGACGCCAAAGACGATGAAGAAGAAGCCGCCGGCCTTGGCCGCGTAGACCGGCCCGAGTGGGTAGCCCACGACGTTGCCGTCGTTGCGTCCCGGGCCGGGGTACTGGGTGTGCTTGTGCACGACCACCATGAACAGGTGCATCACGATCATCAGCAGGATGAGCGCAGGCACCAGCAGGATGTGGAGCGTGTACAGGCGGCTGATGATGGCCGTACCGGGGAACTCGCCGCCGAAGAGGAAGAACGAGATGTACGTGCCAATCACGGGAATGGACTTGATGACGCCGTCGATGATGCGCAGGCCGTTGCCGGAGAGCAGGTCATCGGGGAGCGAGTAGCCCGTGAAGCCGGCAGCCATCGAGAGGATCAGCAGGACGCCGCCCACTACCCAGTTCATTTCGCGGGGCTTGCGGAATGCACCCGTGAAAAACACGCGCAGCATGTGGACCGAGACTGACGCTACGAACAGCAGTGCCGCCCAGTGATGCACCTGGCGCATGAACAGGCCGCCGCGGACATCGAACGAGATGTCCAGCGAGGAGTTGTACGCGGAGGACATTTCGACATTCCGCAGCGGCGTGTAGGAGCCGGCGTAGTGCGTCTCGGCCATTGACGGGTCGAAGAAGAATGTCAGGAAGGTGCCCGACAGGAGCAGGATGACGAACGAGTACAGCGCGACTTCGCCGAACATGAACGACCAGTGGTCCGGGAAGACCTTGCGGCCAAATTCACGGAGGATGCCAGATCCGCCGACGCGCTCGTCAACGAAGTCGGTGATGCGGCCGCCCTTGGTTTTGGCGACGAAGGCGGGGGCATTAGGCGTTGTTGTTGCGCTCATGCTCATCACGCTCCCAGTAACTCGGTCCTACAGGTTCATGGAAGTCGCTGGTAGCGACCAGGTAGCCTTCGTCGTCGACTGCGATAGGCAGCTGGGGGAGAGGCCGGCTGGCCGGGCCAAAGATAACCTTGCATTCCTGGGTCAGGTCGAAGGTTGACTGGTGGCACGGGCACAGCAGGTGGTGGGTCTGCTGCTCGTACAGGGCAACAGGGCAACCAACGTGGGTGCAGATCTTCGAGTAGGCGACGATCCCGTTGTAGCTCCAGTTTTCACGGCCCGCGGAGGGCGTGAGGGAGTCCGGGTTCAGGCGCATGAGCAGGACGACGGCCTTGGCTTTCGCGTTCAGCTTGCCTTCCTGGAGCTCGTTCAGGCCTTCCGGAATCACGTGGAAGGCGGAGCCGATGGTGACGTCCGTGGCCTTGATGGGGGTGCCATCAGGGTCCCGGGTGAGCCGCTTGAGCTTGCCGCCCTCAGGCGCCCACATCGTGTGTGCCAGTTTGTCGTCGGGACGGGGACCGAGATCACCGAAGACGGCAAGTGCCGGCAGGGGAGCGAGTGCGACGGCGCCCAGAAGGGTGTTGCGGATCAGTGGACGGCGCTTGATGCCGGTTTCCTCCACGATGTCGTCCACAATCCGGACGGCAGCAAGGCGGTCTTCCTCGGTGCGGATCGCGTGGCGCTCTTCCGAAACCTCATGGTCAGGCATGAGTGCCTTGGCCCAGTGGACGATTCCGGTGCCGATGCCGAGCATCGCGAAGGCGGTGCCGACACCCAGAAGTATATTCTGGAGCCGAATGTCGGCGATCGTGGAATCACTTCCAAGGTCGATGGCGAAGTACGCCACCAGGAATATCAGGGTGCCAACGACCGAGGTCCCGAAAAGAAGGGCTACCTGCCGTTCTGCTCGCTTAGCGGCCCTCGGGTTCGTGTCAGCCAGGCGCAAACGGTGCGGGGGAATTCCAGGATCCTGGAACTTCTCCACCTCATTCTGACCAGCCGTAGCTACGGTGCCCGAGTGGCTCGGACTGCCGTCACTATGGTTGCCCATAATTCGCCTCATCCTTCTCTCGTCCCGGCGTGTGCCGAGTTAGTTTTCAATTCGAACTGCTGACGCATCAGCAGAAATTCTTACAGGTGCAAGTCCGGTTAGGACGACCGGGACGTCAGCCAGATGGTGAAGGCGATGATGACGCCCAGGCCGGCGATCCAGACAAAGAGGCCTTCGGAGACCGGTCCCAAAGCGCCAAGGTCATTGCCGCCGGGTGAACCGTTGGCTTCAATCTGCTTCAGGAAGGTGATGATGTCGCGCTTGCCCTCAGGGGAGACGTTGGCGTCATTGAAGACCGGCATGTTCTGCGGGCCGGAGACCATGGCCTCGTAGATGTGCTTGCCGGAGACGTCCGCCAGGGCCGGGGCGAACTTGCCCCGGGTCAGTGCACCGCCGGCAGCGGCGGCGTTGTGGCACATGGCGCAGTTTGTGCGGAACAGCTCGCCGCCCTTGGCGGCGTCGCCCTTCTCATCGAGGACACCTGCTTCGGGGATGGACGGGCCGGGGCCGAGCGAGGCGACATATGCGGCCAGCTGCTGGGTCTGTTGGTCGTTGAACTGGGCGGGCTTTTTGTAGGCCTGCGGGCCATTCATCTCCATGGGCATGCGGCCTGTGCCGACCTGGAAGTCAACGGCGGCTGCACCGACGCCGACCAGGGAAGGTCCGGACTGCGAACCGCTGGCACCCATGCCGTGGCATGTGGCGCAGTTGGCCGCAAAGAGCTTGCCGCCTTCTGCTACGTCACTTGCGCTGGCGCTCGTGGTGTCGGCCTTGGCCTGGTTGACGGTGGTGGCAACGGCGTACAGCCCACCAGTGACCAAGAGGCCCAGCAGCAGCAATGCAATGGCTGCCAGTGGGTGACGTCGCTTCTGCGAGAGTGCCTTCACGTGGTGGTTCCTTTATTCGATCCTGCGTTGGCTCCGGGAGCCGATTCTGAAATTCTACCTCTTGTAAAAAAGGGTGGAGCAGCCTACTTGAGGACGTAGATGACCAGGAAGAGGCCGATCCAGACAACGTCCACGAAGTGCCAGTAGTACGAGGTGACGATCGCCGACG
Source organism: Arthrobacter sp. 05T442 (assembly GCF_056395945.1). Classification (NCBI taxonomy): domain Bacteria; kingdom Bacillati; phylum Actinomycetota; class Actinomycetes; order Micrococcales; family Micrococcaceae; genus Arthrobacter; species Arthrobacter sp. 05T442. Next base: position 76,791 of record NZ_JBFTKM010000008.1, on the reverse strand, counting down.
TTGCCTCAAAGTGGCCGAACTTCTTCGCAGCGAAGGAGCGGCCGATAATGAGCAGGAACGCGATCAGGCCGCCGATGACGTGCAGGCCGTGGAAGCCCGTCGTGATGTAGAAGGACGAGCCGTAGGCATTGGCGGACAGCGTGACGTGCTCGGAAACAAGCATGGCGTACTCGGTCGACTGGCCGGCCACGAAGAAGGCGCCCATGAGGAACGTGAGGATGAACCATCCGTTCATCCCCCAGCGGGTAAAGCTCAGGCGTCCTCCGGTGCGGCGCGGCTGGAGCCGCTCGGCAGCGAAGACGCCCATCTGGCAAGAGAAGGAACTTGCCACGAGGACGATGGTGTTTACGAGCGCAAAGGGAAAGTTGAGCTTGGCTGTCTCTTCGGCCCACATCTGTCCGGAAGTCGAACGGAGTGTGAAGTACATGGCGAAGAGACCGGCGAAGAACATCAACTCACTGGACAGCCACACTACGGTTCCAACAGAAACCATGTTCGGGCGGTTCAGCGTCGGGTGCGCCGGGGTACTGGGGGCATGGGTCGCAGATGTCACATAGACATTATGTCTATAAAAGTCTGTCCTGCCCAACGCAAACCGCGTTTTCGGAGGACTTTTTCTACAAAGACGCGAATTCGCGCGGAAAAGTTCCCGGCACCGTTCACATTGGTCTTTGCGCCGCCCACCTCGATAGCATCAGGAGGTGACTTCTCAGGCATCTGCACAGGCGGCAGGCAACACCTGGCCCCGGCTCATCAACGCACTCATCAACGGCACTGACCTCACCGCCGGGAACACCGAGTGGGCGATGAATTCCATCATGTCGGGTGAGGCCACTCCCGTGCAGGTGGCCGGATTCCTGGTGGCGCTGCGCGCCAAGGGCGAGACGGTGGATGAAGTAGTGGGACTGGTCGAGGCGATGATCGCGAACGCCAACCCCATCGATATCGCAGGCGAAAAGCTTGACATTGTCGGAACCGGCGGAGATCAGCAGAACACGGTCAACATCTCCACCATGGCGGCCCTGATCGCTGCCGGCGCTGGGGCCAAGGTGGTCAAGCACGGCAACCGTGCGTCGTCCTCCACCTCGGGCTCCGCCGACGTCCTTGAGGCCCTGGGCGTCAGGCTGGACCTGCCGATTCCGCGTGTAGCACTGAACGCGGAGGAGGCCGGGATCACGTTCTGCTTCGCGCAGGTGTTCCACCCCTCGATGCGCCATGCCGCGGTCGCCCGCCGCGAGCTCGGGGTGCCGACCGCGTTCAATTTCCTGGGTCCCATGATTAATCCCGCCAACGTGCAAGCGTCAGCTGTCGGCGTCGCCAATGAAACAATGGCCCCGCTGGTGGCCGGTGTGCTGGCCAAACGGGGCAGCCGCGGACTCGTGTTCCGCGGCAACGACGGGCTCGACGAACTGACCACCACGGGCCCGTCCCGGGTGTGGGAAATCCGGAACGGCGGGGTGACGGAGCAGATGTTCGATCCGCGCCGGCTCGGCATCCGCCAGGCGACGCTCGATGAGTTGCGGGGCGGTGACGCGGCGGCCAACGCCGCCGTCGTGCGTGCCGTCCTGGCCGGCGCTCCGGGGCCCGCCCGCGAAGCTGCGCTGCTGAACGCTGCCGCCGGTCTGGTGGCCTACGACCTCGACGCCGCCGGTCCGTTCCCGGACCGCATGGCTACTGCTTTGAAGCGTGCCGAGGAGTCCATCGAGTCCGGCGCCGCCAAGGCCGTGCTGGACAGATGGGTCGCCCTCTCGCAGGCTGCCTAAGGGTAACGCGGCCGGGGACTTCTCCGGCAGGAAGACGCAAACAACGCAGGGCCCGGCATTCTGCACTGGTCCCCAAAAGTTGGACTCGTTAATGTGCGAGTTCCACTCTAGCGGCCAGTGATCGGCCACTCCCCAAAGGCCCCGTCCAAAAGAGGGCGGGGCCTTTCTGTGTGCAGCTCTTTCAGGTCCGTTCTTTTCCTGTACGCAACGAAGGTCGTATGCAAGGATGGCCGAACCAACCTCCGGGGGGACGGGGTATCAATGATGGTCAAGGGCAGACGCAGGGACACGGTAGCCATCGCAGTCTTCGGTGTGATCGTCGGTCTCACAGGCTGCGCGGTCACCGGCGAGCAGGCAGCCGCGCCGCAGCAGTCCACAACCACGCAACCCCCAGCCGCTCCGCAGCTCAAGGAATTCGATTCTGTCGATGATGCCCGTCGAGCCGTTGACGGCGTGATCGGCTGCGATGATGAGCCCAAGACAGATCCCATCATCAATCCGGACCTTGCAGGTTTCACGGCTGAATACGTCGTGTGTGCAAACCGCGTCCAAGTCGAGTGGTTCAGGACGGAAGACGCCCGAGGTGCCGAGCACCAGCTGTACGGTGATTCAGCTCAGCCTCTGTCCATCGTGGAGGGCGCGAACTGGATGGTCGTAGACATGTCGGAAGCACTGGGTGAGCCTCCAAGCGATAAAGACCTCAGGGGACTGGCTCAGGAACTCGGCGGCAAATTCAGATCGCTGAACGGTGCCAAATCGTCCTAATGCCAGGAAACCACCTCTCTCGCTCGCCGGCCTCTTAGTCCCGCCAACGCCTCACGTGCCCATCGTTAGATATTGTCCATGACGGCGTTGTCGTAGCAGTTCGCTTTGCGGGACATCGATTGGACCGCGCCTGCGTCCTCCAAGAGTGCGCGCCTGGAGTTGTGCTGATAGTGGAATCCCTGATCGGAGTGCACGAGTGGCTTCTGTCCGTCCTTCAGTATCGCCAGAGCGTCGCGCAGCGAGGCATTGGCCAGCTCCAGATTGGGCGAAGCGCCGATTTGAGCAGTTCAATATGGATCCGGCGGTGCCCGCACCGGCCATGGTTCTTCTTGAAAATCTCTGTATTAGCGGCCTTCAGGGGCGCCCGTGGATCGGGTCCTTGGAGGCGGGACTGGTGGTCGAAGAACGTGGACCGGGCTAACCCGGCTACGTCCAGGAGAACTTCCAACCGGTGTTCGGCTTTGAGAGCGATGACAGCGCGGACCTTTGGCGCTGTTCCCCGACCCCCAAGGCTTTCACTCTGCCCAGGCAGGCCAGCTCTGCACGTAAGCGCTCATTCTCACGCCACAGCCGCTGCAGCTCCGGTTCCGCGGGTACCTTGGGGTTCTTCCTTGATGCGCCATCTGTCGTGCAACCGGAGGACTGCCTTCCGACCCACCCCAAGCTTGGTTGCTACAGCCCTGGAGCCCCAACCGATCTCAAACGCCACCGCGGCCTTGCGCTGCTCCTCCGACAACGCACTGCCCTTCAACATGAAACTGCTCCCCGTAAGTCAGAACTGAATTTTCAGTCCAACTTTCGGGGAGCAGTTCAATCTGCCGGGCCCTGCGTTCTTTGTCCGTGACGGCGCGGTTACTCCTCGAACCCGAGCGCGAAGGCCGCATCGAGATCGTGCTGCGAGTAGGCCCGGAAGGCGATCTGAGTGGTGGTGTGCACGACGCCGGGCACCTTGGAGAGCTTGTCCGCGATTGCATCCGCCAGGTCCTCATGCTTGGCAACCCTGGCGATGGCGATGAGGTCCCATTCACCGGTCACGGAATAGACCTCGCTGATGCCCTGAATGGCGGAGATTTCCTCCGCGGTCTCCGGGATGCGGGAGGCGTCTGTCTTGATCAGGACGAAAGCGGTGACCACGTGTGAACCTTTCCGGATCTGTTGCGCCGTTACTCGCCCGTTTCCGGGCCCTTGCCGGGCCCTTGGCGGCCCGTGCCATGCTCCTGCAAGCCTAGTACATCAGGCCTGACGGCGGCGTGTCCTGAAGCGTCTCACGCCGGCCGTTCCCAGCCGGTAGCCGAGCAGGAATACCCCGAGACTGATCAATGCCACGATCACGAACGGCACGACCACGACCTGGCCCGTGACTGCCCGCAGGAGCATGCCCACAACCACGGTGCCGAGCCAGACACCGACGCCGGCCGGCCAAAGCGCCATGGGAGCGCGCCACAGGCGCAGCGCCAGCCAGGCCACGGCCGCTCCGGCGAGGAACGGCCAGGCCGTGGCGAAAACGCCGGTGATGATGTCCCCGCGCTGGTGGGCGTCGCGGCCGATGGCGGCGAAGAGGAGGATCAGGAGCGCATCGGCGCAGGCGGCGAGCACGGCCGGCCGTTTGGGCGTGAATGTTCTGGTGGACCCGTCGGCTGACGGGCGGGGGAGCGGTGATGACGAAGGCATGCCTCCAAGCCTAGTCCGGCCGGGCCGGGGCCCTTGCTGTCGGGTCCCCGCAGGGTGTCAAATCCTTAACAGGATGCGCCTACGAGGCACGATGCTGATGATGGATACGACTCCAGGAGGTACTCATGCCTGCGAAAGGCGCAAAAGTCCCCGTGAGAACCCCTGGCCGGGGCGCATCTGATCTCAGGCGCGCCGACGCGTCCGACGGCCCGCCCCCTGAGCGCCCGGAGAAAATCCGAAACGTCGCGCTCGTGGGTCGTTCCGGGGCGGGCAAGACGATGCTGGTCGAGGCACTTCTGGCCGCCACCGGTGCCATTACGCGGATGGGGTCGATCGCCGACGGCACCACCGTCAGCGATTCGGATCCGGCCGCGATCCATCAGCAGCGTTCCGTGACGCTCTCGGTGGTGCCTGTCGTGGTCGGGGACGTCAAACTGAACCTCCTGGACACCCCGGGGCACACGGACTTCACCGGCGAACTGCGCGCCGGACTCCGCGCGGCGGACGCCGCGTTGTTTGTCGTGTCCGCGGTTGACGACGTCGACGCCGCGACCGCGGCCGTCTGGAGCGAGTGTGCCCGGCTCGGTATGCCCCGCGCGGTCGTGATCAGCCGGCTCGACCATCCGCGGGCGGACTTCGACGCGGCCCTGGCCCGATGCCGGTCCGCCTTCGGCGACTCCGTGATGCCGCTCTACCTCCCGGTCGGCTCGGCCGGCGCGGTTACCGGATTGCTCGGGATCCTGTCGGGGACTGTTTCAGGACCTGCTCCGACAGACACGGGGCCCACCCGCCGGGACTCGACCGACGTCGAACGTGCCGCGTCGGAGACCGCACGGACGGCGCTCATCGAAGGAATCATCGGCGAGAGCGAGGACGAGACGCTGATGGACCGGTACCTCGGCGGCGAAGAGATCGCGCCCGAGGCGCTGGCCGACGATCTGGAGACAGCAGTGGCCCGTGGATCCTTTTATCCCGTGCTCGCCACTTCTGCGGAGACCGGCGTCGGTATGTCCGAGCTCCTAGAGGTCCTCACCCGTGCGTTCCCGGCACCGATCGAGCGGGAACTGCCGAAAGTGTCCGACCTTGACGGCACGCCGGCCGGGCGGCTGGACTGTGATCCGGCCGGCGTGCTGGCAGGCGAGGTGGTGCGCACGACCACCGATCCGTTCCTGGGCCGCGTCTGCCTGGTCCGCATCTTTTCCGGCACGCTGCGGGAGGACACCGAAGTGCATGTGGCCGGGCACGGGCTGGCGGACCGGGGCCATGAAGACCATGACAGTGACGAGCGGATCGCCCACCTCTACTCCCCGCTCGGTGCCAGCCTGCGGCCGGTGCCCTACTGCGTGGCGGGCGACATCTGTGCGCTCACCAAACTGGGAACCGCCGAGACAGGTGACACCATTTCGGCCAAGGAGATGCCGCTGCTGATCCAGCCCTGGGAGATGCCGGAACCGCTGATGCCTGTAGCGATTGAGGCTGCCTCGCACGGTGATGAGGACGCCCTGGCCAAGAGCCTGGGAAAAGTTACCGCCGGCGACCCGACCCTCCGGGTGGAAAGGAACGTCGAAACACATCAGCTGATTTTGTGGTGCATGGGTGAGGCGCACGCGGACGTCGTGCTGGGCCGACTGCGCGACCAGGGCGTGAACCTGCAGACAGTCGGAGTTATGACGCCGCTCCGGGAGACGTTCGCTGCACCGGCCGCCGGCCACGGACGGTATGTGAAACAATCCGGAGGCCACGGGCAGTATGCCATCTGTGACATCGACGTCGAGCCTCTCGGCCGCGGTGCCGGGTTCGAGTTCGTGGACAAGACGGTGGGCGGCGTGATTCCCGGGGCGTTCATCACCTCCGTGGAGAAGGGCGTGCGGTCACAGATGCAAAAAGGCGTGTCCGCGGGATTCCCGGTAGTGGACATCCGCGTGACGCTGGTCGGCGGAAAGACGCACAGCGTCGACTCCTCTGACGCGGCATTCCAGGCGGCCGGGGCGCTGGCCCTGCGGGAGGCCGCGGCCGCGACCCGCATCCAGCTGCTGGAACCTGTCTCGGCCGTCACCATCAGCGTTGCAGACGAATACGTCGGGGCTGTGATGAGCGACTTGTCCGCCCGCCGTGGACGCCTGACCGGAACCTCGTCCGGCGGGGGAGGCAGCACCGACATCAGTGCCGAGGTCCCGGATCAGGAACTGTTGCAGTACGCGCGTGACCTGCGTGCTCTGACCGCGGGCAGCGGCCGCTTCCGCCGGACTTACCTGCGGCACGAACCGGTGCCCCCCACCGCTGCTCCCGCGGCGAAGAAGGTGTGAAGCCGCCGCGCGGTTGAACTTCGGGATCAAACCTCGCCGGCGAGCAGGTCACGGACATGTGAGTAGTTCTGCACCAGTGTCGGCGTACCGATGCCGATCCGCCGTTCGGCGACTCCGACGACGTTGACGGATGTCTTACGCGTGACTCTGACAGCCGGGCTGCCTTCGACAATGACCTCCCAGTGTGCCCCGGGAATCGTGTGGGTCAGGACATCGCCGTAGAACATGCCGACCGCCCTGGCGAGCCCGGCCAGGGCTTCACTGCCGCGGGCCTCCTCGATGAAAAGGTCGACGGCGGCCAGGCCCAAGGGCGAGCGCGGGAGTTCCCGGCCCTTTACCCGGAACTCCCTCCGTAAGTCTTCATAGCCGCCGACATTTGTGGGGGGTGCTTTCCTGACGGCGTGGGGATCAACCGGCTTATACTCGGCAAAGTATCGGCTCGTGCCGGGCGGGAGGTCCTCCAGCGGCTCCGGATCGTCAGCGACACCGTCGGCAGTATTGTCCATGGCGGCAGACTACTCTTACGGGTATGTTCAGGGCTTCAGCGCGGCCATCCGCACCGTCGGCAGCGGTCCAACGACGATCGATGATCTCCTTGCCGGCAGTCGAAACATGCTCGGGACGATGATCACCGTGAACCGCGCCCAATCAGCGGACGGTACGCAGGCCGCCGTCGTCTTCGGCTGGGGTCCGGTAATTGCCGGGGACGAATTTTCCTATACGGGCGCGCCGGACCCGCTGAAGTGGAACGTCTATAACGGTCCGGGGCATGCGGGCAACGGGATCCGGAGCCCGCTGGCCTGGAACGTGGACGGCAGCGTCGCTACCGTCAGTGGTGACCTGTCCGGCACTACCGGCGGCATGTCAGCCAAGTTTGCCCGGCAGCAGTACGGCCGCTGGGAAACCCGGATGAGAACCAGTGTCCGGGATCCCAAATACCACCCCGTCCTGATCCTGTGGCCGAACAACAACACGTCCCCTAACTGTGCCGAGGTTGATTACGCCGAAGGAACGTCCGACACGAACAGGGTCAAGTTCTTCTTGCACTACGCATGCAGCGGCTCGAGCTTCCAGACTCAGGCAGCGCAGCCGGCCGATACCGCCCAGTGGCACAACTACGCGGTCCAGTGGACCGCTTCCGGCATCACCGGATACGTCGACGGCGTGCAATGGTTCACCGACACGAACCCCGCACACCAGCCAATGGCCGGGATGCACCAAACGGTCCAGCTAGACTGGTTCCCGGACGGGACTGCCACCGTGCCCAGTCAGATGCAGGTCGACTGGATCCGCGTCTACAACTGACGCGATGCCCACCGCGCCACTCAACCCCTGCAGCCTGGAGCGGCCCGCATGATCAGGGGCAGCCCACCGTAAGGAAACAGAAGCCCATGACCAGTCTTGACGGCTCTGCCACCACGTTGAACCACGACGTCCTTCTTCGCCGCGGTCTGCGGCTTGAATACGCGACCCTGGGCTGGAACGTGCTTGGCCTCGGCGTCCTGGCCGCCGCCGCCCTTGGCGCCGGATCGCCGGCTTTGGCCGGGTTCGGTCTGGATTCCCTGATCGAGGTCTTCGCTTCACTGGTCGTGGTCTGGCAGCTCAAAGGCATCCACAAAGATCGCGAGACCCGGGCGATGCACCTGATCGGGGCGGCCTTCGCGGTCCTCGCCGCGTACCTTGTCATCCAGCTGGTCATTGTCGTTGCCGCCGGACTGCGGCCCGTCACCTCCGGATTGGGTATCGTGTGGACGGCCCTGACCTTCGTCGTCATGCTCGCCCTGGCCCGGGGCAAGATCCTCACCGGGGAGGCCTTGGGCAATCCGGTGCTGCGCGCCGAAGGGAAAGTGACCCTGGTCGATGCGTACTTGGCGGGTGCGGTCCTGGCCGGGCTGGTCCTGAACTCCCTCTTCGGATGGTGGTGGGCCGACCCCTTCGCCGGGGCCGTCATCATCTACTACGCCGTCCGCGAGGCACGCCACGCCTGGACGCACACCGCCGGTGAGGCCCCGGGATGAACGCGCAACTGAATGTGCACTCAGAATCGAGGCACCAGGAGGCGTCTGTCCGTCCCCGCGCAGTCCATCAGCCAGCCCGGCTGCCCTGTCGCGATCGCGGCGGTACATTGCGGAGTGGTCGAGGCATTCTGCCCGTCCGGTAGCCGCAGCGCGGCGCTCCGTGAGTTCCGCTAGTTCATCCAGCCTGGTTGCGAGGGTTTCAAGGACCTCCCGGGGCTCGAAAGGGAGGTCCTAGGCCTTGGTCAAGGCATCGAGCCGTGACCATCTACCATTTCCGCCTGGGGCCGCCCCGCCGCCATTTTCTCCCAACGGCACGAGCCGGTATGCCAGGTAGGCGAAGTCCCAGACTCTTGGGCCCGGCGATGCTGTATCGAAGTCGATGAGCCCTACCAGTTGTCCGTGCCGGAAGACCATGTTGTAAGGTGCGACGTCGTTGTGGCACACGACCTCTGCCGGTTGATGGGTCGGCAATTGCCATTGGAGGTCCGCTCGGACAATCCCAACGCTGGCGTCGTGGATGCGTCGCAGGAGAGTCCCGGCGTCGTGCAGGATCGACGGATCCCACACCCACTGCGGCAGCGGATAGTGCGCTGCCTCGCCCGGCATGAAGGTGAGGACTTCACGGCCATGGTGGTCCATGCCGAGTGCTTCGGGGACTTCGGTGATGCCCGCGGCCCGGAGGACGTCGAGGAATGCATGTACGGCTGGCGTCCATGGCCCGGCGCCCCGCCGAACGGTCTGGCCAATGCGCGTTACGAGAGTCGAATTACCGCCGGCAAGATCCTCTCCCTCATCCACCGGTCCAATCTAACGCCCCTCGGGCTGTCGAGGCCGCGCCACTCCCGGCGGCGTCGCGCGCGGCCTGGGTGCTGGCGAAGATGTCCGGCTTCGGCACCGCCGTGCCCTGCGCCAGGGCGTCGATCCATTGATCTGTGGTCAGCACGGAGGCGAAACGTGATTGCAAAACGAGGAGGACAGCTTTGTGCAGCCCTTCCGCCGTCAGCGCGCCGGCGTGGTTTGCCATATCGAGCGTTCCGGTGGCGTCGGAGAGGAACTCAACGCCAAGGCCCCGGTGTACGGCGTCCCGGGCAGTGGATTCATCGCAATTCTGGGTCATGTACCCGCAGATGACGACCGTATCGACGCCGTGTCCGGCGAGCCACCCGGCCAGGTCCGTGCCTGCGAAACAGGACGGCAGGGTCTTTTGGATCAGATGGTCGTTCGGGCGGCCCGCGACCGTTGCGTGAAGGGCAAATCCGTGACTGCCCCGCGCGAAAATGCGCGACGTTTCCGGGGCCGTCTGTTGGACGACGACCACAGGGATGCCTGCGTCTCGTGCCGCGTCCATCGCTGCGCCGATTTTCACCAGGCTCACGGCAAGGGGCGGGTAGCTGACGGGGAGATTGCCGGAAATATATTCGTTCTGCACGTCGATGACGAGGAGGGCACGGTTCAACGGGATCGATTCCTTCCTCTGGCGCTGCCACTAGGCCGGGCAGCCTTGTCACGGGCTGCCGGACCGCTATGCAGGGCCACGAATGCGGCCCTGGCCGTGCGGTGGACATGCCGGTGAACTCGATGGCCACCGGGCGGCGGCCAGCCGGCGGCCAGCTCGGCGCGATGCCGGGAGTCCAGACGCAGGAGGTCTTCGGCTCCTAAAACGTTCATTGTTCTTGCCTCTCGAGGTGCGGGGTCGTTGCGGGGATGGGGAATTTCGGCTGCGGCTGGCTAGTCCGCCGGCGAGGATCGCGGCAGCGGGCGCGACCACGAGGCAAGAATGATGTCGAAACTGTCGACCATCCGGTCGAAACTCTCGTCAACATCGCGGGGCATGCCGAATCCGTGGGCAGCCTCCAGGCCGGCCCACCCGTGGAGTGCTGCCCGGAGGGCGCGGACCGCGTCAACGGCATCGTCGCCGGTCAGGTTGTAGCCGCTGAGTGCGGCCGTCACGACGTCGAGCACGGCCGCCGCCGCGGCGAGGTGTTCGCCGTCGTCCGCTTCGGGTGCGCGAACGCTGAATGCGTAGCGGCCCGGATGTTGCCTGGCGTAGCTGCGGTAAGCGGACGCCAGCGCGCGGAGTGCGGCCTCACGGCTACGCCCCACCGCGGCGGCCGCGAGGTCAGCGGCGAGTTCACGAAGGGCCAGGAGCGATAATTCCCGATGCAGCGCGTCGAGGCTTGCGACGTGGTTGTAAAGACTCGGGGTTTTCACTCCGAGCTCCCTTGCAAGGGTGGCCAGACCCAGCGGCCCCAGGCCATGGGCGTCGACCAGGGTCGCGGCGGCCTCCACTACCCGCGCCTGGGTCAGTCCTGCCCTAGCCACCGGCCGGGAGTCCCTTCAGGAACGACACGACGGCGGGGGATACGGACCCGGCTGCCTCCGCCTGGGGGTAATGACCCGCGTCCGGGACCAGGAACACCTTGCCGTGGAGTCGATCGGCGACATGTGCGGCCTCCGCCTTCGGATCGGCGAAATCCGGATCCTTCTCGCCCATGATCACCAGGCTCGGTACGTTCACTTCGGCCAGTCGCGCCTCGACCGGCGCATGGGACGTATGGGTGGTCCTGGTGAAAGCCTGCCAGTAGTCGGGCCGTCGCAGGCTGTCGTCCGCCGCCTTGGCATGCTCCTCAAAACCAGCTGGCTTGCGCCCTGGATAGAGGCTCTTGAAGTAGCCGCGCCACATCAACCGACCCCATGGCCGGAGCAGCGCCAGCCTGAAAACAGCGGCCATGACGGGGTTCATGGCCGGGTTGCGGACAAAGGGACCGATCAGGACGAGCGCGGTGATGAGGTGCGGCGCTTCGGCAGCCGCCCACGCTGCGGCCCCCGCGCCCATGGAGTTGCCGATGACCGCTGCCGGCCCGCCAAGCTCCGTGACCAGGGCAATGATGTCGTTTCCGGTGGCGACGTCGTCGTACTCGGCAAAAGTCGCATCGCTCCCGCCATGCCCCCGCAGGTCCATGACGGCGACCTTGTAGCCGGACTGGGTGAGCGCTTCAGCCAGAAAGCGGTAGACCGTCCGGAGGTCTCCCATACCTGGCACGCATACGACGAGGGGACCTTCACCTTGAAGGTCGTACGCAATTCGGCCGCCCGGGCGGGCCAAGTAGTGCCGGTGGAGTGTGGTGGGTTCATGCATGGCTGCAGCTCCTGAGGTTTACTACGCTATGTAGCTAAGATACTAATCTCATTAGTTTTGAATAACAAGAGGTTCCCGGGAAAGTCCCGGCGCACTAATATTTGTCGCCAGGGTGTGCCCAAGCCAACAGGAGGACCTCATGACTACGCTGTTCGATCGGCCCAACTCGGCCTTGATAGTGATCGATGCCCAGAATGGCGTAGTGGCCGGCACGCATCAGCGCGACGCGGTGGTCGCCAACATCGGAACTCTCATCGGCAAGGCCCGCGACGCAGGGGTCCAGGTCGTCTGGGTGCAGCACTCGGACGAACAGCTGGAGAAGGGGAGCGGCGCATGGGAGATTGTGCCGGAGCTGGCGCCCCAGGACTCGGAAGCGCTCGTTCACAAGAAATACAGCGATTCCTTCGAGGACACCGACTTGGAAGCGGTCCTGGCGAAAGCCCACGTAGGACGGGTTATTGTCACGGGCGCCCAGACGGATGAGTGCATCCGGTCCACAATCCATGGCGCTTTTGTGCGGGGATATGACGTGACGCTCGTCGGCGACGCACACACGACGGAGGACCAGAGCGCATGGGGCGCGCCGCCGCCGGACCAGGTTATCGCGCATACGAATCTGTATTGGCGGAGTCAGTCGGCGCCGGGCCGAACCGCCCGGGTCGCAGCGACGAAGGACGTGACGTTCGGCTGCTGAGCAGGTTGCCACGTGGCCGGGTCAGGCCAGGTTGCAGGAGGCCGGTGAAAAGGTCAAGGACGTCCGGTAGGGAACGCTGTGCGGCGTCCCGCCAAAGCGATGACGAGGGCGGTGAGGGCGAGCCCGATCATGGCGGCGGGCAGAACCATGCCGTTGTAGCTGCTGATCAGGACGGCGCCGGTGACACCGGCGGCGAAGATGGCGAGGTTGAAGGCGACGCCGAGCATGGAGTTCGCGACGTCGGCGTTCTCGCCGCTTGCTGTGCCGATCGCGGTCTGCAGCTGGGCTGCCGCACCGCCAAAGGCGATGCCCCAGAGGGCGATTGCGATGAGGACAGCGACGAGTGACTCGTGACCGACTATGAAGATCACGCCGGCGGTGATGAACAGGGCGATGCTGAGGACGACCAGGGCCCGGAGGGCGCGGTCAATCACGGCACCGGTGATGCCGATGCCGATCAGCGCGGCGACGCCGAACGTCACGAGGGCGATGTCGACCGGGAGTTGAAGGCCGGCGGAGCGGAGGTAGGACGCGATGTACGTGTAGACGATGTTGTGCGCAAGCATCCACGCGACGATGACAGCGAGGATGACCGCGACGCCGGGAATGGCGAGGACGCGGATCAGCGGGACGCGGGACGCGGTACGTTGACCGGCGGCATCGGGGACCGCGGCGGCGGCGAGTACGGCCGTGATGATCGTCAGGACCGAGAGCACGCCGAAGGACCAGCGCCAGTCGAATGTTGTCCCCAGCCAGGAACCGAAGGGAGTTCCGAGTGCCAAGCCGATCGGGGTCCCGATCGACGCGACCGCCAGAGCCCGGCCGGCGTGTTCGGGAGCCGTGATGCGGCGTGCATATCCGGCCAGCATCCCCCATATCAGCCCGGAGAAGGCGCCGGCGAGGATCCGCGCCCCCAGAGAGAGCGCAAGGTCACTGGAAACCGCGGTGATGATGTTGGCAGCAAGGAATCCCAGGATGCCGACGACGAAAACGGGCTTTCGGCGCAGGCCCCGGGTCAGGGCAACCGCGGGCATCGTCGCGACCACTGTTCCCAGGGCATAGGCGCTGACGAACTGCCCCGCGGTGCCCTCGGTGATGTTCAGGCCCGCGGCGATTTGCGGCAGCAGGCCGGCGGGCATCGTTTCAGTGGCGATGAGGATAAACCCCATCAGGGCCATGACCAGCAGTGCGGCCCAGGGCAGCCGGTCCCGCCGGGCAGGGACAGTCGCTGGGGCAGAAGCTGTCGCCTCCTCAACAGCGCCCGGGTCCCCGTAGGGCAAGGTTTCCGGGCGCACGTCAGTCACGTCCCCGGTGACCGCCGTCGTCGGCCCTCTCACGGTGGGCAGGGGCTATTCGGCCTTCACAGGCTTCTTTGGTGGTTGCCGCCCAGCTGGCCAGCAACCGTAAACCATCCTCGGAAGGCGAGCCTGGCTCGGCAGTGTAGGTAATCATGGTCAAACCCGGTGCGGCCGGCAGTTCCAGGGCATCGAAGTGAACTTCCAGGTCGCCCACCACCGGGTGCCGGAACGACTTGATCCCGTGCAGGTGCAGGCGGACGTCATGCTGTGCCCACCGTTGGCGGAAGTCCTCGCTGCGGGTCGACAGTTCCCCGACGAGGTCAGCCAGGCCCTTGTCGAACGGGTTGCGGCCGGCCTCGGTGTGCAGCATCGCTACAGACGTGTCGGCCGCCAGGTTCCAGTCCGGATACAGGTCTTGCGAGCGGGGGTTGAGGAACGCGAACCGGGCGAAGTTCACGGGCCGTGCCGGATCCTCGAACGCTGGCGAATACAAGGCACGGCCAAGGTCGTTGATGGCGACGATGTCCAGACGGCCGCTTTGGACGAATGCGGGAATGCCCGTCATGCCGTCGAGGATGCGCTGCACGCTCGGGTGGATCGCCTGCGCGGGCTGTCGCCGCTTACGAGCGGCGGGGCCCGCGGCCCGGGCGAGGTTGAACAGGTGCTCGCGTTCGGCCTCGTTCAGCTTCAGCGCCCGCGTGATAGCCTCCAGGACCGAGTCGGACACGCCGGCAAGGCTGCCGCGCTCCACCCGGGTGTAGTACTCGACGCTCACGCCGGCCAGCAGCGATACCTCTTCCCGGCGCAGCCCGGGTACGCGCCGCACCCCACCGAAGTTGGGCAGTCCCGCCTGCTCGGGCGTGAGCTTTGCCCGCCGGGAGGCGAGGAAATCCCGAATCTCATTCCGGTTGTTCATGCACACCACGGTACGTCCCGAAGGCGACACCGAGGCAGTCCCTGTCAGGGCCTGCCTCGTCAGAACCCCCATGGCGAGGACCGTCATGGGCGGCGTTTGGGACCGTCAGTCCAGGGCCCAGTTGCGGATCTCTTCAGGGTCCTCGCCGTGCTGGCGGGTGTGGTTCCGTGCCCGGAGTCTGCGGTCTTGAAGGGATTGGTGCAGACCCGGATGACGCCCGCGCAGCCCCGGCACCCGGTCAAGAACGTCGAGGGCGAGTTGAAAGCGGTCTATGCCGTTCAGCATGGCCATGTCGAATGGTGTTGTGGTGGTGCCCTCTTCCTGATAGCCGCGCACATGCAGCCGTTCCTGGCTGCCATGCCGGTACGTGAGCCGATGGATCAGGGCCGGATAGCCGTGGTAGGCGAAGATGATCGGCCGGTCTGCCGTGAAGGTGCCCTCGAAGTCCGGCGTTGAGAGTCCGTGCGGGTGCTCGCCGGCCTCCTGAAGCCGCATGAGGTCCACCACATTGACGACCCTGATCTTGAGGCCGGGCAGTTCCCCGGCGAGGAGCCGGGCCGCAGCCACCGTTTCGATCGTGGGAACGTCCCCGGCGCAGGCCATCACCACATCGGGTTCTTCACCCGGAATTTCCGAGCCGGCGAAGTCCCAGATGCCCAGGCCCCGCCGGCAGTGGAGGGCAGCCTCGCCGGGGCCCAGCCACGTGGGAGAGGGCTGTTTGCCGCTGACCACAATATTGATGTAGTCCCTGGATTCCAGGCAGTGTTCCATGACGGCAAGAAGGGTGTTCACGTCCGGTGGCAGATAGACACGGATGACTTCGGCCTTCTTGTTCACGGCATGGTCGATGAACCCGGGGTCCTGGTGGGAGAAGCCGTTGTGGTCCTGCTGCCAGACATGGGAGGAGAGGAGGTAGTTCAGCGACGCGACCGGCCGCCGCCACGGCAGTTCCCGGTGCACCTTCAACCATTTTGCATGCTGGTTGAACATCGAATCGACAATGTGGATGAAGGCTTCATAGCAGTTGAAGACTCCGTGCCGTCCGGTGAGGAGATATCCCTCGAGCCAGCCCTGGCACAGGTGCTCGCTGAGCACTTCAAGGACCCTTCCTGCCCGGGCCAGATGCTCGTCGACGTCGTCGATCCTGGACTGCCACACCTTGTCCGTCACCTCGAAAACGTTCTGCAGGCGGTTCGACGCGGTCTCATCCGGGCCGAAGAGGAGGAAATTGTCCGGGTTGCCGGTGATGACCTCTCCGAGCCAGGATCCCAGAGTGACCATCGGGCTGATCCGCTCGACGCCGGGCCGGGGCACCGGGACGGCATGATCGGCGTAGTCCGGAAGTGCCAGGGAACGCAGCAACGTACCGCCGTTGGCATGGTCCGTGGCGCTCATGCGGAGCCTGCCCGAGGGCGCATTGGACGCGACCGCGGCGCGCAGCCGGCCGTCTTCGTCAAAGAGCTCATCCGGCCGGTAGGACTTCAACCAGCTTTCGAGCTGGGCGAGGTGGTCGGGGTTGGTGCGGACTTCGGACAAAGGCACCTGGTGGCTGCGCCAGGTGCCTTCGACCCGGAGGCCGTCCACCGTCCGGGGACCGGTCCAGCCCTTGGGCGAGCGCAGGACGATCATCGGCCAGCCCGTCACGGAGGGGGAGGCCCGTCCAGCCGAATCTTCGGTGCGGTCCGCGGTGCGGTGCCGGTCCTGGATGGTTCGGATTTCGGTCAGGCAGTCGTCGAGCGCCGCGGCGAAATCTTTGTGTGCGGCGGCAGTCGCCTCCGGATCGGGAACTGTCACGAAATGTGGCACATGGCCGTAACCGCGTAAGAGTTGCTCGAGCTGGGCTTCCGGCATCCGGGCCAGGATGGTGGGGTTAGCGATCTTGTAGCCGTTCAGATGCAAGATGGGCAGCACCGCCCCGTCCGCGACCGGGTCCAAAAAGGTGTGCGAGTGCCAGCTCGCAGCCAGCGGCCCCGTCTCCGCTTCGCCGTCACCAATCACGACGGCGGTGATCAGGTCCGGGTTGTCAAAGACCGAGCCGTAGGCGTGGGCCAGCGAGTAGCCGAGTTCCCCGCCCTCGCTGATGGACCCTGGAGTTTCCGGGGCGGCATGGCTGGGGATCCCGCCAGGGTAGGAGAACTGCCGGAACAGCTCTGCCATGCCGGCCTCATCGGTTCCCACGTGGTTGTAGATTTCGGAATACGTGCCCTCCAGCCAGCCGTTGGCGACCACTGCGGGGCCTCCATGGCCGGGGCCGGCGATGAACAGCATGTCCTGCCGATCCCGGCGGATGACACGGTTGAGGTGCGCGTAGATGAAGTTCAGTCCCGGGGTTGTTCCCCAGTGCCCCAACAGGCGTGGCTTGGTGTCCTCCGCGCGAAGGGGACTGCGCAGGAGCGGGTTGGAGCGCAAGTAGATCTGTCCGACGGAGAGGTAGTTGGCGGCACGCCACCAGCGGTCCACTAAGGCCAACTCGTCGTCTAGAGCTGGATGTCCCGGTTGATGGTCCTTGGCAGAATCGTGTCTGGTGCTGGCCGGGACCTGATCCAGGTGGCTCATTGGCAAGACCTCCGTTGTATGGGGACTCATTCGGGGCATGGTCAGTGACCATAGCAACACCTTCGGCCCTTTAGGGCAACTCATTCGGATAGGACACTGACGTCGGCCTGCTCCGGTGATATCGACTGTGGGCGCTATTCGGCAGAAGGCCGCTTTCGTTGCTGTTTCGTCGCCGACCGCTGTTCCTTTGCGGCGAGGCGCCGCCGGTTTGAGCCCCGGGTGGGTTTGGTCGCCCGGCGGCGGGCCGCTTCGGGGGCGAGGCCCTCGGCCACGAGGTCGGAGAGTTTGGCCAGGGCGATCTCGCGATTGCGCAGCTGAGAGCGCCGTTCGGAGGCGGTCACGGTGACCACCCCGGCGATGAGGCGTTGTCCGAGGCGTCTGACCAGCATCTGCCGCTGGCCATCCGAAAGCGCCGCCGTGGTGGTGACGTTCCACGAGAGTTCGACGCGGCTGTCCGAGGTGTTGACGTGTTGGCCACCCGGCCCGGATGAGCGCGAGAACCGCCAGCCGAGTTCCGACGCGGGAATCGTGAGTGCGGGCGAAACCTCCAGATCCATGCACCAAGCGTTGCACGATCCGGGCCCCCGTCCCAGGCAGCTCGTATGTTGCCTCCGGGGTCGCACCGCGGCGAGCCTGGCCTAGGCGTACCTGAGGCTGAGCAGAAGGGCCTTTAGCTGGGCGTACTGCTGACTCGCCATCCAGGCCCTCGCTGCGTCAGGCGTTGCGAAGACAGGCTGTTTAGCAGGGTCGAAGACAACAAAAGCTGACATGACCCCGTTTGGAAGGGTGACCTGATTGGATCCGGAACTGATCTGCGCCGGCTGGAACTCACCAGCGCGCCGGACATCCATGAAGTAGTACCTGAGGCTGCCATCGGCAGGCGCGGCAGGTTCCCCGGGGTAAGGGGAGGGCGCGGATAAGCCCTGGTCCATGACGAAGCCGAACTCGACGGGTTCCCCGGCGGCCGCCGTGATCCCTTCCACCGGAACGTGTTCCAGGACAGTCCGCTGCACCCTGCCGGCGGCGCCGTCACCGTACATCCCGCTGAGGACGTGTGCCACCTCGGATCCGGACGCATCCGAGACGACGGCGTTGACAGCTCCTGCGTTGGTCTCCGCGCTCAGGTAAGGTCCCTGTTCGGTGCGAACAGTCCAACCTGCCGGATAGGTGAAGGAGATGTGCCCGTCCGGCGGCGGTGTTGTCGCCGGCGTCGAGGTGTCCACCGGTGCCGTAGCGGAAAGCTGTGCCTCCGCCTGCGGATCTGCGCAGGCAGCCCCGACGAGGAGCAACCCGGCCAACAGAGAAGCTGCGGCCAGTGAACGAAGCAGGGTGTGCGACTCCAACTTGGCCCCCAAATGATGTTGGGCGGGCGTTGACCGCCCATAGATGGAGAATACTCCGCGGTGACCTGCCCTGACATGGGACGCAGATAGATGAACTCGGATCGAGGTGCAAATCCGGAGCAGGCGTATGCCGCCCCAGGATGGTCCCTGCCGACCAGGGGTTCAGGATCTCCGCAAGGGGTCCGGTCAGGCCAGGCGGGCGACACTTCTGCGGGTCGGCCGCAGGGCGGCGCCGTCGGAAAACAGTTGCGGGGTTGCTTGTTGGATCCGTTGAACATCCTCGAAAACGCCGCGCAAGTGCAGGCGGAGGGAGCTGTCGGCGTCGGCCAGGTTGTTGGCTTCCAGTGCGTCCACTACTGCGGTGTGTTGTTGGATGAGCGTCGCGACGGGCCTCGTCTCCAGGAGGCTGAGGCGTCGTGCCCGGTCCAGGTGCGCCTTGGCGGAGTTGACGGCGGCCCAAGCGGATTCGTGCCCTGCCAGCCGGAGGAGCTCGCGGTGGAATTCCTCGTCCAGGCGGAAGAACTCCTCCACGTCGCTGCTGGCATCCGCGTCGGCTTGGCCTTGAAGTATCACGCGAAGCCCGGCAATGCCTGCATGGTCGACCGAGAGTTCGCGCAGGGAGGCGCATTCGATGGCCTCGCGGACGAACTGCGCTTCTGAGACCCTTCCCAGATCCACGAGCGAGACGAAGGAACCGATTTGCGGGTACACCTGCACCAGCCCCTCTTCCCTGAGCAGGATCAGGCTTTCCCGCACCGGCGTACGGCTGATGCCCAGTTCCTGCGCCAGCTCGTTTTCGGAGAGTGGCTCGCCCGGAGGGAGCTGCAGGGAAATGATGCGACGCCGCAGCGTTTCCAAAGTCTGGTCGCGCACGGACAGTCTCGGCGGCTGTACCTTGCTGTGTTTATCGGATGCCATGCTCTCAGTCTATTCTCTTGACACACTAGAATGGTAGTGCTTGTATGGTAGTAGTTGGCGAGGTGCCGCCGGTCACATTTGGGCGCCGGCTTCCTTCCGTTCAACTCTCCCCTTCGTTTTTCATCGCCTGCAAAGGAGCATTAGATGACTGAGAGCATCGCGCCGCCCACTACCCTGCCGGAGACCAAACCCACCAAGGAACTGGCCAAAGTCGCCGTTTCCGGTTGGCTGGGAACGGCCATGGAGTTCTTGGACTTCCAGCTTTACTCGCTGGCAGCAGCCATCGTCTTCAATAAGATCTTCTTCCCTGATGTCAGCCCGATCATCGGTCTTATCGCTGCGATGGCAACTTACGGCGTAGGTTACGTTGCCCGCCTCGCAGGGGCCGTCTACTTCGGCCGGATGGGCGACAGGATTGGCCGCAAGAAGGTCCTCTTCATCACGATCGCGCTCATGGGTGCTTCGACGACCCTTATCGGTGTCTTGCCCACGTACGCCATGATCGGCATCTGGGCTCCCATCCTGCTGGTTGCGTTGCGCCTGGCCCAGGGCTTCGGCGCCGGCGCCGAGATCGCCGGTGCCACAGTGATGCTCGCTGAGTTCGCTCCGGTCCGCCGCCGCGGTCTCATCTCCTCCCTCGTGTGCCTCGGCACGAACTCCGGGACCCTCGTCGCGTCCGCGCTCTGGGCGATTCTGGCGAGCGCACTTCCCGAGGACCAGTTGTTGAGCTGGGGGTGGCGCATTCCGTTCCTGTTCAGCTTCATCCTCTTGATTTTCGCCGTATGGGTCCGCCGCTCCCTCAAGGAAAGCCCGGTCTTTGAACAGCGGGCGGATGTTGTGAACGGCGTGGCATTGTCCAAGAGTGAAATCGCCGCGGCAGATGAGCCGGCCAAGGCCAGCACCATCGAAGTCGCCCTGCACCAGCGGAAGGGCAAGGCCTTCCTGATCGCTTTGGGCCTGCGCTTCGGGCAGGCCGGCAACTCAGGGCTGGTCCAGACGTTCCTGGTGGGCTACCTCGCCACGGTCCTGCTGGTGGACAAAAGCGTGGGTACAAGCGCCATCGTCTACGGCTCCCTGCTCGGATTCCTCACCATCCCGGTGATGGGCCTGCTGGGGGACCGGTTCGGCCGGAGGCCGCTGTACCTGGTGCTGAGCTCACTCACGGCACTGTTCGCCATCCCCATGATGCTGATGGTCACCAGCGGCAATACCGCGCTCATCACCGTGGCCATGGTCGTCGGACTGAACCTCGGCGTCCTGAGCCTCTTCGCCATGGAGAGCGTCACCATGGCCGAATTCTTCGGGGCACGTACCCGCTTCACCCAGCTGGCACTGGCCAAGGAAATCGGCGGCATCCTCGCCACCGCCATCGGCCCGCTGCTGGCCGCCACCCTCACCGCCATCACCGGCCACTGGTGGCCGCTCGCCGCGATGATCATCGCCTACTCGCTGATCACCTTGATCTCCGCTTTCGTCGGACCCGAAGTCCGCGGACGCGACTTGGTCCGCCTGGAAGATGCCGTATGAAAGCGGTCGTAGTCCACGGTGCGAACGACCTCCGCATCGATGACCGTCCCGAGCCTGTCGCCGGACCCGGCGAGGTGGTCATCGACGTCGAATGGGGCGGGATCTGCGGCTCGGACCTCTCCTATTGGCGCCACGGCGCCTCCGGGACCGCGGCGCTGAAGTCGCCGCTCGTCCTCGGCCACGAGGTGGCCGGCCGGATCACCCAGCTGGGCGCCGGTGTGCACAACCTCGAGGTCGGCCAACAGGTTACCGTGCATCCCGCGGAACTGGTGGGAGATGGAATCATGCCGGATCGCCTGGCAGGCCGCACCAACCTCTACCCGCGCATCAGGTACTTCGGTTCGGCGGCGTTTGACCCGCACACCGACGGCGGGTTCAGCGAGCGCAAGCTCGCCAAGGCTTCGCAGATCCGTCCGCTTCCCGACGGCGTCGACACCCTGCGCGGCGCCCTCGCCGAGCCGCTCGCCGTCGCCATGCACGCAGTCAGCCGTGCAGGATCCCTCGCCGGCAGGGATGTCCTCGTCAACGGCGCCGGGCCAATCGGCTCGCTGGTGGTCGCCGCGGCCAAGTACGCCGGAGCGCGCACAGTCATCGCAGCGGACATCAACGACGCTTCGCTGCGTATCGCCAGCGCCATGGGAGCAGACGAGGTCCTGAACGTCTCCGGCGGCGGCAGCCTTCCCGAGGACATGGAGCTGGTCTTCGAAGCCTCCGGAATCCCGGCCGTCCTGGGCGGTGTGCTGCACGCCACCGCCCGCGGCGGAACCCTGGTCCAGGTCGGCAACCTTCCCGGCGCCCCGGCGCCCGCGGCCCTCGGTGACCTGGTGACCCGCGAGATCACCTGGATCGGTTCATACCGGTTCGTGGACGAGATCGGCGACGCCCTCCGCGCCATGGCCGACGGCCTGGACGTCTCCCCGGTCATCACCCACAAGTTCGGCATCGACCGGGCGGAAGAAGCCATGCGGGTCTCGGCTGACCCCGCCTCCGGCAGCAGCAAGGTCATGCTCCGCCTCAGCTGAGGCACGCCACACCACCACCGCATCCGTTCAAGACCATCACCATCTGAAGGACCAACCAGTGAAGATCACCGACGCACGAGTAGTGGTTTCGTCGCCAGGACGGAATTACGTCACGCTCGTAATTGAAACCGAGGACGGCGTTACCGGCGTCGGCGACGCCACCCTGAACGGCCGCGAACTGGCCGTGGCGGCCTACTTGTCGGAGCACCTGTGCCCGCTGCTGATCGGCCGCGACGCCCGCCGCATCGAGGACGCCTGGCAGTACTTCTACAAGGGCGCCTACTGGCGCCGCGGGCCGGTGACCATGACCGCGATCGCCGCGATCGACGTCGCGCTCTGGGACATCAAGGGCAAGGTGGCCGGCATGCCGGTCTACGAACTCCTGGGCGGGGCGGCCCGCGAGGGCGTCATGGTCTACGGGCACGCCAGCGGCTCAACGCTGGAGGGTCTCAGCGCCGACTTCCAGCACCACCTGGACCTCGGTTACAAGGCCATTCGGGCGCAGGCCGCCGTGCCGGGACTGGAAAAGACCTACGGGATCGCGCCGGTGGACGGCAAGACCTACGAGCCCGCCAGCGGCAACGTTCCGCAGGAGGACATGTGGGAGACCACGTCCTACCTGGACTTCGCGCCCAAAATGATGGCACACGTCCGCGAGCAGTTCGGCTACGGCGTGCACGTCCTGCACGACGTGCACCACCGGCTCACGCCGATCGAGGCCGGCCGGCTGGGAGCCTCGCTGGAACAGTACCGCCCGTTCTGGATCGAGGACCCGACGCCGGCCGAAGACCAGTCGGCGTTCCGCCTCATCCGCCAGCACACCACAACGCCCATCGCCGTGGGCGAGGTGTTCAACTCGATCTGGGACTGCCAGCAGCTCATCACCGAACGCCTGATCGACTATATCCGCACGTCCGTCTCGCACGCCGGCGGCATCACGCACCTGCGCCGCATCTTCTCCCTCGCGGACCTGTACGGGGTCCGGTCCGGCTCGCACGGCGCCGGGGATCTCTCCCCGGTGTCCTTCGCCGCGGCCCTGCATGTGGACATCAGCATTCCGAATTTTGGCGTGCAGGAGTACATGGGTCACCGGGATCCGGCGGGTGAGGTCTTCAAGACGTCCTACACCTTCACGGACGGCTACATGCACCCCGGTGACGCTCCGGGCATCGGCGTCGACTTCGACGAGGAGGCGGCTGCTGCCTTCCCGTTCGACCCGAAGTACCTGCCCATCAACCGCCGGCTCGACGGGTCGGTGCACGACTGGTGAGCGCCACAAGCAGCGAATCGAACGCATCCATGCAATCGAACCGGCCCTTCGATGTGGTGGTGATGGGGGAGATCCTCGTTGAGGTGGCCACCGACGTCGCGTTCGGTCACGGCGTTCCCGCGCAGCTGGGTATCTCCGGCGACGCATTGAACGTCGCCGCGGCCGCCGCCGCTGCCGGGGCCCGCACGGGGCTGCTGGCAGTGCTGACCGACGACGACCTCGGCCAAGCAATCGCCGCCAGGATCCGCGAACTCGGCATTTCGGACGAACTGCTGAGGTTCAGGACCGGCCAGCAGGGCGTCTACCTGGTGCACTCCGACCCGGACGGCCAGCGCGAGTTCTCTTACGCCCGCAGGGGAAGCGTGGGCTCCACCCTGTCCCCGGAGGACGTCAACCCCGCCGTCTTCTCCGCGGCGAAGGCGGTGATCGCCGGCGGGATCGCCTGCGCGGTCTCGGCCACTTCGCGGGCTGCAGTCCTCAAGGCTTCGGCACTGTCCCGCCGCTTCGTATTCGATCCGAACTTCCGGCCCAGGCTCACCTCCGTGGAGGAGGCGACGGCGGTCCTCGCCGAACTGGCACCGCGGACTTTCCTGGTCACTCCCTCCTTCCCGGGTGAAACCTCCGCGCTATTGGACTGCGCCACGCCGCAGGAGGCAGCGGTGAAGCTCCGGCGCCTTGGGGCCGCGAACGTGGCCGTGACCTGCGGGGCGGAGGGAATCCAGCTGGAGGGTGAACTGCTGAGCGGTGAACCGGGCGGGGACCGCCAGTCCTCCTGGGTTGACGCGATTCCGGCACCGTCGGTGGTGGACCAGACGGGTGCGGGCGACGCCTTCGTGGGCACGCTGACCGCCCGGATGGTGCTGGGCGACAACCTTGCCGCTGCCGCCCGGTTCGGTGCCGCCGCGGCATCGCTCGTGGTCGGCGGCAAGGGCGGGACCGGCTTCATTCCCACTTTTGACCAGACACGCGCGCATGCCCGGAAGGCAACCGAAGGAGAGCTGTCATCACACGCCTAAGCTCCGCCTCGCTGGCTGCCGTGGCAAGCCACCAGGTACTGTTGCCGCGAGAAAGGCTGCGCCCCGGCATCGTCCACCTTGGCCTGGGCGCGTTCGCCCGCGCCCATACCGCCGTGTTCACCGAAAACGCGATGCTGGCCTCCGGCGGCGTCGAGTGGGGGATCATCGGAGTCACCCAGCGCTCCAATACGGTGGAACGCCAATTGACGCCGCAGGACGGGCTCTTCACCGTGACCGAGCGGGGCAACGGTGCGGCGCCGCTCCGCGTGGTGTCGAGCATCGTTGAGGCCATCTCCGGACGGGACAATCCCGGAACCGTGGTGGACCGGATCGCCGACCCCTCGACCGCGGTCGTGACGCTCACCATTACGGAGAAGGGGTACCGGATCGATCCCCGCACGGGAACCCTCAACACCGCCGACGAACAGGTTCGGGCCGACCTCGCGGGTCAGCCTCCCCAGACGGCCGTCGGCCAGATCGCCCGCGGGCTCCAGCAGCGTGCCCGCGCCGACGCCGGACCCCTCACTGTGGTCTCGTGTGACAACCTTCCCGGCAACGGGGAGCTGGCAGGCAAGCTCGTGCGCGCCTTCGCCGCCGCTTTGCCGGCGGCAGAGGCCGGGCGGCTGCTGTCATGGCTGGAGGCGAGTGTCACGTTCCCCAACACCATGGTGGACCGGATGGTGCCGGCCACCACAGCTGGCGACCTCGACGCCGTCGAGCGTGAACTGGGCCTCCGGGACGAGGCAGCGGTGGTGGCCGAACCCTTCCTGCAGTGGGTTATCGAGGACAACTTCGCTTCGCGCCGCCCGCGCTGGGAGGACGCCGGCGCGCTCTTCAGCTCCGACGTTGCCGCGTGGGAGGCAGCCAAGCTGCGTCTGCTGAACGCGAGCCACTCCATGCTGGCGTACCTGGGGCTGGCCACGGGAAAGATCACGATCAGCGACGCCGTGGGGGAGGAGGCCTTCCGCACCGCCTGCAACCGCATGCTGGCGGAGGACGCCCTCCCCACGATCACACTTCCGGCCGGAATGGACGGCGCTGGGTATTGCGCGCAAGTGCTCCGCCGCTTCGCGAATCCTGCGCTCGGACACACCACTGCGAAGGTGGGGAGCGACGGGTCCCAGAAGATCGGGCTGCGGCTATTGGCCACGGTCCGCGGCAGCCTGGACGCCGGCCGCGAGCCCCGGTGGACTGCCCTGGCCGTGGCCGCCTGGATGCACCACGTGGCCACTGCGCCCACAGCAGAGCTGAACGATCCGCTCGCTGCCGAGCTCCACGCGGCCCTGCCGGCGACACGCACAGCGGCAACCGTGGTGCCCGCGCTGCTTGGCTGCCGCAGTATCTTCGACGGTGAACTCGCGACTCACCGGGCGTTCGCCGACCTCCTGATCCACTGGTACCGCATTATCGACACCCACGGGCTGGACGGCCTGAGAAATGAGATCAACCATGGCTGATGCCACCAGCATCCTGCACGTTTCCCCCGTCATCCCGGTCGTGACCCTCGATGACCAACAACATGCTGTGCCCGTTGCCCGTGCGCTGGCTGACGGTGGCGTCCGCATCATCGAGCTCACCCTCCGGACGGAGAGCGCCCTTACCTCGCTCAAACTCATCGCCAGCGAAGTCCCGGACATTTGCGTCGGCGCGGGCACCATCCTCACCCCCGGCCAGGCCGACGCTGCGGTGGCAGCGGGAGCCGGTTTCCTGGTCAGCCCCGGGGTGACACCGGGCCTGCTGGCACACATGCTGGCCATCGGACTTCCGGTGCTCCCGGGAGTTGCCACCGTCGGTGAGGTGATGATGGTCCTTGAGCACGGACTGACCGCGATGAAGTTCTTCCCGGCAGGACCTGCCGGCGGCCCCGACTATCTCGCCGCCATCGGAGCCCCCATCCCGCAGGTCCAGTTCTGCCCCACGGGCGGCGTCAGCCTGGCATCAGCACCCGGATACCTCGCGTTGCCGAACGTCTCCTGCGTGGGAGGCAGCTGGCTCACCCCAAAAGCGGCCATCGAAAACAACGGCTGGGAGCAGATCACCAAACTCGCCCGTGAAGCCGCCGGCCTCGTGCGGGACTAGGCGGCGCGCGACCTCCGCCGGCGGGCGGGACGCCGGCCGGCAAGTCCGCCCATCTGCGGGTGGCTAGGGCGCGCAGGCGGTGGCGCACCGGAGAACTTCCGGGAGGCGGCAACGCGCGCCCAGTCCCGGCGGTGGGCCTGGATGATTGCCCCCTGACGGCGACCACGCTCACAGGAACGGCCGCACTTCGACCTTCCGGTTGCAGGCCTTCGATCCCTCAGCGGCGAGCTTTAGGGCAACGTCGAGATCGGGGGCCTCGATGATCCAGAAGCCGGCAAGGTACTCCTTCGACTCCAAGAAGGGCCCGTCGGTGAACACCGCATCGTTGCCCCGGTTGTCGATGACGGTGGCCGTGTTGGGAAACCCGAGGCCGCCGGCGAAGACCCAGTGGCCCTCGGCCTGGAGCCGATCGTTGAACACGTCGATGGCAGCCATCTCGTCCGAGGGGGCGAGGCCGGGCTTGTCGTGGATCACGGAAACCAGATACTGCATCTCGAATCATCTCCCGTGGTTTTGGAGCGCCCCTCGTGGGCCGCAACTCACCCCTACTACGAACACCGCTGCCCCGATCGGACAGCAACACCCGGAATTCCACCGACATCCGTAGTGGTTTTCACCCTAGACGCCGATGCCGGTTCCTCACCAGTGCCCGCGACGTCGCGGAATTGGCCCGGGGAGCACTCTCACAAAGGCCCAATGCAGCGGGAGTGGCGCGTTGGGTCGTAAGCTGCCGTGATAGTTGTAGGAATTGTGCCCCGAACAGATCAGATGCCGGGATGGCGGCTGTAAGCGTGCAGACACGGTCTTCAGTTTTTCCTCTTATTTGCCAGTCGGCGTGAAGCACGGGTTATCCCGTGGAGGCGACGGCGAAGAGACCGCCGATGCCGAGCAGGTATAGGACTAGAACGATGAGGGAGTCCGTTCCCATGCCCAGGACTTTCCGCCGGGGTCGGAAGATCAGCCCGAGCATGTAGGTCAGGGTGAGCAGGATGGCCAGGGCCGTGAGGTAGATGTCAGTTGCATGGGCTTGGGGCAGTACGGGTTTCCCGGAGATCAGGACGGCGACGAGGAAGAGAACGGGCAGGAAGGCGTTGCCTCCGAAGATGTCACTGAATGCGAGCTTGTAGTCGCCGTGCTTTACCGATGCCAGCCCCGTGGAAATTTCCGGCAGCGAAGTCGCCAATGCCAGGAACGTGGCACCGAAAAGCACACCGGAAAGACCGATGTGCCCGGCGATCGCTTCCCCGCTTCGCTCGAGTGCCACGCCTGCAGCGAGCGTGACCGCGGCGGCGATCAGGAAGACGGTGACGGAACGGGCGGTGCTGGGGGTGTTGCGGCCCTTCGTCGCCTGGGGTTTGCTGTGTCCACGGGGCTTGGTTTGGCTGTCAGGGGCGTGCCCCTGTTCATGCCACGGCAGGGACTTCTGTGACCGCCGGACCAGGATCAGGCCGAGCCCCCAGATCACCGCGATCAGCACTGCGGCGGGGGTGAGGCGGAACGCCACAAGAGAGCCGGGCATCTGGCTGCCGGCAATCACGACCCCGAGCACTCCAATGACCGTGATGGCCTCGATGACAAGGGTCAGGGATGCCGCCCGGTAGCTCAAGGGCTCGCCACCCTTCGTGCCAAAGAGGTCGAGGATGGCGAGCACGACCGTCTGGATCGCGATTCCGCCGAGGATGTTCCCCACTGCCACGCCGATGTTTCCCGACGAGGCGGCGCTCACGGTGATCGCGACCTCCGGCAGATTCGTCGCCACGGCCAGCAGTATCAGACCGCCCAGGGCGGAACCGAGGTGCAGCCTGACGTCAAGGACATCGGTCTGACGCGACAGTTGAACGCCGGCCACCCAGATAGCGGCTGCGGCCCCAACAAAAATCAGCAGCAAAAACATCAACGGTAGCGATTCCACCTGCGCTCCCTTCACCGAGCTTCAATTGCCGTCCCGACCGGTTTTGTTCTCCAAGAATAACTTGCGTTAGCGCAAATAACAGTTGGCTTAGCAGTTGATTCGCGGACGCAATCGACAGGCCGGCACCTGCCACCCGTCTGTGCCGTCGCGCAGCGGCGGGGGAGTTGGAACGATCATTGCCGGCGGGCTTGGGCGGCGGCCCCGGAATCAGGGGCCGTCACGTGCGGAGCTCGATGGCGAACCGGCCGTCCTCGGTGCCTTCGCCGCCGTCGGCCTCCGCAAATGCGCTCATGCCAAGCGCCGCAAGCCCGCGCAGCTCTTCCGGCATTCGTCCTATGACCGCTGCAACGGCCTGCCGCCGGTGTTCCAGGACGGTGTTGACCAAAGACTCGCCCCCAGGTGTCAGGGAGAGCGCACGGTACCGTTTGTCCCCGGAAGAATCGCGCCGGACGATCAGCCCGGCATGCACCAGCCGTTCGCACATGCGGGTGGCGTTGGAGGGATGTACCCCCAGGTGGCTGGCTACGGCGCCGGGATTCTGCGGTCCTTGCTGCGCCATCAGGACCAGAACACGCAGTTGGGGGCTGGTCACCACGTCTTCGACTTCGATCACCGACTGCGCCACGACACGGAGCAGTACGTTGGCGGCCCGCAGGACCGCATCGATCTGGGCGTCGGCGCTGCCGGCTTCGATTTTCTCCACGGACCCCAGTATCGTCCCGGTACTTCCGGGCCGCAAAGTGGCCTGCGGCATGCCTTTGGGGTTCCGGGGGAGTGGGCTGGAACCGACAATATTGCGTCAGATGCGATAACCCGCACACGAGGACGAGCGCTTCCCGGCCGGGCCTCGGCCGGGCGAGAGTCTATTCATGATGAGGAACGGTGTTGCCGTTCGGACGCGGCTAGGCCTGTCAGTGCCTCACACGGTCGGGCCGGTGCCGTTTGCGGCCCGACCACCGCGAGGGGCCAGGCTCATGGCGACCGTCACCGTGTCACCGTCGCCGAACCGCTCCTGCGTGCGGACGTTTTTCTTTACCGGCAGCACGTACTCGCCGTTGTGCGGCAGCAGCGAGGTCTCCCATTCGGTGCCACCGATTCGCACGCGCACCGGGATGGCGCCCCACCCGTAGGTGACCGCCGCTGCCTCGGCCCGGACGTAGTCACATACGTCCGCCGGCAGCGACAACCAGTAGAACGGCGCCGGACCACGCCATTCGAACAATTCGGCGCTGAAGGTCGTGTCCACGTCACGCAACGCTAGTGGTGGCACGTCGCGATATCAACGTCTTTTGCTGCGCATCGAGCTCAATTGGGAAAAGCGTTGAAGCCGCGGAGAAACACACAGCGACCGCCAAGCGCGGAGCGGCCACTGGAGAGGGCTTGAATGCTTCATCTGACGAGCTACGCAAAGTTCAAGCGGGAACGGCACTTATCCGTCTGAGTCCTATTTGCTGGGCGTTTCAACGGATTAGGTTCCCGCTATGGGCCGAGCGGTCACCACCACTCAGGCTGCTTCATTTCCGCATTTGCCAGGGGCGTATCCTTCAGAGTGAGAAGTCGGCCGCGCGCGGTAGGCGTGCGGGTTTTTTGTCGTGCACGGTATTTAGGGGGATGTCGTGGAGGGTGGGAGTGGTGGCAGCCGAATCAGACTGAGCCCACGTGTCCGGGTCGCGGTGAGAGTGTTCCTGCTGGTTGTGCTGATCATTCTTTCTGTGGGCGTGGCCAGCGGTGTCCTTTCGTACTCGGTGGTGGCGGTGGCGATAACCGGCCTCCTCGTGGGTCAGTTCTCCAGCGCAGATCGTAAGCCCCCGGCCGACGTCGAGGGACGTCTTGGCTGGTGGAAACGCAGGGAACGTGGGGCCTTATATACGGCCTGGTGGGTACTCATACTGTTCGCCGGTGTGCTGATTAGAACGCTTTCCGTCGACGGCGCGTCCTGGCGAACAGCCTTGATGTTGGGCATCATGGCTTTCCCGCTCTGGGTAATTCTCCGCAAACCTCCTGCACGTCCTTGGGACCCTGGCCGGCTTACGAAGTAACTGGCCGGCCAGCGCACTTGCGTGACGAACGCTTCAGGCACGGGTCTTATCTGGGTGAGGTGGGCTTCGTCGCGTAGCCGGCCATCGGGATCGCCGCATCGGCGGCGTGTTTGTGGATGACTTGGTAGCTGTAGCCGAGTGCGTTTGCGACCAGGGTTGGTGGCAGTTCCTCGATGAGGCTGCGCAGGGCGGTGTTCCGTGCGCCGCCGGGATCGATCCCGAGGGCGCGGAGTTGGCTCATCATCGCGTCGGCGTGGATGTGCTGGCCCGGGAGTGTGCCAGGGAAGAGCCACTGGCTCGCGGCGTTGCCGGTCTGCTGGTTGGGCCGGTCGTGCAGGTAGTCCCAGAACATGGGGGCGATCTGGGCGGGGACCAGGACGGGGGTGTTGCCCAGGCTCAGGTGCAGACCCTCGGGCAGGGCTTGAAGGTCCGCGCATTTCAAAGCGGCGATCTTGCCGACCGGCTGGCCAAAGAGCAGCAGGATCAGCCCCGCGACCCGGAATCCCAGGGGCGCTGACGTCGATTCGATGCAATGCCGGATCAGGGTGAGGCGTTGTTGTTGGGTGATGAGCGGCATGGTGGCGGCGTAGCGGTGCGGTATCTGAAGCCTGCCGATTTCCTTGTTCTTGATCTGCCAGACGAGGAAGGTGCGGATCACGTAACGGGTCGTGGGCCCTTCGCTCAGATATTGGTTCAGGTGCGTCTGCCTCAGGCCCTGGATGGCAAGTCCGTGCTCCGCGTGCAGCCACCTGAGGAACTTCCCGGTTTCAGTGATTTCCTGTTTCGCGGAGCGGACGGCGGTGTTCAGCGATTTTCCCGGACTGGCCATTTGGCGGAGGCGATTGAGGTGGTGCCATCGGGCGAACCGTTCGATCGGCGCCTGTATGTGCGGTGTTTCGGAGAGGGCCTGGATGCGGGCCGTCAGCCATGCTTCGAAGGCGGCGAGTTGGCGGTCGCGGGCCGGAAGCATGCCATGGTGGACGAGCAGCTCGCGAAGGTACTCCACTGAGCGGGAGGCGGGCAGCGCGTCAAAAGATTCGTGAGTGAGGGCGATGCTTCGGGTGCCGAGACCGGTGAGGAGTTCTTTGGTGTTGGCCCCGCGCATCCAGGTGTAGATGCTCTCGGGCCTCGCCGCGTCGGCGAGCACTCCGATGAGGCGTTTGAGGCGCAAGTCTGGGGGAGTGTGGGGGTGGAGCAGGGCATCCAGGTCGGAGCGGAGGACGCAGCGGATGCAGTGGCCGGCGCGGAATCGTTCGGTTTCGGTGCCGCAGCTCTGGCAGCTCATGTTAGTGGTTATGCCCGCGCAGTCCCTGCAGATGTCGGCGCCGTCGGCGGTCCTGCCGGGGAGCAGCCTGTCTTTGCCGCAGCCGGGGCAGGTTCCGCGCGTGCGCAGTGCGGTGGTGAAGCAGATCCCGCAGATTGGTCCGTCGGGCCAGGTCACCCGGATCTTGGCGGCCATGCGTCCGCATCGGGCGCACCGGTGGTCGCCGGGGGACCGGGGCCGGCCGCGGTCCCGGGCTTAGTCGTCGTCAAGGATCCGGGCCCTGACAGGCTTGTATGCGTCAGCGAACCTGACCACGTTTTCCCCGGACGCGGCGGCCTGTTTCTGGCGTTTGGTCCTAGCGTCGGTGGCCGTAAAGGTGAACAGCTCGTTTGCCTCGACTCCGAAGATGTCACAGAGGGCGGCAAGGAGCTGGAAGGAGATCCGTTCGGGGTTCTGGCTGACCATGCGGTAGATCTGTGATTCGGAGAGGGTGATGCCTCTCTCGCGCAGAGGTGCCACGAGTTCGCGGGTGTTGCGCATGCCATGCCGGGCCATGAGCTCACGGGCCCGCCACCGGTACTCGATGTCTCGTTTCATTGTCTTTCCTCCTTCGGCCGGACGGCCCTGTCAATCATGCCTTCCAGCACACGGTTGAGCTCACTCGTCTGATAATCGCTGGAGACGGCCGTATAGAGGGATGTCGTCGATGCGTGTTCATGGCCGACCTGCCGCTGGACGAAGATGTGGTCGAAGCCGAAGTGCTCAAACAGATGGGTGACATAGGACCGGCGCAGGGAGTGGATGTCCAGGCCGGGCGGATAACCGAGCTCATCGATGTAGTCCCGGAAGCGGCGGTGCAGGTTGGACTTGGGAACCGGCAGCCCGTTCGCCGTGGGAAAGACCTCTGGCACCGCCGGTGCCAGCCACGGCAGTCCGGTCCTGATCCAGATGTCCACGACGGCCGGGGACCAGTCAAAGACCGTCAGTACGGAGCGTCTCTTGGGCGGTGAGCCGCGCTGTGCCTTGCCGTATCTGACCTGCAGGACACCAAACTCACCGAACTGCGGAGCCCTGCGGTTTCGGGAAAAGTCCACGGTCTGCAGGTGCGTGACCTCGTTGGCCCGCAGGCCCCAGGCATAGGCGGTCTTGAACAGCGTGGCATCACGATAAGCGGCGACCGCGCCCTTTCGTCCCGAGGCCAGGACCCGTTCGACCTCGAGATCCGCCAGGTCGAAGAATCCCTGCAGCTCGGACCTGGTGAACGGCCGCTTGGCTGGTGCCTGCTCGTTGTTCTGGGCGTGGCGGGCGCGGTTGAACTCGGTGATGATCTGGGCAGGGGAGCGGCCGAATGCCTGGATGCAGATGCTGTCCCATTCGTAGACAGGATCGGTCAGGAAATCGCAGAACACCTTCAAATGCGTCTGGTAGGCCCGGATGGTGGCAAACGCCAGGTTTACGATCGACCGCTCGTGTGCGAAGAAGTCATCAGCGTCCCCGACGGTCCAGTCCCACGGAAAATGCCCCGTATGATCCACGAAACGCCGGACAAGACTTTCCCGTCCTCGGATCGTGCCGACCGTAAAGTTCCGAGCCAGCTGCTGCTGTTTCCAGCCCGTGAGCATGTCCTCGAAAACGGCATCCGCGGACATCGCGTCCTGGCGCAGCGGAAGCCTGATCAGCCGGCCCTGCTCGGGGTCCATCACGTCTCCGATATGTCTGCAAATAATGCTCTCAGAGTGCATAAAATGCGAATCCATGTCAAGGAAACCCCTAAATGCCGCGGAATTATCGGCCTTCGCGGCATCCCGAATCCGTCGACCATTCGACGCGCCGGACTGACGCCCGGCGCGTCGTCGAAAAGGTTTGGAGCCATCCAATGGCGCGGATTTCAATCCCCAGGCAGTCGGAAATAGGGGAGGCGTATCATCGGGGCCTAATCTGCAAATTCTGCAACTGGATCACTTCGACTTTACATAATGTGGATTATCGGCGTTGTTGAGGGGAGTCCGGAAGGGGCCCGCGGACCCGGCGGCAAACCCGAGATATCCGCCCCACGGTTCCTCTGCTGTCAGGCCGAATCCATTGTCTTTGGCGACCGTCTCGCTGAGAATGAACCATGACGGTCTACCTGAGGTCCCTGGAAACTGCTGTTCCGCCAACTGTCCTGATCCAGTCCGAGGCCCGGGATGTTTTTGCCGCCCAGCCAGGGCTCACCAGGCTTGGCACCCGGCTCGTCGGCACCTGCTTTGATTCGGCGGCCATCGACACGCGGCATACCGCCGTCGAGGAACTGACCAAGGACAGCCAGGCGGAAAATCCCCGGTTCTTCAATCCCGCCACGGGACTCCTGCTCAGTCCCAGCACCAAAGTCCGGAACGACATCTTTGCCACCGAAGCGACCAAGCTCTTCATCGGGGCGGCGCAGAAGGCCCTGGCTGCATGTCCGGGAATCGATTTAGTTGACATAACTCACCTCGTGACCGTCTCCTGCACCGGATTCTTCAATCCCGGCCCGGACTACAAAATCGTCCGCGCCCTCGGCCTGAACCCTGCCGTGCAGCGCTACCACCTGGGGTTCATGGGCTGCTACGCGGCGTTCCCGGCGCTCCGGGCTGCCAAGTCCTTCTGTGAGGCCGATCCGGACGCCGTGGTGCTAGTGGTCTGCGCCGAACTCTGTTCCCTCCACGTCCGCACCTCCAACGATCCCGACACGATCATGGGATCGGCACTGTTTGCCGACGGTGCCGCCGCGGCCATCGTCAGCGCCAGGGAAATCCCGGACGAACCCGCGCTGATGCGCCTGGACCACTTCGAGACGGTGCTCACGCCCGTCGGCGAGGAATCCATGGCGTGGAACATCGGCGACGAAGGTTTCGAGATGGTGCTCGGCAATTACGTCCCCCACATCATTGACGACCACATCATCGGCGCACTGGAACCCCTGCTGTCCCGGGAGAGCTCCCTGCTGGGTCTCCCCTACCGGGACATCCGGCACTGGGCCATCCATCCCGGCGGCCGCAGCATACTGGACAAGGTCCAGTCAAGGCTGGACCTCAGCGATGAACAGCTGGTCCCTGCCCGCGAAACGCTCCGCAACTTCGGCAACATGAGCAGCGCCACGGTGCTGTTCGTGATCAAGCACATACTCGACCTCCCGCCAGCGGACGGAGCTGGCGGCGGAGGGCCGGACGGCGGCGAGCGGATCTGCTCGATGGCGTTCGGCCCCGGACTGACGGTGGAAACAGCGCTCTTCACCAAGCTCCGGGACCCGCGGCGCGCTGCGCCCTTACGTCCGGACACCAGGGCAAAATCCAGAGCCGAGACGGCGGCTGGGACAGTCCAGGCACCATCACCGCTGTCGTCGCCGGCCCTCGCCTGAAAATGCACAGCGTGAAGTTCCTGCGGGACCGTGCCGCAGGCGCGGTCGAGGAAATGGATTTGCCCGGATGCGACCCCCGGCGGCTGGACCGCACCTATGCCCAGTTCGCCATGGTCAACCGCGTGGTAGCGGGCTGGCGCGGCATCTACCGGACCCGGCTGCGGCCACGGCTGTCCCAAAGTATCCCGACAACCCTGCTGGACATCGGCTGCGGTGGCGGGGACGTGCCGGTACTTCTCGCCCGCTGGGCCGCCCGGGACGGACTGCGCCTGAAGATCACGGCCATCGACCCTGACCCGAGGGCCAGCCGCTTCGCGCGCGAGCGGCATGCGGCCTCAGGAGTCACGTTCCGCCAGGCCACCGCCGCGCAGCTCGTGGCGGACGGCGAAAGCTACGACCTCGTGGTGTCCAACCACGTCCTCCACCATCTGGGGGCAGAGGAGTTTCCACGGTTCCTCGACGAGTCGGCTGCGCTGGGCCGCGGCCTGGCCATCCACAACGACCTCCGCCGCTCCCCCGCCGCCTACGCGCTGTTCTTCGCGGGCGCCTGGATTTTCACCGGTTCCTACATCCGGCAGGACGGGCTTACCTCCATCCGGAGAAGCTACACCGCGCCGGAGCTGAGGTCCGCCGCTCCCCCGGGATGGACGGTGCTCAGGCACTCCCCCTTCCGCAACCTGCTGATCCTGGACAACGCGACGGTGCGTGCTGCCGGTGGCTGACGTGCTGATCATCGGCGGCGGCCCCGTGGGGCTGTTCATGGCCGCCCTGCTGCTGCAGCACGGCGTCGCGGTCCGGGTCCTGGAACAACGGACAACCCCGGATCCGCACTCCCGCGCCATCGGCATCCATCCCCCGGCGCTTGCGGCGCTTGAACAGGTCGGCGTCGCGCGGGCGCTCATTGCCGGCGGCGTCCGGATCCGTCGCGGCGTTGCCGTCGCCCGCGGCAGGACGCTCGCCGAGATGTCCTTCGCCGGCGTGTCCGAGAACTACCCGTACGTGCTCGCCCTGCCGCAGGTGCGCACCGAAGCGGTGCTGGAACAGCGCGTCCGTGAGCTGGACCCGGAAGCCCTCCTCCGCGGCGTCCGGCTCCGCGGGCTGCACGACGACGGCGGCCGGGTCACGGTGGAGGCTGCCTCGGCCGGCGGTCCGCACCGGTACGCGGCGCGCCTTGTCATCGCGGCCGACGGTGTGCGCTCCGGCGTGCGCGCGCTGAAGGGCATCCCGCTGCGGGCGAAGGACTACCCGGACAGCTACCTGATGGGAGATTTTGCCGACAGCACGGACTTCGGCCCGGACGCCGCGCTGTTCCTGGAAGGCGAAGGCATCGTCGAGTCCTTCCCCCTGCCCGGGAGGCTGCGCCGCTGGGTGGTCCGGCTCGATGTGGCCCAGCCGGATGCGGACGCCCGGTGGTTGGCGCACCGCGTCCTCGAGCGGACCGGGATCGGCGTCGACCCCGGGACCAACAGCATGCTCAGCAGCTTCGGTGTCCGCTCACGCGTGGCCCGCCGGATGGTCGCCGGGCGCACCGTGCTGATCGGGGACGCAGCCCACGAGGTCAGCCCGATCGGGGGGCAGGGCATGAACCTCGGATGGCTCGACGCGGCGGCGCTTGTGCCTGCGGCGCTGGCTGGACTGCAGGGCGAAAACGTGGCCGGGCCGTTGCGGGCCTTTGAACGGACCCGGCTGCGGTCCGCGGCCAAAGCGGTTCGGCAAGCGGAGATCAACATGGCGTTGGGGCGCCCGCTCCCGGCCGGTGTTCTGACGGTGCGGAACCGGGCTATCTCCGCCGCCGCTGGCGTTCCCGCCGTCAATTCGCTGGTGGCCCGCCGCTTCACGATGCATTGACGGCCGCGGGGACCCCGCCGCCGGGACGCCCGGCTCAGGGTGACGTGTAATAGCAGTCGTAGCTGTCTTGGCTGACGATCCGGCCATCCCGCACCTCGAAGACTGATGCCGTCCGGGCACGGATGAGCTCGCCCGCGTCCCAATACGGCAGATCCATCAACACGGTCGCGGACCAATCGGCCTCCACCACCACGCGGCCGCCGTCACACGTTGTCCGCCGGACGTCGAAGCGCTGCCCGGAGACGACCTGGCCCCCGGCCTCCGCCCCGGCCAGGGCCTGTTCGCGGTTTCGCGTCGCCCCTTCCGGGGCCAGCAGATGGGGTGCCTCGACGAGGGTGTAGTTCTCGGCCAGGAACGGGCCAATCCCGGCCGCCCCGCCGCCGGACTCCAGGGCACGCAAGAGGCCGAGAACGCAGTCAAGTGGCGTGCCGCCGGAAGGTCGTGCAGTCATGGAATGAGACTAGCCGACGACCGGGAACCCGGCAGCTGGAGCGAAACGCGCCGGGGAATAGACTGGCCGCATGGACCCGCTCCCCGCGAGCCGCCGCTGTCGTCAAGCGGCCGTGCAATCAGTATTGCGGACATCACTGCATGCCGCGGCCGCCGTCGCACTCCTGGCCGCTGCGGCTTCCTGCAGTGGGAGCACCGCCGGCACGGAAGCGAGCACCGCCGCCCCGGCAGTTCCGCCGCCCGTGACTGCGGCAATCAACCAGTACCGCGATAACTACAGCAAGCAGATCATCGAAATCCAGCTCACAAACACCACGGGGCGGCCGCTGACGGTCGCCGGTGCGGAGCTGATGAGCCCGCTCTTCAGCGCGGCGATCGCGTGGCCCGGACAGCCGGGCGGCATCGAGCTCCCGCCGGGGCAGACGAAGAGCATTTCGGCTCCGCTGCCCGCCCCGGACTGCAGCCGCACGCCGGCTCCGGCAGGAGGCGCCGGCGAGCCCGCCACTGTGTCCCTCCGGCTGGCCACCTCCGGCGCCGGAGCAGCTCCCGGCGCTGCCCCGACGGCTGCGGCGCCGGACCCCTACGGCGTCCTGGCCAGGAACAACGCCGAAATGTGCCTGGCGCAGGCTGCCGCGGCGGTGGCCTCGATCCGCGCCGTGCCGGAACTTGAGGTGGCAGCGGACGCGAAGACCGCCGTCGTGCGGCTCCTCGTTACCCCGCACGGTCCCGCCGGCGCCGCCGACGCCCTGACGATCGACCGCATCCAGGAAACCACGCTGCTCGCCGAAGACCCGGCCGCACCGTGGCCCCGGGCCGTCACAGTGCGCGCCGGCGGTGCCGGCCAGGAGCTCCGGCTCGGCATCCGGCCGGCCCGCTGCGATCCCCACGCTGTGGCGGAAGACAAGGTGGGGACGCTACTGCCGCTCCGGGTAAGCGTCGCAGGACGGGAGGGCCTCCTGAAGATCGACGCCGGCGCCACATTACGGGACAGGATCTATGACTTTGTCACGACAGCCTGCGGACGACAGTAGTCTGGTCCCATGTCCTCAGACGCCAAGCCCACCGACTTCAGTGCCGCACGCATCCAGGAGACCGTGCAGCAGATCCTGACCGCCGGCGTGCTGCCCCCGATTGTCCAGGCGGGCCACCCTGTTCTGCGGCATGCTGCCGCGCCGTTCACCGGCCAACTGACCGATGCGGAACTCGGACAGCTCGTGGGCCTCATGCGCAGCGTCATGCACAAGGCTCCCGGCGTTGGCCTGGCCGCCCCGCAACTCGGGATCCCCCTGCAGATCGCGGTACTGGAGGACCAGTTTGAGGTGGATCCCGACGTTGCTGCCGCCCGCGGGCGTGAACCGTTGCCGTTTTTCGTCATGCTGAACCCGTCGTACGTGCCGCTCGGGTCTGCGGCTGTGGCCTTCTACGAGGGATGCCTTTCCGTGGCCGGGCTGCAGGCAGCGGTCATGCGGCCGCAGGCGGTGCGGCTGGGCTTCACTGCCCTGGACGGTTCGCAGCTCGAACGAGAGTTCAGCGGCTGGCAGGCCCGGATTGTCCAGCACGAGACGGACCACGTGCACGGGATCCTCTACCTGGACCGGGCGGAGCTGCGTTCGATCAGCAGTAACGCCGAATACTCCGCCCGCTGGTCCCAGCCGGACATCAGCCATGCCCGGCAGGAACTCGGGTTCCTGCCGGACGCGCCGCCGGCGTAGACCCGGCGGCGCGTCCCGGCGTCACTGGTGTGCCGGTGCCGCAGCCCGCGAGTCTGAATCCGGGTCCGAATCCAACGCCGCAGCTTCCGCCGCGGGAGCTTCCGCCGCCGAACCCGGCGCCGGGTTCGCGGGCGTCGGGAGGTGGCGCGCCCACCACTTCAGGATTTCGTCGAACCGCTGTTTGCGGTGGTGAGGCGTTCCGGACCGGGAGAGCTCGTGGTTCTCACCGGGGAACACCAGGAAGGCGGCCTCCACCCCCCGCAGCTTGAGCGCCGTGAAGTACCGCTGGCCCTGTTCCACGGGGCAGCGCAGGTCCTCCTCGCTGTGGATGACCAGCGACGGGGTGCGCACGTGGTCCACGCGCGCCATCGGACTCTGGGCCTGCATCTGTTCCGCGGAACGGCCGGTGTATTCGCCGCCGAAGAACCAGCCGATATCGGATGACCCGGTAAAGCTCACGGGATCCAGGAAGCCGCGCTCCACGATTGCCGCGCGGAAACGGTGGTCGTGGCTGATCGTCCACGCAGTCAGGTAGCCGCCGTAGGAGCCGCCCATGATGCCGAGGTTGTCGGCGTCGAGCTCCTCGAACTTCGCCACGGCCCCGTCCAGGAAGGCGAGGACGTCTTGCATGTCAACCGTGCCCATCCGCTCCTTGATGGACCGGCCGTGAGCCTGCCCGTAACCGGCCGAGCCCCGCGGGTTGCACATCAACACCGCATAGCCCGCCTCGGCATAGACCTGGGCCTCGTCGAACAGTGCACCGCTGAACTGGGCGAACGGCCCGCCATGGATGTCCAGCAGCACCGGGTGCGGGCCCTTGCCAGCAGGCTTCACGAGCCAGCCGTGGACCGGGTAGCCGTCTGCCGACGGGAACGACAGCTCCTGCGGTTCGATCACGCCGGCCTTGGTACGCAGCGGGGCGGAGAAATCCGTCAGGAGCCGGAGCCGGCCGCCGTCGAGCACCGCCACGTCCCCGGCGGTCAAGGCATCGGTGAAACTGAGCACGAGCGATCCGCCACCCGCGGCGGTCCCGGTGACCACCCGGTCGCCGTCGACCAGCACGGCGTGGCTGCCGGTGGCGCCGAACTCGTGCAGCTCGACCGTCCCGTGCGCGTTGTTCAGCAGCAGGGCCCGGTCTGCGCCGCGCAGTTCGATCCGGCTGCTGGCGCCGAGGTCGACGGTCTCGACGTCGCTCAGGACGGAGGCGGCCCCGCCCGTTGCCGGCATGACCCACAAGGCGGTGTTCCGGGCCACGAAGTCCTGGCCGGAGTCGCCGATGTCCTGGGCGAGGAAGAACAGCCATTGCCCGTCCGAGGACTGGCGTACGGCACTGACCGTCTGCCGGCCGGAGTTGCCCGGCCGTACTGCTTCCGGTTGACCTCCCCCGACGGGGATCGAGTAGATCCCGCTCTCGAGGTCGGCGTCGCGGCCCTCATGCAGGGCCGCGGTGAAGTAAATGGTACGGCCATCGGCGCTGAAGCTGGCGCTGTCGTGGTCCGTGGCCGACGCGGTGAGCTGTTTGGCCGCAGGCAACAAGGTGTCAGCATTGTCCCTGGGGCCGCCAGCGGAGGAGGCCCGGGACTTCAAGGCCCGGCCCGCCGGCGCCACCTTCGGTTCCGCGTCGAGCTCCGGCAGTTCAACGACGAACAGCTGCAGCGGCTTGTCTGCGGTGTAGCCGACGCCGTTCATGCGGTACTGGTAGTCGGTGATCAGCCGGGCGTCCTCGCCGCCAGCGGAGACGCCCTCGACACTGCCGTACCGGCCTTCCGCAGGGACCCGGGCGCTGAACAGGATCGTCCGCGAGTCCGGAGACCAGGCAAAGGCGGACACGCCCAGCGGGGCATCCGTAACCGGCTGGGGCTCGCCGCCGGATGCTTCCACCACATGGAGCTGCGGCTTCCCGCCCGGCGCCGCGCGCAGAAACGCCAGCACCAGACCGTCCGGCGAAAACTCCGGGGCTGTGTCACGAAAACCACGGGTCAGGCGCCGCGGCCTCTGCGCCGGATCCACCGGAACGGTCCATAGCTGGCCCACATACGCGTCGGCGTCAAAGTCGGGTCGGACCACGGATACTACGGCCCGCGAGCCGTCAGGGTGCACGGCGGGGGCGGAGACGGAATTGAGCAGCGGCAGATGTTCGGATTTCACGCTTGTGAGCCTAACCCGTGTTGCGCGGACTGTGAAATACCTCACGCCCTCCCGGTGAGCCGCCCGGGCGGTCCCCGCACGCAGCCGCGCCCCTAGGATGGACTGTATGCTCACAGCCTCCTCGTCCCTGCTCTGCCCGGTGTGCCGGGCCGGCCTGGGGCCGCGCGACGGCAACGGCCGCACCCTGGTGTGCGGGGCCGGCCACAGCTTCGACGCGGCCAGGCAGGGCTACTTCAACTTCCTCGTCGGGAAGGGCACCGTCTTTGAGGCCGACGCGGCCGACATGGTGGCGGCCCGTTTCAATTTCCTCTCCGCCGGCCACTACCAGCCCCTCGCCGACGCCGTCGCGGAACTGGCCGCCCCCGCGCTGTCGGGCGCCGCCCACGGCCCCGGAGCCACCGTGCTGGACGCAGGTACCGGCACCGGCCACTACCTCAGGACCCTGCTGGACAGGATTCCAGCCGCCGCCATCGGCCTGGACATTTCCAAGTTCGCGCTGCGCCGAGCCGCACGGTTGAACCCGGAGGCCGTGAACCTGGTCACCGACATATGGCAGCCTCTGCCTATAGCGGACGACGCCGTCGACGTCGTCACGGTTGTCTTCGCTCCGCGCAACGCGGCCGAGTTCGCCCGCGTCCTCCGCAAAGGGGGACGGCTGGTGGTGGTGACGCCGAGGGTCGGCCATCTCGCCGAGGTCTCCGGGAAGACCGGGATGCTGGGGATCGAACCAGCGAAGGACGAGCGGCTCGCCGCCTCCCTGAGGGGTCATTTTTCCCCGCTCGTCGCACGCGACCTGGATCTGCCGCTGTCCCTCACCCCGCAGGACGTGGCCAACCTGGCCTTGATGGGGCCGGCAGGCCACCACCTGGACCGGGCCGCCCTGGCCGGGCTCGTGGCCGGGATGCCGCCCCGGACCGCAGTGTCCGCCCGCTTCCGGATCAGCGCGTTTGAACCCCTTGCCTAGCCCTCCTTCCCGGTCGCCCGCGTGGACCCGGACGGCCGGCCCCGTATAACGACTTGGCCGCATCGGGCAGAAGTTTCAGGCGTCCGGCCCCGGCCCTTGTCCACCGGCTTAGGATGTAATCACAGTTGCTGGGCAACGGTGCGTACAACTCCCGTGACGAAGGGGGAAACAGATGTTCGAATGGCTGGCCGGGAATTGGTGGGCCCTGTGGCTTACGGCCTTCCTGGTGTTTGCCGTGGTCGAGATGCTCACCCTGGACCTCTTCTTCATCATGCTCGGCGGCGGCGCCCTCGCCGGGCTGATTGCCGACTTCACCGGCGCGGACCTCTGGCTCCAGATAGTCTCCTTCTGCGTGGTGTCCCTGCTCATGATCGGTTTCGTCCGGCCGGTCGCCCTCAGGCACCTCCACAGGGGCCCGGCAGACCAGCGGAGCAACATCGAGCGCCTGATCGGCGAGTCCGCGCTCGTCATGGAAGCCGTCAGCGCAAGCGGCGGCCTGGTCAAGATCGGCGGCGACGTCTGGAGCGCCCGGTCCGAGACCGGGGTCCTGCAGCCGGGACAGCACGCCGTCGTCAGCGCCATCGACGGCGCCACCGCCGTCGTGGCCCCGCAGCCGGAAACAGCCGTGCAGTAGCCGTCGAAGGTGAGCACACCGCTTTGCGGCAACGACTTCCTGCAGCCGGCACCGGCGGCAGGGCTGTGGCGGCGGATCCGCCACAGCGAGAGCTCAACGAAACAACTGGGGAAAAGGTGATGTATGGATATCGCAGTCGCAATTGTGCTGCTGGTTCTGGTCGCATTCGTAATTATCGTGCTTGTCCGGTCGGTCCGGATCATCCCGCAAGCGCGTGCCGGCGTCGTTGAACGGCTCGGCAAGTACCAGCGGACCCTGAACCCGGGCCTGACAATCCTGATTCCGTTTGTCGACCGGCTGCTGCCCCTCCTTGACCTGCGTGAACAGGTGGTTTCCTTTCCGCCTCAGCCCGTCATCACCGAGGACAACCTGGTGGTCTCCATTGACACTGTGGTGTACTTCCAGGTCACTGATGCCCGGGCCGCGACGTACGAGATCGCCAACTACATCCAGGCTGTTGAGCAGCTCACCACGACCACCCTCCGCAACGTGGTCGGCGGGCTGAACCTGGAGGAAGCCTTGACGTCCCGCGACCAGATCAACGGACAGCTGCGCGGGGTCCTCGACGAAGCCACAGGCCGCTGGGGGATCCGCGTGTCCCGGGTGGAACTCAAGGCAATCGATCCGCCCCACTCCATCCAGGACTCGATGGAAAAGCAGATGCGTGCCGAACGTGACCGCCGGGCCGCCATCCTCACCGCGGAAGGTACCAAGCAGTCGGCCATCCTCACGGCCGAGGGCCAGCGGCAGTCCTCCATCCTGAAGGCCGAAGGCGACGCCAAGGCGGCGATCCTCCGGGCCGACGGCGAAGCCCAGGCCATCCAGAAGGTGTTCGACGCGATCCATAAGGGCAACCCGGACCAGAAACTCCTCGCCTACCAGTACCTGCAGACCCTCCCGAAGATTGCCGAGGGGACGTCCAACAAACTCTGGATCATTCCCAGCGAGATCGGCGAG
This sequence comes from Arthrobacter sp. 05T442, assembly GCF_056395945.1. Classification (NCBI taxonomy): domain Bacteria; kingdom Bacillati; phylum Actinomycetota; class Actinomycetes; order Micrococcales; family Micrococcaceae; genus Arthrobacter; species Arthrobacter sp. 05T442. The sequence continues at coordinate 33,183 of NZ_JBFTKM010000008.1, read as the reverse complement.
GCCCTCAAGGGAATCGGCAGTGCCCTGGGCACTAACGGCCCAGCAACGGAGGGGCTGTTCGGCCCGGGCGCAGTGGCCGGCCGGGAGGACGGCGCAGGCGCCGGGACGGCGGGAACCGCCGCAGGTACACACCCGGAGCCGTGAGTCGCGTTGGCCCTTGGCCGAACCCCGAGGAGCGTGCCTCACCGGTGGGATCCGCACCAGCCCTCGGGTTCGGGGCCGCCGGGACGTGACCGGCCGACGTCTCACCGTCCGCGGAGGCGTGGCCAGGCTTTACCTGGAACGCGCCGTTCCCGTATACTTGAATATTTGTCCGGCAGGTTCAGCTGGCCGGAACAAATAAGCTTCGCAAAGCGTTGATTGAGTGACTGCATATGCGGCGTTTGGGCACAGATGCAACGCGATGCAAACAGTAGTCCGGCCGGGCCCCACAGCCCCCGGCTAACGCGGGGCACCACCCCGCGAACCGAATAGAGGGAGAAAAGATGAGCGATCGCAGCCTGCGGGGTATGCGCCTTGGCGCACAGAGCATGGAGACCGAATCCGGCGTCGAACCGGCTCCGCGCCAGCGCGTTGAGTACCGCTGCGAGGACGGCGAGCAGGTGTTCGTGACCTTCTCTTCCGAAGCGGAGATCCCCCCGGTATGGGTTTCGAAGACGGGCAAGGAAGCCTTGCTTGTCGACGGCGAACGCCCCGTCAACAGCAACGAGAAGGCAGTGCGCACGCACTGGGACATGCTGCTGGAGCGCCGCTCGCTTCCCGAGCTGGAGCAGATCCTCGACGACCGCCTCACGATCCTGCGTGAACGCCGCGGCGAACGCCGCTCGGCCTAAGACGACGGCGCGCCGCCGAGCGTACGACTGATAAGCAAAGGGCCGGGCCCGCACCGTCTTCCGACGATGCTGGCCCGGCCCTTTGCTGTCCGTTGGCCGCGGGAACGGCTAGGCGGCTTTCCTGCCCGTCAGCTTGTTCCAGCGTGCCAGGAGGCCCCATTTGGTGACGTTGATCATGGCTTCCACCACGATATTGCCGCTCATCTTGGAGGCGCCAAGCTCACGCTCGACAAAGGTGATGGGGCGCTCCACGATCTTCAAGCCGAGCTTGGCGACACGCCAGGCAAGGTCAACCTGGAAACCGTAACCGACCGAGTCAACGGCGTCGAGGTTCAGTTTCTCCAGGGTGTTGCGGCGGAAAGCGCGGAAGCCGCCCGTGACGTCCCTGATCTTGACGCCCAGCATGACGCGGGCGTACGTGCTGCCGACCCGGGAGATGGCCTGGCGGTAAAGGGGCCAGTTCACGACGCTGCCGCCGGGAACCCAGCGGGAACCCATGGCGAGGTCGGCGCCCTGCTCGACGGCGTCGAGCAGCAATGGGAGCTGCTCGGGCTGGTGCGAACCGTCTGCGTCCATTTCCACGAGGACGTCGTAGCCGGCCGCGAGGCCCCACTTGAAGCCGGCGATGTAGGCCGCGCCGAGCCCGGCCTTGCCCTGGCGGTGGAGGACGTGGACCTGCGCGTCCTCCGCGGCAATGCGATCCGCCAAGTGGCCCGTGCCGTCGGGGCTGTTGTCGTCGACGACCAGCACGTCGGAAGCCGGCACGGCCGTGCGCAGGCGCCCGAGGGTCTTCGGCAACGATTCGAGCTCGTTGTAAGTCGGGATGATGGTGAGGACACGCACAGCGAGGCCTTTCCTTGAAGGGAGCGGTCAAAGCGCCCGGCAGGCAGCAGACATTAGTGACTGTCAGCGGGACGCAACTCTCCATTATAGGGAGTCGCCGGCGATTCGCAGGCCGCGCGTCCCCGCCGGGCAGGTCCACCCGCTTCGGGCCAGTTCCGGCAGGCCGCGAGGAGCGGCGCCGGAACCGTTTTCTGCTGCGAAGTGGACCCGCCCCTGAGGGGACCCGCGGTCACGGCCGGGCAAGCTGCCGCACGGGCGGCAGCCCGCGGCACGGACCGGGGACGACCGGAGACTGGCGCAAGCCTCCGTCGCCCCTCAATGCTACGGAGGCGCCCGGATCTGTCAACCGATCCGTGACCTGCCCGGATATCCTTCGGCCCAGCTCAAGGGCGGGTTGAAAACGTCAATGTTTCGTGCCGGGCGCCCCGGATGACGAGGCGGGGCAGCCCGGTCTTCAGGAGCCGAGGGAACCGCTCGAGAACAGTTGCTGGCCGTCCCGCACCGTCTGGAGGCAGACGGGATCGTTGCCCGTATCCAAGGCCGGCAGCAGCGGCGTGCGGGCGCGCGGGTCCGTGCTCCAGGACTGGACCCGGCCGTCAGCGACCTGGACCATCAGTTCCTCGACCTCCCAGACTGCGAAGCTGGCCGGAGCCCCCGGGACCAGCTGGCCGGCCATGGGGTTCCGGTAGCGGGCCGCGCGCCACCCGGCCCGTGTGTGGCCGAGGAACGCCGCGCGGGCCGAGATCTGTTCCGCGGGGTTGGTGTGTTCCAGGCACGCGCGGACGCTGGACCAAGGCCGGAGCGGGGTCACCGGGCTGTCGCTGCCGAAGCAGATGGGCACGCCGGCGGCGTAGAAGGATCCGAAAGGATTCATGCCCAGGCTGCGGGAGCCGAGGCGCCGCTCGTAGAGGGCGCCCTCCGCTCCCCAGAGGGTATCGAAGACGGGCTGGGCGCTGACCGTGACGGAATAGTGGGCCAGCCGGCTGATGGCTCCCGGGTCGGCGATCTCGACATGCTCAAAGCGGTGGCCGGCGGCGCGGATCCGCTGCTCCCCCACCTCGGCGGCTGCCAGGTCCAGGGCCTCGAGGGCTGCATCCAGGCCGGCGTCGCCGATAATGTGGAAACCTGCCTGGATGCCCAGCAGCGAGCACGCCGCCAGGTGCGCGGCCGCCTCCGGGACTGAGAGGTACAGGCTGCCGCGCTCCCCGGGAGCGTCGCTGTAGTCCGCACGCAGGGCCGCAGTCCGCGAGCCGATCGAGCCGTCGATGTTCAGGTCGCCGGCGAGACCGAGGACGGATACGCCCAGGCCGTCCAGGACGGACCGGGCATGGTCCGCTGAAGTGGCCAGCTCACCCCAGTACGGCAGGATCTCCGGTACTGCCCCACCGCCGTCGCCGTCCGTGTTCCAGGCCGCCGCGAGCTGCAGGTCCAGGACGCTGCCGATGTGGGGGGCCGCCATCTCGGCGAGGCCAACATAGCCGTGGGCGGCGGCCTCAGCCAGCGCCCGCTGCTGGTAGCCGCGCAGCGCTGCGGCGGGAAGCTGCCGGGTGGCGAGCCTGGCGGCGGTGTGGGCGCCGCGTTTGACCTGGCCGCCGGCAGAGTAGCCGTCAAGGCCGTCCAGCGCCGCCGACGCCGCAAGGGAGGGCGAGACGAGCGCCGAGTGCACGTCCACGCGGGACAGATAGACCTTCCTGCCGCCAGCCGCACGTTCGAGTTCTTCCGGCCCCGGCAGTGCCGGATCGGCCCACAGGCTTTCGTCCCATCCGTGGCCCAGCACAGTGCCCTGCTGGGCGGACCCTGCCACCGCCGCCAGCAGTTCAGCGGCCGATCGGACGCCGCCGAGCTGTAGGGATTCCAGGGCAATACCGGTCTCCGTCAGGTGCACGTGGGAGTCGACAAATCCGGGAGCCAGGAGGGCACCCTGGAGGTCGATGACGTCCATGGAGGAGTCGGCAATCGAGCTCGCGGCCTGCTCCGAGCCGACCCAGGCAACGGTGTCGCCGTCGACGAGCATCGCCGTCGCAAAGGGGTCTGCGGCCGTGTAGACGGAACCGTTGCGGTACAGCGTGACCTTGCGGGGTGCCGGGGCGGCCGGTGAGTCGGTCATGGTGCGGAGGCTCCTTGTAACTGTTTGCCGGCGCGGCGCCGGCATATTCGAAATAGAGTGCGGTGTTTGCCTGGTGTTTCCGGCGGGTGGCCGGGTTCAGGGCCGGCGTCCAACGGGCGCTAGGCCACCGAGGAATACGCGACGACGCCGCGTTTGACGAGTTTGATCGACTCGCCGCAGAGCCGCGCAATACGGGGGTCCAGGCTCGGGATCTTGGCGAGCTGATCCAGGAGGTCGATGACCTGCTTGACCCAGCGGACGAAGTCCCCGGCGGCGAGGTCCGTGCCGCTCAGCACATCCTGTAGGTGCCTTCCGTTGGCCCATTTAAAGATCGGCCACACCAGGCCGAGCTCGGGCTCGCCGGTCAGCGGGAGCTTCGCGGCCTCCTCGACGTCTTCAAGAGCCGACCACTCGTGCACAACAGTATCCACCGCGGATTCCAGCGAGATGCTGGGCATCTTCGGCCGTAGCCCGCGGTCCTCGCGTTTGGCCTGGAACACCAGGATGCTGGCCAGGGCCGCGATTTCCGCGGCGTCGAGGTCATTGAACGCGCCCATCCGCAGTGCCTGGGAAATCAGCAGGTCCTTTTCCCCGTAGATGCGGCGGAGGCGCTGCCCGTCGGGGCTGATGGACGGCACGCCGGCGTCGGACGTTTCCAGGTAGCCGTAGCCCGTCAACACGCCGCAGACCCGGTCGAAGGTCTTGGCAATGGTGTTGGTGCGGCCCTGGATCTGGCGCACCAGGGAGTCCGTTTCCTGGCGGAGCTTCCACCAGCGTTCGGACCAGCGTGCGTGGTCCTCGCGTTCGCTGCAGCCATGGCACGGATGGGCGCGGAGCTCCCGGCGCAGATCGGTGATTCTCCGCTCCAGGTCCGGCAGTGCCGCAGCCCGGCCGAAGTCCTCGTTCCGGTTCGGCGGCGCGGGCGGGCGGTTGTCCCGGAGGGCGTTGCGGGCCGAGGACGCCAGGTCCCGGCGGGACTTGGGCACCTTGGCGTTGAAGGACTTCGGGATCCGGATCCGGGTGATGGGCGAAAGCGGGCCCTCGACGTCCTGCGTGCCGATCCTGCGCAATTGGTTATCGAGGGTCATGACCGCGGGCCGGGGCTCACGGGAGTGGTGGTCGGAGCTGAGGACGACGGCGAGTCCGGGCGCGCGGCCGGTGGGGACGTCGACGACGTCGCCGGGCAGGAGGCGGCTCAGGGAGTCTTCGGTGAGGGACTTCCGGGCTCGCGAGCTGCTCTTGGAGGCGTTGTTCTCCGCGTCGGCCAGGGCACGGCGCAGCCGGGAGTACTCGGTGAAGTCGCCGAGGTGGCAGGTCATGGCCTTGCTGAAACCGGCCAGCGATTCCTCCCGGCTCCTGACCTGCTTCGCCAGCCCGACGACGGAACGGTCGGCCTGGAACTGGGCAAAGGAGGACTCGAGAATTTCCCGGGCCCTGGGCCGGCCGAACTGGGCCAGCAGGTTGATCGACATGTTGTACGTGGGCCGGAAGCTCGAGTTGAGCGGGTAAGTGCGCCGCGAGGCCAGGCCCGCGACCGCCGCCGGATCCGTGCCCGGCTGCCAGAGCACGACGGCGTGGCCCTCGACGTCGATGCCGCGGCGGCCGGCGCGGCCGGTCAGCTGGGTGTACTCCCCCGCTGTGATGTTGACGTGGGCCTCGCCGTTGAACTTGTCCAGCTTCTCCAGCACGACGCAGCGGGCCGGCATGTTGACGCCGAGGGCCAGGGTCTCCGTAGCGAAAACGGCCTTGACGAGCCCGTCGACGAACAGTTTCTCCACGACTTCCTTGAAAGTGGGCAGCATGCCGGCGTGGTGGGCGGCGAGGCCGCGGAGCAGGCCGTCGCGCCAGCTCCAGAACCCGAGGACCTCGAGGTCGTCCGAGGGAATGTCCTGGGCGGCTTCGTCGACCCGCTGGGCGATGATCAGCTGTTCCTTCTCCGTCGTCAGCCACAGTCCTGCCGCGACGCACTGCGCGACGGCGGCGTCGCAGCCGGCGCGCGAAAAGATGAAAGTGATCGCCGGAAGGAGGTCCTGCCGGTCCAGGCTCGCGATCACCTGGGGACGACTGGACTTCCGGACCGGACTGCGCGGACCGCCCTGTGGTTCGTCACGCTGCTGCCGACGCTGGTTGCGGCCGCCATGGCCGAAGCGGCCCCGGAAGTTCATCTGGCTCTCCGCACGTGCCATGGAGAGGAGCTCCGGGTTCACCTCGAACCCGGGCCGCGTGCTGAGCCCGGCGGTAGCAGCGGTGGTCGCGGACACATCCGACTCGCCGGCCGGGGCGATCTCATCGAAGGTTGTGTCTCCTGCGAACAGGTCCACGATCTTCCGGCCCACCATGACGTGCTGCCAGAGGGGTACCGGGCGGTGCTCGGAGACGATCACGTCAGTCTGGCCGCGGACCGTGTCGAGCCACGCGCCGAATTCCTCCGCGTTGGAGACGGTCGCGCTCAGCGATGCGACCTGGACCTCGCTGGGCAGGTGGATGATGACCTCTTCCCAGACGGCGCCCCGGAAGCGGTCCGCAAGGTAGTGGACCTCGTCCATCACGACGAAGCCGAGGCCGGCCAGGGTGTCGGAGTCCGCGTAGAGCATGTTGCGGAGGACCTCGGTGGTCATCACCACCACGGGAGCGTCGCCATTGATGCTGGTGTCCCCGGTGAGTAGGCCCACCCGGTCCGCACCGTATTTCGCGGCCAGCTCGGAGTACTTCTGGTTGCTCAGGGCCTTGATAGGAGTCGTGTAGAAGGCCTTAAGGCCACGCTGGAGGGCCAGGTAGATGGCGAACTCCCCAACGATCGTCTTGCCCGCGCCGGTCGGGGCCGCCACGAGCACTCCCCTGCCGGCCTGGAGGGACAGGCAGGCCTCGCGCTGGAAATCGTCGAGTTCGAATTCGAGCGTGCGGATGAAACCGCCCAGATACGTTTTGGCTTCCGCGGCCCGTTCGACACTGGCTCGGTAGCGTTCGGACGGTGACTCCGGTCCGGGTTCTGAAGACATGCTTCCAGCCTAGTGCGCCGGCGGCTAGAGATTCTCCAGCTCGGAGCTGGGAGTTGCCTGGTCTGCGGTGGCTTCGGTCTCCGCAGCAAGTTTGACGGCGCGCCGTTCCCGCCGGCGGTCGTTGAGTACACAGAGCCCGATGGCCGTGAAAAAAAGCACCAGCATGGGCACGGCCAGATAGAACATGCTTGTGGCGTCCGCGCCCGGCGCGGCCATGGCGGAGAACAGGCAGACAAGGAACACGGTGATGCGCCAGCTCTTCATCAGTTGCTGGCCTTTGACCAGGCCGGCCAGGTTCAGGCCGACCAGGACAACCGGCAGCAGGAAGGCAATGCCGAACGCCAGCAGGAGGCGCAGGACGAAGGACAGGTAGATCTGGGCGCTGATGAAGTTGGAGCCGCCGGAGGGGGTGAAGTCCGTCAGCACTCGGACCGCGTTTGGCAGCACGAGCCAGGCCAGAAGCACGCCGCCGACAAACAATGGCACGGCGGCTGCAACGAAGGACAGCGCGATGCGGCGTTCCTTCTTGTGCAGGCCGGGAACAATGAAGGCCCAGAGCTGGTAGAGCCAGACCGGGCTGGCAATGATGACGCCCAGGAAGACGGACACCTGGATCATCAGGTCGAAGGAGCTTGCCACGCCGTCAAAATTGAGCGATGCCTGACGGCCTTCATGCTGGTTCAGGTCCCGGATCGGCTTAATCAGTGCCGCAAGCATGGGCTCGTAGACGAGGAAACCGACCACGGTTCCCACAACAACCGCGATCGCCGCCTTGAAGAGCCGGTTGCGCAGCTCCTTCAGGTGATCAAGGAGCGCCATCCGACCCTCGGGATTGGATCGACGGTTCATGGTTACTGCCATGTGGTCTTAGGCGCGGCTGGACGGCGGAACGTCGGTGCCGTCTCCGGTGCGGCTTTCAGTGCCGGCGGGCCGCGGGTGGTTCACAACCCTGCCCTCGACGGGGTCGGATTCCGTCTTGGCTTCGGGGGTGCCGTCCTTCTTCATTTCGCGGACTTCCGACTTGAATATGCGCATCGACTGGCCAAGGCTGCGGGCCATGCCGGGCAGCTTCGGTGCTGCAAAAAGCACCAGAGCCAGAACGATGATGATGATGAGATGCCAGCCTTCAAGCCTCATGCCGGAAAGTCCTTTCGTTGAAATACATCCTACGTCTATCCTAATTCGATGTCGCGCAGCGCCTGGGGCTGGCCCCGGTCCGTCTTTCGCCGGATGCGCCGCAGCCGCCGCGCGTCCTGCCGGGACCGTTTGGATGCGTCGTAGTCATGCCGCATCCGGGCGGGCGAGGCAAAGACGGCGGCGCCAGGCTCCAGGCCGGAGCCGGGCAGGGCCCCGTTCTCTGCGCCGTCGAAGCCTACGGCGCCAAGATGAACGGCGGCTGAACCGACGTCGTCGGAGTCAGGCCGGGACGGCAGGCGCGAGAACCGCTCCCCTGCCTCGCCGAGTTCCTTGAGCGTTGTCGTGAACTGCCGGAACAGCCGCACGCCGAGCACGACGAAGAACAACAGTGACAGCGCGACAAGCGCTATCCAGATCACGATCCAAGACCACCAAGGCATGCTGTGTAGTCTAGCTGGCGTCCTTACTAGTCTTCATATTGGGCCAGGGCGGCGGCGAGCCACTCCCGGGAAGCGTCCGCGAGGCAAGCCGGCTGAAGGATCCGGACCATGCCGCCGTGCTGGGCGACGAACGTGGGCAGCCAGTCCGTGCTGCCGAACCGGATCTCGGCCAGCATTCCCCCGCCGGGGAGGGCGGCGGTCCGTTCGGCATAGTAGTCATCGGCCAGGCCGGTCCCCCGCGGGGCCAGTTCCACCACGACCACAGTGTCGTCGTCGTTGGGGGTGAAGAGCTTCACCGGGAAGCTGTCCGCCGGCTTTGCGGCCTCGGACACGGGGCGGCCGTTGGGCTCCAGGGCTTCGATCCGGCCCAGCCGGAAGTTGCGCAGGCCCTGGGCGGAGTGGCAGTACGCCTCGAGATACCAGGTGTTGTCCAGCGAATAAAGGCGCAGCGGGTCGACATCGCGTTCTGACACGGCATCCTGTTGCGCGGAAAAGTACCGCAGGTGGAGCTGGGCGCCGGTACGGATGGCCCCGCGGGCTGTTTCCAGGGCGGCGGAGTTCCCAGGGGCCACTTCCGGGCCGGCGAGCGACGCGGCTTTGCGGCCCTCCTCGCCCGCTGCGGCCATGAGCTTGAGCGTCACCGACTCCAGGGCGCTGCCCTCGGCGAGTTCCGGCAGCCCGTTGAGGGTCTCCAGTCCGGTCAGCAGGGCGCAGGCCTCGTCGACCGTGAAACGGACGGGCCGGTTCATTTCAAGGTCCTGGATGATGAAGACGTGGTCGTCGTCCCACTGGATGTCCAGGAGGTCATCCGGGTAGCCCTCGGGCAGGCCCGAACAGATCAGGATCCGCAGGTCATCTTCGAGTTCTTTGCGGGTGACGCCGAACTTCGCGGCGACCTCACTGATGTGCAGGCCCTGGTTGTGCACCAGGAACGGTACGAGCTGCAGCATGCGCTTGAGCTGGTCCTCGGAGGTGCGTTTCCGTCCGCGCTTGACCTGACCGGTGTGGGCACGGTCTTGCGGGAAAGCCACGTCCGGGACGGGGGCGGCAGCAAAGCCCGCGGCGGCGGTGAGCCGCCGGCGGACGGCCGAGGCGAGCTCGGGCGGTGAAACCACCACCGTTCTCGGTCCGTAGGAGGCGAGCTCTTCACCCAGGGTCTCTGCGTCCCGGAAGGGCACGCTGAGCCTGTCCCGGCCGGCCCGGGGCGCCCCGGCTGCCGCCCCGGCAGGCACGGCCCGCTTGCGCAGCCCCAGCAGCCGGCCCTTCTCGACGTCGACGACGGCGGTGCGCACGGGCAGCTCCCGGAGGCCCGCAAGTTCGGCCCGGACGTTGAACCCGGACGGCGGGGTGAAGGACTCCTTGTCCAGCACAGTGACCGCTGAGGTGAGGCGGGAGAGCCGGAAGAAGCGCATCGCCCCGCGCGCCCGGTCCTGACCGACGACGTACCACTGGCCGAACCGGCTGCCCAGGCCCCAGGGCTCGACCAGCCGTTCTTCCTCCTTGCCGGTGCTGTCGGCGAAGTAGCGGAAGCTCACGGGATGCTGGGCGTGCATGGCGGCGAGGAGGTCCTCGAAAGCCTGGCCTGCTGGCCGGATGCGCGGCTGGACGCCGGCGGGAAGTTCAGGGTCCGCCAGCCCGCCCGCGGCCTGCAGTTTGCGCACCGCGTTGAGGGCGGCGGAACCCAGGGCTGCCCGCTCCCAGAGCTGGGCAGCCAGGATGAGAACCGTGCATTCTTCCGGGGTGAGGCTGACGTCCGGGAGACGGTTGGATTCCTTGCCGATCCGGTACCTGGTGGTCGCGGGGTCATCCGAGGACCAGCCCGTCTCCATGACCGTTTCCACCTCGAAGCCGAAGTGGCGCAGCTCAGTCTTGTCGCGTTCAAACATCCGGCCGAACGCGACATCGCTGCTGGTGGTGTCGTGATACACCTTCTCGCGCAGTTCGCTGCGGGGCAGGCCGTACTTGGTGTTGAGCAGGGCGATGAGCAGGTTTAGGAGGCGTTCTGTACGTGAGGCGGACACCCCGCAAGGGTACTAAAGTCCGTGGCGGATTAAGACGAAAGCGCGGTAACAGCCGGAAGAACTTTCCCGATTGTTACCGCGCCTGCGGACGTCTGGCCGCCGGAGGCGCCGGCGGGTGGTGGGCCCACGCCCGCGGGGTTCCCTGTCCGGGGAGCCGCTGCGGACTTGCGAGGATAGGGTGCGGGTGGGGACTAGCGGACGGCGACGAGGTCTACGACGAAGATCAGTGCCTCGTTGGGGCCGATCGCTCCGCCCGCGCCGCGGGCTCCGTAGGCGAGTTCGGACGGGATTTCCAGCCGGCGGCGGCCGCCGACCTTCATGCCCAGGAGGCCCTGGTCCCATCCCTGGATGACCTGGCCGACGCCGACGCGGAAGTCCAGCGGCGCGCCCCGGCCCCAGGAGGCATCGAATTCTTCGCCGGTGGACCAGGCGACGCCCACGTAGTGGGTTGAGACGGTGTCGCCGGCCTTGGCCTCGGCGCCGTCGCCCTCGATCAGGTCGGTGATGACCAACTCGGTGGGAACGTCGCCTTCAGGGAACTCAATTTCCGGCTTCTGGCGGTCGAGGTTGCGCTGTCCAAATGACATGGTTGCTCCTTCTTGCGTGGCTTTGGTGTGGCGTGGTTTTTCTGCGGTGATGACTTGACGGTGCCTATTTGACGCCGAGGATGTCGACGACGAAGACGAGGTCGCCGGTGGCGTCGCCCTGGCCCTGGTCACCGTAGGCGAGGGCCTTGGGGACCACCAGCAGGACGCGTGAGCCGACGGTCTTGCCTGTCAGGCCCTCCGTCCAGCCCTTGATGACGCCGGTGAGCGGGAAAGTGGCCTTCTGGCCGCGGTCAAAGCTGGAATCGAACACCTTGCCACTGGCCAGGGCGACTCCGACGTAGTTGACGGTCAGGGTGTCGGTCCCCTTGACCTCCTGGCCCTTGCCCTTGATGAGTTCCTGGGCGACGAGTGCTGTCGGGGCGGGGACGCCCGCGACGGAGATCTCGGGGACGCCCTTGTCGTTGTCCTTGACGGTCGGCAGGCCGGCGGGCGGGGTCACAGCGTCGCCCTCGGGCTTGTCCAGAACCGGCGGAGCGTCCTTGGCGGAGAGCACCTTGACGATCAGCAGCTGGGTGGGCTTGGCCTCAGCGCCCTCGGCGGCGGCCTGTCCGGGGACGGCGAGGGCCAAGTGGGAACCGACCTTGGCGCCAACGAAGGCGTTATAGATCACGGCGCTGCTGGTCTTGAGCTGGTCGTTCAGTTCGAGCGGCTCGGGATCGTTCGGGTAGGTGTCTTCCATTGTGGTGCCGTCGGTGCCGTTGAACGCCACGATCGAGATCTCTGCGATCTGGTTCGCCTTGACCCTGTCGCCGCTGCCCTCGCTGACGACCTTGATGGTAGGTTCCTTGACATCGAGGGGCTTGGTGAAGTCGACACCCGGAGCTTTCTTGTCGCCATTCTCCGTCAGCTTCAGGGAGTCCAGCTTCGCGGTCTCGCCGGCGGACTGGCTCGTGGGTTCCGGGGCTGCTGCAGGCGGTGTGCCGCCGCAGGCGGTCAGGAGCAGCAGTCCGGGAAGAAGAATTGCTAGTAGTCGGCGCACTTAGAAACTTTCGTCGGGGCAGTGTGGACTCAATGCCGGACAGTTGCCCGTGGCAATGAAAAGGGTGGCCGCCAGGCGGCCCCTCTCCAGAATAACGCGGAAAGCTGGCAATCAGCCCATAGAGTCCAGAAGGGCATCCACGCGCTCGTCCACACTGCGGAACGGATCCTTGCACAAAATCGTCTGGTGGGCGCGGTCGTTGAGCTTCAGATGGACCCAGTCCACGGTGTAATCCCGGCCGAGTTCCTGGGCCCGCCGGACGAAGTCGCCGCGGAGTTTGGCGCGCGTCGTCTGGGGCGGAGCCTCCACCGCGTCCTTGATCGCGGTGTCATCCGCCACCCGTCGCGTTGCGCCGCGTGCCTGCAGCAGGTAGAAGAGTCCGCGGCTGCGGGAAATGTCGTGATACGTCAGGTCCAGCTGCGCGATCCGGGGCGCATCCAGGCTCAGCCCGTGCCGTGCACTGTAGTTGTCCATGAGCTTCTTCTTGATGGCCCAGTCAACCTCGGTGTCGATGGTGCTCGTGTCACCGCTCTCGATCGCGTCGAGGGTGCGTCCCCAGAGATCCAGGATCAACGGCACATGCGCGTTGTGGGCACCGTGTTCGGCGACGAAGGCCGTGACCTTGCCGAGGTATTCCCGCTGGATTTCCAGTGCCGTCAGCTGGCGGCCGTTGGCGAGGCGCACGAGGGCCCGGCCGCTGAGGTCGTGCGAGATCTCCCGGATGCTCCGGATGGGGTTCTCCATCCGCATGTCGCGCATGATCACTCCGGCTTCGATCATCCGCAGAATCAGGTCCACGGTGCCGACCTTGAGCAGCGCGGTGGTCTCGGACATGTTGGAGTCGCCGACAATGACATGGAGGCGCCGGTAGAACTCGGCGTCCGCATGCGGCTCGTCGCGGGTGTTGATGATGGGCCGGGACCGTGTGGTGGCGGACGAAACGCCCTCCCAGATGTGGTCCGCGCGCTGCGAGAAGGCAAACGTGGCTCCGTGCGGGGTCTTCAGGATCTTGCCGGCCCCGGCGATCAGCTGGCGGGTCACGAGGAACGGAATGAGGATCTCTGCGAGCCGGGAGAACTCACCGCGGCGCGGGATCAGGTAGTTCTCGTGGCTGCCGTAGGAGTTCCCCGCGGAGTCCGTGTTGTTCTTGAACAGGTACACCGTGCCGTTGAAGCCTTCGGCGGCGAGCCGTTCCTGGGCTTCGTCCACGAGGTCGCACAGGATCAGCTCGCCGGCCCTGTCATGGGCGATCAGCTGGGCGAGGTCGTCGCATTCGGCCGTGGCGTATTCGGGGTGGGACCCGACGTCGAGGTACAGGCGGGAGCCGTTGGTGAGGAAGACGTTGGAGGACCGTCCCCAGCTGACCACCTTGCGGAAGAGGTAGCGGGCCACTTCCTCCGGGGCCAAGGGCCGGGATTCCGGGCTCGAATAGGAAATTCCGAATTCGGTTTCGATACCGAAAATACGCTTGTCCATGTCAGTTCTCCTCAGCAAGCAATGCCACTATGTCGGCGTCCTCGAGCCGGCGGAAGGCGCGGCGCGTGCCCCGGCTGCTTTCCGAGCCGCGGTCCAGCACCGCAACCTCCACCGCCGACGCCGGCAGGGCGGCAGTTTCCTTGTCCGCCACGAGGCCCGCCAGGGCGAGCCGGATGGCTCCGGCGAAGTCGAGTTCGCCCTGCCAGCCCGCTTCGACGGCCTCGGAGACCTTGTCGGCCTGTCCGCCCATCACGATGAAGCCCTGTTCGTCGGCGATGGACCCGTCGAATGTCAGCCGGTACAGGTGGTCCGCCTCCTGGAGGGGGCCCACTTCGGCCACGGCGAGCTCCACTTCAAAGGGCTTCTGCTCGGCCGTGAACACCGCTCCCAGGCTTTGCGCGTAGACGCTGGCCAGTCCCCTTGCGGTCACGTCCTCGCGGTCATACGAGTAGCCGCGGACGTCCGCGTACCGCACCCCGGCCTGGCGCAGGCTCTCGAACTCGTTGTACTTGCCGACAGCGGCGAACGCGATCTTGTCGTAGATCTCGCCGATCTTGTGGAGCGACGGTGACGGGTTTTCCGCCACGAGCGCGATTCCGTCCCGGCAGCTGATTACCACCACCGAGCGTCCCCGTGCGATGCCTTTCCGTGCGAAGTCCGCACGGTCCTTCATCAACTGTTCCGGCGATACATAGAACTGCTGGGTCATCTCAGGCCTCCCGCTGGGCGACGGCCCTGGATGCGATGACGGTCTCCGCCACCGCAGCGAGCTCGCGTTCCGGGACCCGGAACGCTCCCGAGCGGTTCACGATGTACACGACCGGCCAGAGCTGCCGGACCGGGTCCGGTCCGCCCGTGGCGGAGTCGTCGTCGGCGGCGTCGTACAGCGCCTCGACGGCGACGGCGACGGCGTCCTGCTCGGAGAGGTTGGGGCGCCAGAGTTTCTTCAGGGCCCCGCGGGCGAACATCGAGCCCGAGCCCACGCTATGGTGTTCCTGCTCCTCGTACCGGCCGCCGGTGACATCGTAGGAGAACAGCCGGCCGAGTCCGGCCGGCCGGTCGAAACCGGCGAAGAGCGGGACGACGGCAAGCCCCTGCATGGCCATCGGGAGATTGCTGCGGATCATGGCGCCGAGCCGGTTCGCCTTGCCGTCCAGGCTCAGCAGCGTTCCCTCGATCTTCTCGTAGTGCTCCAGTTCAACCTGGAACAGCCGGGTGATGTCCAGGGCGATCCCGGCCGTCCCGGCGATGCCCAGCACAGAGTACTGGTCGGCCGGGAACACCTTTTCGATGTGCCGGCTCGCGATCACGTTGCCCATGGTGGCCCGCCGGTCCCCCGCCATCAGCACCCCGCCGGCGTAGGTCATCGCGACGATCGTCGTGCCGTGCGGCACCTGCAGGGGCGGCGCGGGAGGGCCGGCGGTCGCTGCGGCAGGCAAGTGGTTGAAAGGCAGTAAGTCGGGACGTTCGCGTTGCAGGTGCTCGGTGAATGAGGACGTCGCGTTGGCCGCTACCTGGTTGGTTGTTGTTTCCTGCACTGACGCTCTCCCTCAACGTGGTGGATCAACGACACTTCCGGCCCCCGGCCCCTCCCGCCGCCCTCCTCCGGCGGCCGGCGGCGCCCCTACTGGCCGCCCTTCTGGACGAATGCGCGGACGAACTCCTCGGCGTTGGATTCCAGCACGCCGTCGATCTCATCGAGGAGATCGTCGACGCCCTGGGTGGCTCCGGACGCCTGCGCTTCGGCGGGGGCCGGCGGCGCGGCGGGGACGTCCTCGTCAACCTCGGTGTCCCGCGACTGCGGCTGCTGCTGCTCCTGGCCTGCCATTGTTTTCTCCTTACTGTCCGTCCCTTTTTCTCCTAAGGGACATCCTGTAGCAATAGTGCCACGCCGGGTGCCCCGGCGGGGGCCTTTGTTCCTATGAACCCGGGCTGAGGCCGAGGAGTTCTGCCAGGAACGGCCCGGCCTCCCGATGCCGGGCAAACAGACCCCCGGTGAGGGCCTCGGTTCCCCGCAGCGGCTCGCGCGTGGGGACCCGCTGAAGCCGCCCGCGGCCGGGAACATCGAAGATGACGGAGTCCCAGCTGGCCCCCACCAGATCGGTCCCGAAGCGGCTGACACAGCGCCCGCGGAAGAACGCACGCGTGTCCGACGGCGGTTCCGTCACCGCACCTGCGATCGCAGCGTCGTCGACGATCCGCTGCATCCGGTCGCGGGCGAGCAGCCGGTGGTAAAGTCCCTTTTCGGGCCGGATGTCGGCCCATTGCAGGTCGATGAGGCCAAGGCGCGCATTGTCCCAGCCGAGGCCGTCCCGCTGCCGGTAGCCCTCCAGAAGGGACAGCTTGGCCAGCCATTCCACCGAGGAAGCGGCCCCCGTACGGTCGCTGCCCAGTTCGGTCAGCGTGGCAGACCAGCGTTCGAGTACATCGTGGGTGTGCCCGTCACCGTCCACCGCGTCCGCGACACCGGTGTCCTGGGCGTGCTTCGCGGCGGCCTCGTAGTAAATCCACTGCAGGTCCAGTGCCGTGATCCGGCGTCCGTCGTGCAGCCGCAGCGTGGCCGTGAGGGAGGTGTCGTGGCTGACGGCCTGCAGGGCCGCCACCGGTTCGTGAACCTCAATCCGCGGCGCCAGGCCGGCCTCGATGAGGCTCAAGACCATCGCGGTTGTGCCGAATTTCAGGTAGTTGGACGCCTGGCTGAGGTTGGCGTCGCCGATGATGACGTGGAGCCGGCGGTACTTGTCCGCCGTGGCGTGGGGCTCGTCGCGGGTGTTGATGATGGGGCGCCGGATCGTCGTCTCGAGTCCGACCTCGGTCTCGAAAAAATCGGCGCGCTGGCTGATCTGGTAGCCGGGCCGGGAGCTGTCCTGCCCCATGCCCACGCGGCCGGCAC
The DNA here is from genome assembly GCF_056395945.1 of Arthrobacter sp. 05T442. Lineage (NCBI taxonomy): Bacteria > Bacillati > Actinomycetota > Actinomycetes > Micrococcales > Micrococcaceae > Arthrobacter > Arthrobacter sp. 05T442. The sequence goes on along the minus strand of NZ_JBFTKM010000008.1, from coordinate 16,847 downwards.
CGCAGATGATCTGCCGGGTGACGAAGAACGGCGTCAGCCCGCGGACGATGTCCCCGAACGGCACCGCGCGGGGCATCAGGTAGTTCTCATGGGAGCCGTAGGAGACCGACTTGTTGTCCGTGTTGTTCTTGTAGAGATTGATGGGCGGCAGGTCCGGGTCCGCGGCGAGGCGGCGCACTGCCGCCAAAGCCACGAGGTCCCCGGCGGCGTCCCAGCAAACTGCATCGCGCGGATTCGTGACCTCCGGGCTCGAGTACTCCGGGTGGGCGTGGTCGACGTACAGCCGTGCCCCGTTGCCGAGGACCATGTTCATGAGGAGGGAGCCGGACTCGTCCTCCCCATCGGCCTCCAGCTCCTGGCGCCCATAGGCGAGGGCCACCGCCTCAGCGTCTAGGACAGGAGGTAAGTCCGTGAGCTGTCCGGGTGAGGCCGCGCTCCGCTCCAGTGTCCAGCCGCGGGCATCGTGCAGCGGCTCCTCGTCGGTGTAATCCCACCGGGTTTCAGCCCCGCCGGCGGCGCGCTGCCGCGTCACCTGCGCGTAGGCCTGGATCACCCGGGCAGACATCATGGTGGCGTTGGCTCCGGGTGCGGACGGCGCGTGGATTCCGTACTCGGTCTCCGAGCCCATCACCCTCATCGCCCCGCCCGCAGGCAGGCCACCGGCGGCGTCGGCCGGCCTGCCCGGGACAACAGCCGTCACAGGTACTGGCCCGTGCTGGGCATCGTCTCGATGGACTTGCCGGGCTCCTGGCCCGCCTTGCCCTGGACGATGGTGCGGATGTAGGTGATGCGCTCGCCCTTCTTGCCTGAGATCCGTGCCCAGTCATCCGGGTTGGTGGTGTTCGGCATGTCCTCGTGCTCTCGGAACTCGTCAACCACGGCACGCAGCAGATGGTCGATCCGCAGGCCCTTCTGCCCGATGGTCAGCAGGTCCTTGATGGCGTATTTTTTGGCCCGGTCCACCACGTTCTGCACCACGGCACCGGAATTGAAGTCCTTGAAGTAGAGCATCTCGGTGTCGCCGTTGGCGTACGTTACCTCGAGGTATTCGTTGGACTTCTCGGTGGAGTACATGGCCTCGACGGTCCGCTGGACCATCGCATCCACGGTGGCCTGGACATCGCCGTTGTGTTCGGCGAGATCGGTCACATGGAACGGAAGATCGCGGGTGATGTACTTGTTGAAGATGTCCGCGGCGGCCTCGGCGTCGGGGCGCTGGATCTTTACCTTGACGTCCAGCCGGCCCGGACGCAGGATGGCCGGGTCGATCATGTCCTCCCGGTTGGAGGCGCCGATCACGATCACGTTGTCGAGCCGCTCCACGCCGTCGATCTCGCTGAGCAGCTGCGGGACAATCGTTGTCTCGACGTCGGAGGAGATGCCGGTGCCACGCGTGCGGAACAGCGAATCCATTTCATCGAAGAACACCACCACAGGGCTGCCCTCGGACGCCTTTTCGCGGGCGCGGGCGAAGATCAGCCTGATGTGCCGTTCCGTTTCGCCGACGTACTTGTCGAGGAGCTCGGGGCCCTTGATGTTCAGGAAATAACTCTTCATGTCGGTCTTGCCGGCACGCTCGGCTGCCCGCGCGGCGAGGGAGTTCGCCACGGCCTTGGCAATCAGGGTCTTGCCGCAGCCCGGCGGTCCGTAAAGGAGGATGCCCTTGGGCGCCTTCAGCCCGTGCTCGCGGTACAGGTCCGGATGCAGGAACGGGAGTTCCACGGCGTCGCGGATCTGCTCGATCTGCGGTCCAAGACCGCCGATATCCTGGTAGGTGATATCGGGCACTTCTTCCAGGACCAGGTTCTCCACTTCGGAGCGCGGAATCTTCTCCAGCGCGTAGCCGGTGCGGGAGTCGATCGAGAGGGCGTCCCCGACCCGGAGCTTCTGCGCCAGGAGTGCTCCCGAGAGCCGGATGACGCGTTCCTCGTCGGCCCGCCCGACGACGAGGGCGCGGTCCGGACCGAGCATCTCCTTGAGCGTGACGAGATCCCCCGCCCGCTCGTAGCCGAGACCGGCCACGACCATCAGGGCTTCGTTGAGGAGGACCTCCTGGCCGACCGCGAGCTGGTTGAGGTTCACCAGCGGACTGACCCCGACACGCATCTTCCGCCCGGCGTTGAAGATGTCCACGGACTCCTCGGTGGCAGCCTGTCCGCTGTTGCCGGCGGACGGCTGGCGCTTGGGGTTAACCTGAAGGATCGTGCCGAAACTGTAGGGCGGCTGGCCTTCCTGGTCGAGGGCGTTCTTGAGCCGCAGGATTTCGGCTTTTGCGGTCTCCAGCATGGCGACCAACTTGGAGTTGTTCTGCGTCGCGGCAGCGAGCTGGCGGTCAATATGCCTGAGCTTGTCCCTAAGAATGTTGACCTGTCGCTCTGCCACGGACAGTTCGTTGGCCGCGTAGCGGTCACCGTCGGTGGCTGAGGGCCAGCCCTCGCCTTGGCCGGCATCCGCCCGCGCGGCTGTGGCCGCTGCGTCGTCCGCCGGTGTGCGGCCCGGGTCAGTGTTCGGAGTGTCCATCGTGCATCAGCCCCTTCCTGCTCTTCTATTAAGACCTTAGCCCCAAGAAGGCGGGTGCCGCTGGAGACATCCGAAATATGCTGGCTAGTTCGTTACCTCCGGGGCGTCCACGACGTTCGTCCCGGCAATGGCATCCCGCGCGGCGCGGCGGAGCTTCTTGTCCGAGACGGCCCGCTCCCCCACTGCCCCGGGCGTCCAGGCGTTGACGTCCTCTTCGTTGAAGTCCGTCTTGGACGGGCGGCGCTTCATGGAGATGCCCGTGACGCCGTCAGCGAGGCGGCGGGTGACGAGCAGGAAGCCGGTGTGGGCCACCATCCGGTGGTCGGGCCGCACGGCCAGGCCCTCAAGGTGCCAGCCGCGGACCATGGATTCCCAGGCGTCGGGCTCGGTGAAGCGGCCGTCGGCGCGGATGGCCTCGGCGGTGCGGGACAACTGAGTCACAGTGGCGACATAATTGATCCACACGCCGCCCGGGGCCAGGACGGTTGCGACGGCGTCGAGGCACTCCCAGGGGGCGAGCATGTCCAGGACCACGCGGTCCACGGAAGCGGGAGCCTCCGTCCGGACGACTTCCTCCTGGAAATCGCCGAGGGAGATTTTCCACGCCGGGTGCGGTCCGCCGAAGATCGTCTCGACGTTGCCACGGGCGATGTCCGCGAATTCCTCGCGGCGTTCAAAAGAGTGCAGGTAGCCGTTGTCCCCCACCGCACGCAGCAGCGAGATGGACAGTGCGCCGGAGCCGACCCCGGCCTCGACGACGCGTGCGCCCGGGAAGATGTCCGCCATGGTGACGATCTGTCCGGCGTCCTTGGGGTAGACCACCGCTGCGCCGCGGGGCATCGAAAGCACGAAGTCTGAGAGCAGCGGCCGCAGGGTCTGGTACTGCTGGCCGACGTTGTTCACGACGACGGAGCCGTCGGGCTTGCCGATGATCTCGTCGTGGTTCAGGAAGCCGCGGTGCGTGTGGAAGGCACCGCCTACTTCGAGGCTGATCGTGTTCATGCGGCCGCGCTCGTCGGTGAGCTGCACGCGCTCGCCTTCGCGGAACGGGCCGCGGCGGCGGGTCGCTCCCACCGGCGCCGTACCGGTGGCCGGCACGGCGGCTGCTCCGGTGGCGGGGCTGGCCGGTGCCGTGGCGGCGGCCTGGCTGGTGTTGGCGGCGGTGTCGCTGCTCATGAAGATGTTCCTCACTCCTGTAAAGCTCTGTGGCCGCAAATCTTCCGGCGGGCACCGGTCCTTGCGTGTGGGGCCGGAATTCACGACCGGCACGTAACTCTACCGGTTCCGGCCCTGGTTGGGGCCTTCGCCCGGGTTGCCGCGGTGGTTGCGGGGCTGTTTTCAGGCGTTGGCCGGCCCGCGACTGCCGTTGCCTGGACCCTTCCCGGTGATGGCGTTGAGAACGGTGGACTGGCGGAGCAGGCCGGTGACCGCTCCGTCCCGGTCCACCACTGCGTACTCCTGGCCTTCCAGCTGGGCCAGGTACTGGACCAGTTCCTGGCCCTGCGACCATTCCGGAACGTAGGCGCCGGCGCCAAGGGCGTAGGACACCGCGGTGACAGGGGTCACCGCGACAGCCGCCGCAGGAACGCTCGCGGCAGCCCCAGCGTCCACGACTGCCACTGGGCGGCCGTCCGGGCCGCACAGCACGACCGCCGGCGTCCCGGCCGGAGCCAGGGCAAGGGCGTCCGCGACTGTCGCGGATTCGGGCAGGCCCACGGCGGGCTCGGCGAGGGCCGCCGCGTCCACGAGGTGCAGCCGGCTCCGCAGCCGTGCCTGTTGGATCGAGGCCGTCGCGCCCATCCAGAGGAAACTGCCGACCAGAACCGTGATGAGGATGAAGGAAACGTCCGGGAGCCCCCCGCTGAGCAGGGGCAGCACCACAAACCAGAGGGCAAGGGCGATGACGATGATCCTGCCGCCCCAGCCTGCGGCAATCGTCCCCTTTTCCTGGCTGCCGGTCGCCTTCCATACGGCGGATTCGACGAGCCGGCCGCCGTCCAGGGGAAGGCCGGGCAGCACGTTGAAGATGCCGATCAGCATGTTGGCCCACACGAAGATGTTGGCCAGGATGTTAGCGACGCCGCTGAGACTAGCGGTGGACACCAACAGCCAGCCGCCGCCTGCCAGCACGAAGTTCGCTGCCGGTCCGGCCATGGCCACCAGTACCGACCGGCCCGGGGATGCGGTGAAACTCTCGAACTGGGTGTGGCCGCCCCAGAGATTGAGGACGATTTTCTGGGTGGGCCAGTGGTATATCTTGGCGGTCAGCGCATGGGCGAGCTCGTGCACCAGCACGGATATCAGGAGCAGCACGGCGTACGCGAACGCCACCAGGTAGGCCGTGAGGCCAAGGCGGGGATTGTTGTGCTGGAGGACGGGCCCATAGACGATAACGGTGAACGCCGCGATCACGAACCAGGAATACGCGAGGACTACCGGAATCCCCGCGATGCGTCCCAGCGGGATTCCCTCCCTACGGGTGGACAGGCCCTGGCCGGGCTGCCCCTGGGTCTCGGTGTCAGTCAACGCCGTTGCTCCCCGTGACGGCACTTGCCAGCCCGAATGTCGCGTCCGGGAACTCGTGACGCAGGGCCACTAGCTCTTCAAGGTCGGCCACGGTGCGGCCCTCCAAGGTGTCCCAGGTGGCGCGGCGGGGATCGTCCGGGAGCGGCATGATGTGCGGAATGGCGACCGTCACGACGCCAGACGTCACCGCTGCGGCGACTCCCGGCTCGGAGTCTTCAAGCGCCACACACTCGTGCAGCGTTAGTCCCGGATCCTGTTGTTGAAGCAGTTCCACGGCCTTGAGGTAGGCCTCCGGATGGGGCTTGCCGTTGGTGACGGTGTCCCCGGTGACGAGAAAGTCGAAGTACGGCTTTGGCAGACTGGCAACAATCTCGCGGGCCAGGGGGGCCTCGGACATGGTCACGAGGGCGCAGCGGACTCCGGCGGAGTGGAGCTCGTCGAGCAGCTCCCGCGCCCCGGGCCGCCATGGTACGGCGATCCGTACCCGGCTGATTACGTGAGCGGTGAGGGTGTCGATGATTTCGCGGCGCTCCAGCTTCACGCCGGCGTCCTGCAGGATCCCCGCGGAAAACATGAGGGACTGGCCCACGAGCTGCATGGCCTTGGCATGTGACCACTCTCCGCCGTGGGCGGCGACGAGGGCGTGTTCAGCCTCGATCCAGTACGGTTCCGTGTCGACGATGGTGCCGTCCATGTCCCAGAGCGCAGCTTTGAGAAGTGGCCGGGAAGCTGAGGATCGCATGCGTCCAGTCTACGGTGAAGCCCCGGCCCGCCGTCCGGACTACGCCGCTGGCGAATATCAGGTGGCCGGGGGCCGCCGCCGGCGCCCACGAGCGGCACGGGTGCGGCATGTGGGCAGAGATTTGCCGACTTGCGGTGCTTCATTCCCTGCACGGGCCCGCCCCTTGGAAGTAGGGTGATGAGATGAATAGCTTCGAGGGAGACCCCACGGAACCAGGCGCCGTCCCCGAGCCGGAGCGGCTGCTGCAGCCGGTTCCCGAGGGGCGGCGTATCACGGTGATGATGGCCGCGTTTGAGGGCTGGAACGACGCCGGCGAGGCCGCGAGCGACGCCCTGCGCTATCTGAACAAGCTGTGGGGCGGCAAGAAGGTCGCGACGATCGACGCCGATGAGTACTACGACTTCCAGTTCACACGGCCGACGATCCGCCGGACCGCCTCGGGTGACCGGAAGATCAAGTGGCCCTCCACGCGTATCTTCAAGGCCAGCGTTCCGGACTCCAACGTGGACGTGATCTTTGTGCAGGGCACGGAGCCGTCCTATAAGTGGCGCGCTTATACGGCCGAGCTCCTCGTGCATGCGGAAGCCCTGCACGTCGACTACGTGATCCTGGTCGGCGCCCTCCTCGCGGACGTGCCGCACAGCCGCCCCATCCCCGTCAGTACGTCAACGGACGACAACGCCCTGCGTGAGCGGATGGATCTGGAGGCGTCGCAGTATGAGGGCCCGGTCGGAATCGTCGGCGTGCTCGGCGAGGTGGCATTGCTGGCAGGTTTGCCCACGGTGTCGCTCTGGGCGGCCGTACCGCACTACGTGGCCCAGGCGCCCTCCCCGAAGGCACAACTGGCCCTCTTGCACCGGATCGAGGAGCTGCTGCAGGTCCCCCTGGACACCCAGGAACTCGTGGAGGAATCGGACGCGTGGGAACGCGGTGTCGACGAGCTGGCTACGGAGGACCCTGAAATTGCGGCCTACGTGCGCCAGTTGGAGGAGGCAAAGGACACCGCCGACCTCCCGGAGGCAAGCGGCGAGTCGATTGCGCGCGAATTCGAGCGCTACCTCAAACGGCGGGGCAAGGACAAGCCCTCGTAAACGGGCTTGCGCAGGGCCGGCCCGCCTGGCCTGGAATGCGATCCGGCGGGCCCCGGATTTCGATCTAGAGTTCGACGCCGAGCAGGGCGTTGACGGCGTCGCCCACCAGGGCCGCGTCCGTGGACGAGCCGGAAACCGTGCCGGAGTGCTCCAGCGCTGCTTTCGCCCAGGCGTCGACGGCGGCCAGCGCCGCGGGGGCGTTCAAATCATCGGACATCTCGGCCCGCAGCCGGGCGATGAGCCCGCCGGCGGAACCCGCGGGGGCCGCCGCCAGGGCGGAGCGCCACGTTTGGAGCCTTTCCTTGGCTTCGTGGAACCCGGCATCGGTCCAGGACCAGTCCGAACGGTAGTGATGCGCCAGGATGGCCAGCCGGATGGCGGCCGGATCTTCGCCTGCGGCCCGGAGCCGCGAAACGAGCACCAGGTTGCCCTTGGACTTGCTCATCTTTTCGCCGTCGAGGCCCACCATCCCGGCGTGTGCAAAGTGGCGGGCCAGCGGGACGCCGGCCAGCGAATAGGCGTGTCCGGCGCCCATCTCGTGGTGCGGGAAGATGAGGTCGGATCCGCCGCCCTGGACGGTGAACGGGGCCGGCAAATGTTTCTGCGCGATGACGGTGCATTCGATGTGCCAGCCGGGCCGCCCCTCCCCCAGTTCGCCGCCGGGCCAAGAGGGCTCGCCCTCGCGGGCGACACGCCACAGCAGCGGGTCAAGCGCCTGGCGCTTCCCGGCGCGTCCCGGGTCGCCGCCGCGTTCGGCGAAAAGTTCCAGCATTTCGGCGTCGGACAGGCCCGAAACGGAGCCGAGCGTCCATGCGTCGGCAGCGGCGCCTGCGACGTCGACAGCGTCCGCGGAGTGCTTGCCGGCGGCTTCGACATCATAGTAGACATCTCCATCGGGTTCGCCGGCGGCACCGGCGACCCTGTAGGCCAGGCCCTGGTGGAGGAGGCGCTCGATCGCGGGCACGATCATCGGCACGGCTTCAACGGCACCGACGTAGTGGTCCGGGGCCAGGACGTTGAGGGCTTCCATGTCCGTCTGGAACAGCTCGATCTGGCTTGCCGCGAGGTCTCGCCAGTCCACGCCGGTCGCCGTCGCGCGTTCGAGCAGGGGGTCGTCGACGTCGGTCACGTTCTGGACATAGGAAACCTGCTGCTTGCCGTCCCGCCAGGCACGGTTGAGAAGGTCGAAGGCGACGTAGCTGGCCGCGTGCCCCATGTGCGTGGCGTCGTAGGGGGTGATGCCGCAGACGTACATGGACTGCTCACCCGCTGCCTCCAGGGTGACGACGCGGCCTTTGACGGTGTCAAAGAGGCGCACGGCAGGCATGCTGCCCGGGAGTTGGGGAACAGGGCGGGATATCCAGGACTTCACAGCCCAAGCCTAGTGCTAGGCACTGATGACATTGAAACCGAGCAGCAGGTACAGCGCCAGGCCTGCGAAGATCCGGTACCAGACGAAGAGGCGGTAGCTGCGGGTCGAGACGTACTTCAGGAACCAGCCGATGATGACGTAGCCCACAGCGAAGGCGATAACTGTGGCCAGTGCGGTTTCCGGCAGCCCGTACGGTCCGGTGATCCCTTCTTTGGTGAGGACTTTGTAGAGCTCGTAGAGGCCGCTGCCGAAGACGGCCGGGATCGCGAGCAGGAAGGAATAGCGTGCCGCCGCTTCCCGGGTGTAGCCCATGAGCAGACCGGCCGTGATGGTGCCGCCGGAGCGGGATACGCCCGGGATGAGGGCCATGGCCTGGGCCAGCCCGTACAGGATTCCGTGTTTGTAGGTGAGCTTGGAGAGGTAGCGCTCCTGGCGCCCCACGGCGTCGGCGACGGCCAGGATCATGCCAAACACAATGAGCGTGGTGGCCACGATCCACAGGCTGCGGAGCACCGATTCGATCTGGTTCTGGAACAGCAGGCCGAGGATGATGATCGGCAGGCTGCCCAGGATGACCAGCCAACCCATGCGAGCGTCCGGATTCTGCCGGGACACCTTGCCGGTAAGGGAGCCGAACCATGCCCTGACGATCCGGACGATGTCATGCCAGAAGTAGACGATGACCGCCGTCTCGGTTCCCAGTTGGGTGATGGCGGTAAACGCCGCGCCCGGATCTGAGCCGTTGGGAAAGAACGAGCCAACAATCCGCAGATGGGCGCTTGAGGAAATCGGGAGGAATTCGGTCAGTCCCTGCACAAGGCCCAGCAGGGCCGCTTCAAACCAGTTCACGTTTATAGACCCTACGTTATGAACCCCTCCGAATCCCCGTAAGCTTGCTGACATGCAGCAGCGTTATGTCGGCAACAGTGGTTTGCGCGTGTCCGCCCTCTCCCTTGGCACCATGTCCTGGGCCCGTGAGACCGATGAGCAGGATGCCTCCGGGCTGCTGCGGACCTTTGTCGACGGCGGCGGTTCCCTGATCGACACAGCAGCGTCCTACGCCGACGGCCAGGCCGAAGCCATGCTTGGCGGGATGCTCGGCGACGTCGTCGCGCGCTCCGAGGTGGTGATCTCCACCAAAGCCGGACTTTCCACGTCGGACGGGCGCCGGAGCGTTGACACGTCCCGTAACGGGATGCTCTCCGGCCTGGACGCAAGCCTTGCCCGGCTGGGCACTGAGTACGTGGACCTATGGTTCGCCCATGCCTGGGACCCCAACGTGCCGCTGGACGAAACGCTGTCCGCGCTGGAGTACGCCGTACGTTCGGGCCGGGCCCGCTATGCCGGTGTTTCGAACTTCAATGGCTGGCAGACGGCCAAGGCGGCGGCGGTTGCCGGTTTCCCCTTGGTGGCGAACCAGTCCGAATATTCGCTGCTGCACCGCACGCCGGAAATCGAGCTGATCCCCGCGGTCGAGGATGCCGGACTGGGCCTGATGGCGTGGGGGCCCCTGGGGCGCGGCGTCCTGAGCGGAAAATACCGGGGCCACATCCCCGCCGATTCGCGTGCCGCCCACCAGCGGCTCGCCGGTTACGTGGAGCCTTACCTCGAGGGGCCCGCCTCCAGTGTGGTCGAAGCAATCGCGATGGCCGCGAAAGGACTGGGCAGGACCTCACTGGACGTCTCGCTGAGCTGGCTGCTCTCCCGGCACGGGGTTGCCACGGCCATCGTGGGCGCCCGGACGCCCGTTCAGCTCAAGGAGATTCTCGAGTCCACGCTCGCGCCGCTGCCGCCGGAAATTGCGCAGGCGCTGGAAGACGTGTCCAGCCCTGCCTGACGCAGGCGCTGGAATATCGCTAGTTCTGCTCGGATTCCTGGAGGATCTCGAGGTCTTCCTCGTCGTCGACGTCCTCTTCCTCGTCGTCGTCGCTGTCGTCGTCGATCACTTCGAGCGGCGTGACCTCCCCGTACGCTTCGTACAGGGAGTCGTCGTAGACTTCAAAGGCGTCGGCAACGGCAAAGAAGGCCGCCTCGACCGCCGGGTCCCCCTCGCCGCGGCGCGCCGCGGCGGCAGCCAAGTGTTCTTCCAAAGCGGCGGTCAGGGACTCAAGCGCGACACGCGGATCGATGCTCATGACTTCACGTTAGCCGGAAAAGGACGAAAATGGAGAGCAATGAAGGAACATTTTCTGAGCAGTTCAGTCCAGCGGGAACGGGACTATGTGAAGCAGTACGAGTACCTCGTACTGACGGTGGGGCCTGAGGATTCCCTGCCCGAGGCGCGCCGCAGGCTCGTGGAACATTCCGAGTACGGCAAGTGGGAACTGGAGCGCAGCGTCCTGTATCTGGGCGGCGGACGCCGCTTCTGGCTCCGCCGGAAAGTGATTCAGGTCCAGCGGACCGTCTAGGGCGTTTCCAGCGGCCCCAGCCACGCATTGGCCACCGTATTATGCGCCGATTCGTCGTCGGACGGGTGGAACATTCCGGCCAGCACGTCCCGGTACAGCCGCTCCAGTTCGGAACCGCGGAAGTAGCTTGATCCACCGGAGACGCGGATGGCGAGGTCCACCACCGACCGTGCGGTTTCGGTCGCCCTGACCTTGAGTCCCACCAGCTTGGGGAACCACTGGCTGCCGTGCTCGGCCAGTTCGTCCACGTCCGAGGCCACGCGGGAGAGCTGCGGGTAGAGCGCGTCCATGGCCATCGCCGCTTCCGCCACCTTCCACCGGATATCCGGATCCTGCGCGTAGCTGCGGCCGCCGCTCTTGAACGAGGTCCGGCGTTTGGCGGCCTCAACGCCCAGCGCGAAGGCCCGTTCGCCGATGCCCGTGTAGACAGCCGCCAGGAGCGTCTCAAAGCAGGCGAAGATTGCAAAGACCAGCGGGTCCGCATTCGGGCCTACGGGCAGTTTCCTGAAGATCCGGTCCGCCGGTACGACGGCGCCCCGCAGCACGGTCGTATTGGACTGGCTGGCCCGCATGCCGAGCGTGTCCCAGTCCTGCAGGATCTCGTAGCCGGGGGTGTCCCGGGTGATGAAGCCGTGCACCAGCTCCCCCTCGCCGTCCCGGGCCGAGGCATCCTTTCCGAAAATCCCCAGCCTCGTCCACGCCGGGGACAGGCTCGTAAAGATCTTGTGGCCTGTGAAGCTGTAGCTGCCGTCCGGCAGCGGGATCGCCTCCGTCCGCGAGTCGAACAGCACCGAGTCGTTGCCCGCCTCCGAATTCCCGAACGCGAACACCTCTCCCTGTGCGGCCTCGCGGAGGACAAAATCCAGCGAGGAGTCGCCCCTGGCCGCCAGGACGTGCGCGACGCCGGTCCACACCAGGTGCATGTTGATGGCCAGCGCGGTGGCCGGCGCCGCCGTCGCCAGCCGCCGCTGCAGCTGTGCCGCGTCGGCGAGCCCGAGGCCCAGGCCGCCGTCGTACGCCGGCACGAAGATCTTCAGATAGCCGGCAGCGGCGAGTTCCGCCAGGTCTTCATGGAAGAACGCGTTGGCACGGTCGTAGCCGGCGGCCCGGCCGCGGATCCGTTCCAGCAGGGGCCCGGTCAGGATCTCTTCAGGTGTCACGGTCTATGTTCCGGCTCCGTCAGTGGTTGGACTCAGTAGTTGGTCAGTAGGGTGTCCAGGACCCGCGCGCCGAACTTCAGGGAATCGGCCGGGACGCGCTCGTCGACGCCGTGGAACATTCCGGTGAAGTCGAGCTCGTCCGGAAGCATCAGCGGGGCGAAGCCGTAGCCGGTGATGCCAAGCCTGCTCAGGGACTTGTTGTCCGTGCCGCCCGAAAGCGTGTACGGCAGGACCTTGGCCCCGGGATCCTCGGCGTGCAGGGCGTCGATCATCGAATCGACGAGATTGCCGGCAAACGGCACTTCCAGGGAGACGTCCTGGTGGACGTAGCTGATATCGACGCCTGTGCCCGCGAGCTCGCGGACGATCTCCAGGACCTGCTGCTCCTGCCCGGGCAGCGTGCGGCAGTCCACGAGGGCTTCGGCCGATTCGGGAATGACGTTGTGCTTGTAGCCGCCCTTGAGCAGTGTGGGGTTCGTGGTGTTCTGCAGCGTCGCCCCGACGAAGCGGGCCACCGTGCCCAGTTCCTTGAGGAGCTTGTCGGGATCGTCCGGATCGAATTCGACGCCGGTGAGTTCGGTCACGCCGTCGAGGAACTGCCTCGTGGTGGGCGTCAGTTCAATCGGCCATTTGTATTCCCCGATGCGCGCGACGGCGCCGGCCAGCCGCGTCACGGCGTTGTCCGTGTTGATCTGGGAGCCGTGGCCGGCGCGGCCGTGGGCGACGAGGCGCAGCCAGGACAGGCCTTTTTCAGCGGTCTGCAGCAGGTAGGTGCGCTGGCCGCCGATCGTAGCGGAGAACCCGCCGACCTCGGAGATCGCCTCGGTGGCCCCTTCAAAGAGTTCGGGCCGCTTCTCGACGGCGTAGCGGGCCCCGTAGGTGCCGCCGGCTTCCTCGTCGGCGAAGAACGCGAAGATGATGTCGCGGTTGGGCTTGCGGCCCGTGCGGGCGAAGTTGCGCAGTACGGAGAGGATCATGGCGTCCATGTCCTTCATGTCCACGGCGCCACGGCCCCAGATCAGGCCGTCCTTGAGTTCGGCGCCGAAGGGATCCACGGACCACTGCTCGCGGAGTGCCGGGACAACGTCCAGGTGTCCGTGCACAACCAGGGCGCTTGCCGAGGGGTCCTCCCCTGCCAGCCGGGTGACCACACTCGCCCGTCCGGGGGCGGCTTCGAAGATTTCGGCGTCCAGCCCGACCTCTGCCATGAGCCCGGCGGTGTATTCAGCAGCCGCGCGCTCCCCCGGACCGGAACCGTCCCCGTAGTTCGACGTGTCGATGCGGATCAGTTCCTGGCAGATCCTGACAACTTCGTCCTCGGGCCTGATTTCAGTCATGTGCAGCTCCTCGTGGATGCGGGTCATTTGCTGGCTTCAGCCTACCCACAAGCCCCGATTATTTGTTTCCGGAAAGTTCGTGCTAGAGTCTTTCTCGCTGCTTCGGAGAAATCCAAAACGCTGAAAGGCGAGAGGATCACCGAATTACCACCTGCGCGGGTGGCGGAATGGCAGACGCGCTAGCTTGAGGTGCTAGTCCTCGAAAGGGGGTGGGGGTTCAAGTCCCCCTCCGCGCACTGAAAAACCCCGGTTTTCCGGGGTTTTTTTGTGCCCAAAAACTGGGCGCCAACGGGTTCGACATCGGCGGCCCCAAAACCATCCGCTGTCCCGATGAGCTCCTCACCGCCCACGCCGACGAACCGGGCAAGAGTATTGCGCGCATTCTCGAACGCGTCGATCGCCGCCACGGCAAGCTGGTGGGCGCCGTGGTGCCCCGCCGCATTGGGCCGCTCGTTGAATTCCTGCTCCGCCTCAAGCACGCTCGGCGGGTTCTATGGGGTGGCACCCGGAGTCCGGATAAATCAACGGCTTGCCGTGGGCCTGCTGGTTCAGGATGGGGAAACCGTTGCGACTGCGCAGCACTTCGGCAGGGCGGGACCGGCTGACCTCATCCCATTGTGCGTCGTTAAGCCTGACAAGATTCGGAGGCTCCCGCGCTCGAGAAATATTGGCTTAATGCTTCCACGGCTGGACCCGGCCGAAGAAATGATGCGACTGGTCCCCATCCCCGCCTTCGGCCTCCATGGCCCCACGGGCGGGGGCATCCGCCGAACCCGTCGCGCGCCGCCTGCATCCGGCTCCGTGTCCAGGGCTATAGTCAGCACCACTGGCTGTGTACGATACTGGTCACTGCCCGTGCCGTGGCAGAGTTCGGATGACGCCGAAGGCCTCGTCGAATGTGGCGATTATCGAGGGAGAGCAAACATGTCCGAACCGGGTCAGGCTCCGAAAGTCAGGGTGCGCACCACCGGCGTCGTAGTCGCCGCCGTCGTGCTGGCCGCCCTGATAGTACTGCTGATTTTCACGCAAGCCAGCCCCGGCGCGGGCCGGCCCGACGCTCAGAGCACCCCTTCGCAGTCTGCGGCGCCCCCGACGGCGCCCGGCTCTGCTGCTGCGGCCCCCGCCGCAAAGCCCTCGGCGGGCCCGTCGGCAAGCGCTACCCCCGCTGTTGCTGTTCCGGCCCCCGTCGAGGCTTCGGCGGCCGAGAACGCCACTGCGTACGTGGGCAGGACGGCCGCGGTGCTTGCCACGGTGACACCGCCGCCTGAGGCCGAACTCTCTGCGTTGGCCACCGGCTCCGCCTACGACTCCCTGATGGCAAGGACCAGCGAGTTCAAGGCCAACGGCTGGCACCTCGACGGCAAACCGGAAGTGGTATCAACTGAGGTGGTCGGCTACCAGCCGAGCGCACAGCCGCCGACCGTCACCCTCAACGTTTGCATCGATTCCTCGGCCGTTTCCGTGCTGACGAATGACGGAGCGACGGTCCAGAAAGGCAGCGCCAAGGACCGGTCCTTGAATGTCATGACGCTGGTGCAGTCCCCGACGCAGACTTGGCGTGTCAGCCAAGTGACCTTTCCGGACAACCCGGTCTGCTAATTCCCTGAGCCGCCCGACGGCGGGCACCCTGCCCTGCGATAGCCCGGCCGGCAGCCCAGCCAGACCGACAGCAGGCTCAACCCGCCGGGCGTCGCTGTGCGGTTGGTCCGGCAGCCCAGGCAGACCGACAGCAGGCTCAACCCGCTGGGCATCCGGGACAGCGACACGCCCCTCATCCACACAGAGACGGACCCGCCGGCTGCTGGTACAGCTGCCGACGGGTCCATCTGTCGCTCATTAGGGGGGTGGTCCCCCGCTGCGTCTCAGGGCTGCTTGGTCATCGTAGCCTTGAGATCGAAGCTGATATCGGGTGTCGAGTGGTAGTTCAGATGAGTCTCCACCGCGATGGTGTTGATGCCGGCCACCAGCACGGACAGCGGCACGTTGATGGACAGCGGCGCCGCGTTGGCTTTGGCTGTGCTGGGCGCGGTTGACGCGTACGTTGAGAACGACACCGCCCCGGCGGGCATATTCTGCCGGGCAACCTCAGTTCCGTTGACGTACACCACCACCCCGTCGTCGGCCACAGTGTTCAGCGTCAGCTTCGAGACCTTGGCGAGGTTGTCCACATTGAACTGATCGAGGAAGTACGCTGCCAGCGGCCGGCTGATGGCTGGCGGGGGAACATCGACGTTCGTTCCCAGGCCCGTTGAGCCGAACCCGAGAACCGCGGTGCCGATCTTCCAGGAGGAAGCATCAAAGCCGTTGTTCTTCCACGCGGCATCCGGCGCCGTTGACGCGAAGCGCCAGCTCCACGAAGACTTCGCCGGCACCACGACCACATCCACCGGTCCCGTCACCGAGGTGACTGTCACCGGAGCCGTTGCCACACCGGTCGCACCCTTGTTATCCGTGGCTGTGAGCGTGACCGTGTATGTCCCAGCGGCGGCGTAGGTGTGAGTGGCCGTGGCACCTGTCCCGGTGGTGTTGTCACCATAATTCCAGGCATATGATGCCACCGTCCCGTCAGGATCGGCCGATGTGGACCCGTCCAGCGAAACTCCCAGTCCCGAAACCGTCGAGGTGAATTTGGCGACCGGGGCCTGGTTCGGCACCGTCCCGCCGACCGTTTCAGTGGCGCTCAGGTCGAAGCTGACGTCGGCCGTAGCATGGTAGTTCAGATGCGTCTCGACGGCGATGGTGTTGACCCCGTTCCGCAGCAGGAACACCGGCACATCCATCGTCACGGGGCTGGCCGCGGCCACCGAGGTGCGAGGCGCACTCGATGCGTAGGTATTGAACGTCACGGTGCCGGCAGGCATATTGGTCCTGCCTACCTCGGTTCCGTTGACGTACACCACCACGCCGTCGTCGGCGACCGTCTTGAGCGTCAGTTTGGAAACGCTGGCTGCGTT
Organism: Arthrobacter sp. 05T442; assembly: GCF_056395945.1. NCBI lineage: Bacteria > Bacillati > Actinomycetota > Actinomycetes > Micrococcales > Micrococcaceae > Arthrobacter > Arthrobacter sp. 05T442. The sequence goes on along the minus strand of NZ_JBFTKM010000008.1, from coordinate 737 downwards.
ATCCACCGTGAATGTCTTGATGAAGTAGGCAGCAAGCGGTCGCGTGCTGGTTCCGGTGCTGACATCGACATTCGTACCCAGTCCCGTGGAGCCGAAGCCCAGGACGCCGTTTCCGGTCTTCCAGGACGAAGCGTCGAAGCCTTGTCCCTTCCAGCCGGCCGGAGGTGCGGTGGCTTCGTAGCGCCAGCTCCACGCGGATTTCGCCGGAACAGCCACCACGTCCACCGGTGCCGGTGCCGTCACCGTCACCGGATCGGTCTTCTCGCCCGTCGCGCTCTGGTTATCCGTCACGGTGAGCTTCACTGTGTAGGTTCCCGCAGCCGCGTATGTGTGGGTCGCGGTCGTACCCTGACCGACGGACCCGTCTCCGAAGTCCCAGGCGTAGGAGCTAACCGTGCCATCCGGATCCGAAGAGCCGGACCCGTCCACGGTGATCCCCAGATCCTTCACCGTCGAAGTGAACGATGCCACCGGCACCTTGTTCACCGGCGGTGCCGTCACCGTCACCGGATCGGTCTTCTCGCCCGTCGCGCTCTGGTTATCCGTCACGGTGAGCTTCACTGTGTAGGTTCCCGCAGCCGCGTATGTGTGGGTCGCGGTCGTACCCTGGCCGACGGACCCGTCTCCGAAGTCCCAGGCGTAGGAGCTAACCGTGCCATCCGGATCCGAAGAGCCGGACCCGTCCACCGTGATCCCCAGATCCTTCACCGTCGAAGTGAACGATGCCACCGGCACCT